>NZ_JBDGKY010000007.1:0-158052 GCF_057656135.1 Lysobacter sp. Soil_N_23
CCAAAGTGCCCGAGGGAGCCGACTATCTTACAGCGAATTTCGATTCCGTCAACACCGTGTCGAAATCTTTTTTCGCTCCCCGACCGTCCGTTCAGCGCCCTTTCGGACCGCCCCAGGACCACCGGGCCGCGCATCTTACAGCATGTTCGAGAACCGTCAACCGCCTCGAATCCACACCGTCTTTTCCGCGTCCCGCCGCGTGAAGTTCACCGTGGCGGGGCGCGCATTGTGCACATGCACAACGGGGAATGGAAGGGGGTCGTTAAAGTTTTTTTACATCTTTGCCGAGTGAGCACGTTCAGGCGGTTCCGGGCAATCAGAACGGCCCGGAGCAACGTCCATGGATCCCCGCCTTCGCGGGGATGACGGGTAAGTGCGAAGTCGCTGGGTCCCCGCCTTCGCGGGGATGACGGTCTTCCAATAACGGTTGGAGCCCCTCTCCCGCTTGCGGGAGAGGGGTTGGGGTGAATGCCACCGAAGACCGTGCAACGAAATGCCAAAGCGTCGTCCGCCGGGCCGGGGATTGCTCCGCAGCGGGACATGGATGTCCCGCGCCCCGCATTCGGACAGGATGTCCGACTAAGGGGCGGAGCAATCCCCGGCCCGGCGGACGACGCCCTTCCGCAGACCGACGCCCGGACCTGCTCGCTACTCACATTTCCGCTTGACTCGCATTCAGCACTGGACGATGTTTCGTCGCGCCACGGCCGCCACGGTCCCGGATCAACGCTCACGAGGAGCTCCGCCATGTTCCTGCCCCGCCTTCTGGTCGCCTGCTGCGGCCTTGCCCTGTCTGGATGCGCCATGGGCTCCAGCCCCTGGGTCGAACTGGGCGGACAGCGCTTCGAAGTGGAGGTGGCCGACGATGACGCCGAGCGCACGCGCGGACTGATGTTCCGCGAGGAAATGGCCGAGGACCACGGCATGTTGTTCATCCACGAGAGCCAGGAACCGCTCGCCTACTGGATGAAGAACTGCAAGATCCCGCTGGACATCCTCTATTTCGACAACGACCGCAAGCTCGTCTCGCAGCGTCGCGACACCCCGCCGTGCTCACTTGGCGACGGCTGCCCGCCCTACCCGAGCAATGTGCCCGCGCGTTACGTACTGGAGCTCAATGCCGGCGAAGCGGCCAAGCTGGGGCTCAAGGATGGCGCCGAACTGAAGTTCGGACCGGGGCTGGGAACACCCTGAACGAACTGAACGACCCGACCGCGAAGGCGGTCAGGGCACCGTGCTTCAGAGCACCATCATCTCGAAATCGTCCTTGGTCACGCCGCAGTCCGGGCAAGTCCAGGTATCGGGCACGTCTTCCCAGCGCGTGCCCGGCGCGATGCCCTCTTCCGGCAGGCCCTGGGCCTCGTCGTAGATGAAGCCGCAGACGACGCACATCCAGGTGCGGTAGGTGGTGGCGGCGGCAAGCTCGGACATGGATGGATCGGACCCGGGGGAATTGGACGGATAATGCGGGATTGCGGAACGCGCATTGTCCCACTGCGCCCGCGCCCACGGAAGCTTCCAGGATGAATCCGCCGCTGTCACGGCATGCCCTGCGGACTGGCCTGTACGCCATCACCCCCGACGACAACGACACCGCGCGCCTGCTGGAGCGGGTCGAAACCGTGCTGGCGGCCGGCGCCGCCTTGCTGCAGTACCGCAACAAGGCGGCCGACCCGACCCTTCGCGAACGCCAGGCAAGCGAGCTTCTGCCCCTATGCCGCCGCCACCACGTTCCCCTGATCATCAACGACGACTGGCGCCTGGCCGCAGCGATCGGCGCCGACGGAGCCCATCTGGGCGAGGACGACGGCGAACTCGCCGCCGCCCGTGCCGCGCTGGCGGAGGGCGCGATCCTGGGCGCCTCGTGCTATGCCGATCTGGCCCTGGCCCAGCGCGCGGCCGCGGCGGGTGCCGACTACATCGCCTTCGGCGCCTTCTTCCCCTCGCCGACCAAGCCCAATGCACGCCGGGCAGGCCTCGATCTGCTGCGGGACTCCGCGTCGCTGGGATTGCCGCGGGTGGCGATCGGCGGCATCACCCCGGACAATGCACCTCCTCTGATCGAGGCTGGCGCCGACCTGCTCGCGGTGATCAGCGGCGTGTTTGATGTCGATGATCCTGCAGCGGCGGTGCGGCGGTACCTCGCCTGCTTCGATCTGCCCTCACCCCAGCCCTCTCCCGCAAGCGGGAGAGGGAGCCAAGAGACTCCCCCATGAATCAATCGCAATCGCACGAACTGTTCACCCGCGCCCTCGAACTGATCCCCGGCGGCGTCAATTCGCCGGTGCGCGCGTTCAAGTCGGTCGGCGGCGAGCCGTTCTTCGCCCAGCGCGCGGAAGGTGCATACCTGCAGGACGTCGATGGCAACCGCTACATCGATTACGTTGGTTCGTGGGGGCCGATGATCGCCGGCCACGCCCATCCGAAGGTGCTGGCAGCGGTCGAGAAGACCATGCGCGACGGCCTCAGCTTCGGCGTGCCCAATGCGCTGGAAGTGACGATGGCCGAGGCGATCACCGCGATCGTGCCGAGCTGCGAGATGGTGCGCATGGTGAACTCCGGCACCGAGGCGACGCTGTCGGCGATCCGCGTCGCCCGTGGCGCCACCGGGCGCAACCGCATCGTCAAGTTCGAAGGCTGCTACCACGGCCATGGCGACAGTTTCCTGGTGAAGGCCGGCAGCGGCGTGATGACGCTGGGCCTGCCGAATTCGCCGGGCGTGCCGTCGGCGCTCGCCGACCTGACGATGACCATCGCCTACAACGATTTCGGCGCGGCGACGAAGCTGTTCGACGAAATCGGCGGCGAGATCGCCGGGCTGATCATCGAGCCGATCGTCGGCAACGCCAACTGCATCCTGCCGCGCGACGGCTACCTGCAGCATCTGCGCGAGCTGTGCACGAAGCACGGCGCGCTGTTGATCTTCGACGAGGTGATGACCGGTTTCCGCGTCGCCCTGGGCGGTGCGCAGCAGCGCTACGGCATCACGCCCGACCTTTCCACCTTCGGCAAGATCATAGGCGGCGGCATGCCGGTCGGCGCCTATGGCGGCCGTCGTGAGCTGATGGCACAGGTCGCGCCGAGCGGTCCCATCTACCAGGCCGGCACGCTCAGCGGCAATCCGGTGGCGATGGCCGCGGGCCTGGCGACGCTGGAACTGATCCAGGCGCCGGGCTTCCACGACGCGCTCGAGCGCACGACCCAGGTGTTGTGCGACGGACTGGAAGCGGCGGCGCGCGAGGCGGGCATCGCGTTCCATACGACGCGTGCGCCGGGCATGTTCGGCCTGTATTTCCGCGAAGGACCGGTGGAAACGTTCGAAGATGCGAAGGCGTCCGATAGCGCGCGCTTCAATCGCTTCTTCCACGCGATGCTGGAGCGCGGCGTGTACCTGGCGCCTTCGGCGTTCGAAGCCGGGTTTGTGTCCAGTGCGCATGGCGAGGCGGAGATCGCGCGGACGATCGAGGCTGCGCGGGCTTCGTTCGCTACGCTGTAAGAGCGCCCTCACCCCAACCCGCGCCCCGGCCCGAGCGCATGGCGCTCGGGCGTTCGCGGGCACGCGAGCCAATGGCTCGCAAGCAGTGCCCGCTCACCCCGCCTTGCGGGAGAGGGGCTCAAGACGAGGTCAGGCGTTGACGAATGCCGTCAGCGCCGCGCGCAAACGCTTCAGGCCTTCGGCGACATCTTCGTCGCTGATGTTCAGGGCCGGCACGAAACGCAGCACGTCCGGGCCGGCCTGCAGCAGCAGCAGGCCCTGCTCCACGCACAGGTCGAGGATCAGCCCGGCCTTGCCGGCATGCGCTTGGCGCAACTGCGCACCGAGCATCAGGCCACAGCCACGGATCTCGGAGAACAGGCCCAGTTCGGCATCGAGCGCGGCCAGTGCGTCGCGGATCGCCAACGACTGTCGCACGACATTGGCCATCACCTGCGGCGAGGAAATCTCGCGCAATGCCGCGCGCGCGACCGCCGCGGCCAGCGGATTGCCGCCGAAGGTAGTGCCGTGCGCGCCGAACTGCATAGACTCGCCCGCCTTGGCGCCGACCAGCATCGCGCCGATCGGGAAACCGCTGCCCAGCGCCTTGGCCAGGGTCACGACATCGGGCGTGACGCCGTAGCCATGGCAGGCGAACAGGTGACCGGTGCGGCCCATGCCGCACTGGATCTCGTCGAGGATCAGGAGCGCTCCGTGGCGATCGCACAGCGCGCGCAGGCCGAGCAGGAATTCTTCCGTCGCCGGCGTGACGCCGCCTTCGCCCTGCACCGGTTCGACCAGCACGGCGCAGACGTCACCGGCCGCCATTGCGGACTCGGCAGCGGCGAGATCGTTGAAGTCGCTGTAGCGGAAACCCGGCGGCAGCGGCTCGAAACCCTCGTGGTACTTGGGCTGTGCGGTCGCGGTGACGGCGGCCAGGGTGCGACCGTGGAAGCTGCCGCGGAAACTGAGGATGACGCGACGGTCGGGTTCGCGCCCTTGCGCGGTGGCCCACTTGCGCGCGAGCTTGATCGCCGCTTCGTTGGCTTCGGCGCCGGAATTGCAGAAGAACACCCGCTCGGCGAAGCGCGACGCTTCGACCAGTTCTTCGGCCAGGCGCAGCGGCGGCTCGCTGACGAAGACGTTGCTGGTGTGCCAGAGCTTGCCGGCCTGCTCGGTCAGCGCCGCGACCAGCACCGGATTGGCGTGGCCGAGCGCGTTGACGGCGATGCCGGCGCCGAAATCGACGTACTCGCGACCTTCCCGATCCCACACGCGTGCGCCACGGCCATGATCGAGCACGATCCGGCGGGGCCGGTACACCGGCAGGTAGTAGCGTTCGGACAGCGAGAACAGGTCGGCACTGGTGGCAGTCATGGTGGGACGAAGTCGGGCGATGCGGGGAGGGCGCCATTGTCGCCCATCGCGACCGTCCTGCGGCCCCGTTGAAGCCCCGGCCCCGTGAAAATCGCCCTTGCCGGCGATCCTGCACGATCGCCGCGGGAGGTCGTGCGCGCTAGCGTGGCTTGCTGGCCAGTTGCGAGTCGGTCAGGAACAGATCCGGGATCAGGTGCTCGCAGAACGGATTCGTCGCGTACTGGGCGAAGTCGGTGACACCGGCGGCAAACAGCACATCGTCATCGATCAGGAAGTGCCCGTAGAAGTCGTCCGACGGCCGCACCAGCACCGCGTGCGCGGCATCGGCGACGATCTCCGGCTTGCGGCACATTTCCAGGCGCACGCCGGGGATCATGTTGACCGCATCGGTGGCGATGACCGTCCGCGGCCACAGCGCATTGACCGCCACACCCTGCGGGCCGAACTCCGCGGCCAGGCCAAGGGTGACGAAACTCATGCCCATCTTCGCCAGCGTGTAGGCGGTGTGCGGCGCCCACCACTTCGGATCGAGGTTGAGCGGCGGTGCCAGCGACAGGATGTGCGGGTCGGGCGCCTTGAGCAGGTGCGGCAGGCAGGCCTGCGCGCACAGGAAACTGCCGCGCGCATTGACCTGCTGCATCAGGTCGAAGCGCTTCATCGGCGTCTCGAGCGTGCCCTTGAGCCAGATCGCGCTGGCGTTGTTGACGAGGATGTCGATGCCGCCGAACAGGTCGACCGTGGCCGCGACCGCGGCATACACGTCGTCTTCCTCGCGGATGTCGCAGCGCACCGCCAGCGCCTTGCCGCCGGCGGCTTCGACTTCGGCGGCGACGCTGTGGATCGTGCCCGGCAACTTCGGGTTGGGAACCGCGGACTTGGCCGCGATGACGACGTTGGCACCGTCGCGCGCGGCGCGTAGCGCAATGGCGCGACCGATGCCGCGCGAGGCACCGGTGATGAAAAGGGTCTTTCCAGACAGGGTACGCATGGCAGTGTCCTCCAGGGCTCAGGGCAGAAAGCGTCGCCGCGGGGCGGCTTACGGTTTCGGCCCCTGCCCTTCGTTGTCTTCCCATTTCAGCAGCTTGCGCGTTACGAAGCGGTAGACCGGCTTGCCGGTCGCAAACCAGGCCTCGCGCAGCCAGGAGTGGCGCTTGAGCACGCGCCGCTCGACGGGAGTGAGAAATTGCGGGCAATAGGTGCGTTTGTGCTTGAGCAGGTGGCGCAGGTCCTCGCGCGCCAGCAGGCGCATCCAGGGTGCGCGCGGACTGCCGCGCGTGGCGAGCTGGAAATCGATGATCGCCGGCGCACCATCGTCCAGCACGAGCCAGTTCGCTTCCTTGGCCAGGTCGTTGTGGGCCAGTCCGCGCCGGTGCAGCTGCTGCAGCAATCGCCGCGCGCGCCGGAAATACGCCAGGTCGCCGTGCGGCGGTTGCTGGTACATCGCCGCGCCGGCCATGTAGCTGCGATCGAGCCGGCGGCCATCCCAGCGCAGCAGTTGCGGCGTCGCCGCCAGGCCCGCGACGCGCTCGAGACCCCGGGCTTCGCGCCGCGCCAGCCACCACGCCGGCAGGCGCAGCCACAGCGGCACATGACGCAGGTCGCGACGCACGAACAGGCCGTCGTCATCGCGCATCAGCGCGATCCGGCCGAAACTGTCGGCCTTCAGGGCCTGGACTTCGATGGCGTCGAGGTCGGTGGTGGTGGTGCGTGGGGGCATCGCGCCAGTGTACGGAATCGCTCGCCGCCACCGCGAGGTCCCATGCCGGCCTCACCGTGCCTGCCGTCACCGTGCTTGCGGTCACCCTGCACATCAACCATCGCGCCGTAATGGTCGGGCTGCCTATAATCGGCCGATGGAACCGGCCTGGATCGAAAGCGCGACCGCATGGATCGCGGCAAACCCTATCGCCGCCGGCGCTGTCATCTTCCTTATTGCCTTCTGTGATGCCCTCGTCATCGTCGGCATCGTGGTGCCGGCGCTGCCGCTGCTGTTCGCGGTCGGCGCGCTGGTCGGGCTGGGCCATGTCAGCGGCCCCTATGCCCTGGCCTGCGCGACGCTCGGCGCCTTCATCGGCGATGGACTGAGCTACTGGGTCGGCTATCGCTGGGGCCCGCAACTGCGCAGCCGCTGGCCGTTTTCGCGCTATCCGCAATGGCTCGATCGCGGCGAGGCACTGTTCCGCCGCCACGGCAGCATGAGCATCGTGATCGCGCGATTCGTCGGCGCGGTGCGTCCGTTCGTACCGGCCATCGCCGGCATGCTGCACATGCCGATGCGCCGCTATGCGCTGCCGAGCCTGGCCGCCTGCCTGGTGTGGTCGCTGGCATTCCTCGCCCCCGGCTGGGCGCTGGGCAAATCGTATGACGCCGTCGCCGCGGTCGCCGACCGGCTGGCGATCGTGCTGGCCGCACTGGCGCTCACCATCGGCCTGGTCTGGGCGATCGTGCTCTACACGTGGCGCTGGTTCGCCGCGCACGCCGACAACCTGCTGGCACGGGCCTTGTACTGGACCCGCCATCACCCGCACCTGGGTCGTTACGCGGCCGCGCTGATCGATCCGAACCGCCCGGAATCCCCGTCGCTGCTGATGCTGGCGGTGTGCCTGCTGGGCATCAGCTGGGCCTGGTTCACGCTGCTGGCATCGCTGCTCGCCAGCGGTGGCCCGCTTGCGCTCGACCACACGGTCCATGAGTTCATGTGGGGCCTGCGCAATCCGCTTGCCGACCGCCTGATGGCGGGGCTGGCGAGCGTGGGCGATGCCTCCGTGCTCGGCCCAGCCGCAGCCGTGGCCCTGGCTTACCTGGTCTGGCGCAAGCGCTGGATGGCGGCGGCGCACTGGCTGGCGGCGCTGGTGTTCGGCCTGGCCCTGACCTCGTTGCTGGAGGCGGCGATCGACATGCCGCGTCCGCCGACCGCGCCGGCCGGCTTCGGCTTCCCGTCGGTCGCAGTGACGATGTGCACGATCGTGTTCGGCTTCTTCGCGGTGCTGATCGCACGCGAGTTGCCCGGGCGCACGCGGGTGTGGCCGTACCTGCTCGCCGGCGTGGTCACGACCGCCATCGGGTTCGCCCGCCTGTACCTGGGCGCGCACTGGCCCAGCGACCTGGTTGGCGGCACGCTGTTCGGCATCCTGTGGCTGCTGATCCTGGGCATCGCCTATCGCCGCCACGTCGCGCGCTCGTTCTGGATGCGGCCGCTGGCGTGGCTGTTCTATTCGACCTTCGTCATCGCCGCGCTGTGGCATGCGCCGCGTTCGGCCGATGCGCTGCTGGCCAAGTTCGCCGCGGCGACACCGACGACGGTGATGGCCCAGGACGAGTGGTGGCAGCAGGGGTGGACCGACCTGCCGGCGCAACGCAACGAACGCGACGAGCGCCGGCGCTGGCCGCTCGATCTGCAAGTGGCCGGCCCGCTGGCACCGTTGCAGGCGCGCCTGCAGGCGCAGGGCTGGCGCGTGCAGCCGCAAGCCAACTGGGTCGACACCGTTGGCCTGCTCGACGACGACAAGCCGACACAGCGGCAGCCGGTGTTGCCGGCAACGCTGGACGCCCAGGCCGAAGCGCTGCTGATGCTGCGCCAGGGCGCCCGCAAGGACGAGCAGTACGCGCTGCGTCTGTGGCCGGCGCCGGTGCTTCTCGGCGACGGCACGCCGCTCTGGCTGGGCAGCACGCAGACCTTGCACCTGACCAAGCCGCTGGGCGCGGCCGCGCTGTGGCTGCCGGCCAGCGACGACGGTCACGCGCATGCGCTGGTCGTCGAAGCGCTCGAGGGGCTGGAATCGCAGCAGTCGGCGCACCCGCACGGGGCTACCCAGGTATTGCGGGTGAAAACCGGCGGCGAGCCGTAACGAACGAGTGCCCCGTCAGGGCAACAGGGCCAGCAACCGGTCCAGGCGCTGGTGCGGGTCGTCGAGCTGCAGCAGTGCCTGGCGTTGCGCATCGTCCAGTGGCAACAGTTCGGCCAGGCGCCAGCCGACCCATGCAGCGTCATCGAACTTTGCCTGCGGCGCCTTGGCATGCTCGCCGCCGACCTGGTCGATGATCTGTTGCAGCAGTGTCGCCAGCAGGCCGTGCTCGGGACGCAGGTCGTCATCGGGATCGGGATCGCACCAGCTCACGTCGGCCACCTGCAGGCCGTTGTCGCGCACGCGCACGCGCTGCGCGTGGAAACGGCGCGCACCGCGCACGCGCAGGGTCAGCAGACCGTCGTCGCCGCGGCCGAAATCCTCGATGACCGCCTCGGTGCCAAACGCCGCCGCCGAGGCCGGCGCACCCACCTCTTCGCCCTGCATGATCAGGCAGATGCCGAAGCCCTTGCCGTCGCGGCCGCAATCGCGGATCAGGTCGAGGTAGCGCGGTTCGAACACGCGCAGCCCGATCGCGGCACCGGGCAGCAGCACTGTGTGCAGCGGGAACAATCCCAGGGACTGGGTCGGGGCGTCGTCTACCGGCATTGGCGCCAGTCTAGGACGATTTGCCGGTAAGCGTGGCCGCCAGAGTCGCTGGGTTCCCGCCTTCGCGGGAATGACGATTTCCGGTGGAGGGTTACGCCAAGGCAGCGAGGAAGCGGCGCGGTGCGCCGTCGAAGCCGCCATTGGACATGAACACGACGTGGTCGCCGGCGCGGACGCGTTCGCGCAACACCGCGATCAGTGCGTCGGCATCGGCCACGGCAATGCCGTCGCCGCGCAGCGCGGAGACCACCGTGGTGGCGTCCCACGCCAGCTCCGGCCGATGCAGGAACACCACCGCATCGGCGATGTCCAGCGACGGTGCCAGCGCTTGCGCATGGGCTCCCAGCCGCATCGAATTGCTGCGCGGCTCCATGGCCACCACGATCCGCGCCGCGCCGACCTTCGCGCGCAGGCCGGCGAGTGTCGTCGCGATCGCGGTCGGATGGTGGGCAAAGTCGTCATAGACGGTCACGCCCTGCGCCTGGCCGATGACTTCCATGCGGCGCTTGACGCTGCGGAACTGCGCCAGTGCCGGCAGGACGCTGGCGACATCGACGCCGACGGCGTTGGCGGTGGCCAGTGCCGCCAGCGCATTCATCACGTTGTGGCGACCAAGCAGCGGCCAGCGGACTTCACCGATTTCGACGCCATCGTGGACGACGGCAAAGACGCTGCCGTCCTCTTCGATCATGCGCGCGGTCCAGTTGAAACTGGCGCTCGCGGCGGAGCGTTCGTCGGCGCGGTCACCATGGCCCTGCGATTGCACCGGCTGTGGCGCCAGGCTCGCATCGAGGCCGAAGGTCTCCACCGGCGTCCAGCAACCCATGGCCAGCACTTCGGCCAGGTGGCGGTCTTCGCCGTTGACGATCAGGCGACCGCGGCGTGGCACAGTCCGCACCAGGTGGTGGAACTGGCGCTGGATCGCGGCGACGTCGGGAAAGATGTCGGCGTGGTCGTACTCGAGGTTGTTGAGGATCGCCACCAGCGGACGGTAGTGGACGAACTTGCTGCGCTTGTCGAAGAACGCGGTGTCGTATTCGTCGGCTTCGACCACGAACTCGCGGCCAGTACCGATCCGTGCCGACACGCCGAAGTCCTCGGCGACGCCGCCGATGAGGAAGCCCGGCTCGCGCCCGGCCGATTGCAGCAGGTAGGTCAGGATGGTGGTGGTGGTGGTCTTGCCGTGTGTGCCGGCGACAGCCAGCGTGTCGCGGCCTGGCAGCAGGTTCTCGCTGAGCCACTGCGCGCCGGAGGTGTAACTGCGGCCATCATCGAGGACCTGCTCGACGGCGGCGTTGCCGCGCGAGAGCGCATTGCCGACGACGATCTGGTCGCAGTCGGCGGCGATGTGCTGCGGCTGGTAACCCTGCTTGAGCGCGATGCCGAGCTGTTCGAGCTGGGTCGACATCGGCGGATAGACGGCCTGGTCGCTGCCTTCGACTTCGTGGCCCAGTTCGCGGGCCAGTGCGGCGACACCGCCCATGAAGGTGCCGGCAATGCCCAGAATATGAATCTTCAAGATCAAGTCATCCCAAACGATCGCAACCACGTCAACGAAGAAGAAGCCGCACGGCCATCACTCCCCCTCTCCCGCGTGCGGGAGAGGGCAAGGGGTGAGGGAGGCCGCCGATGACGTCGACCGAAGCCGACTGCAGAAGCGGCCCTCACCCCAACCCCTCTCCCGCAAGCGGGAGAGGGGCTCCAAGCGAAGCTCAAATTCAGCCCACTTCCTTCGCCGGCACCAGCGCCTCGATGATGCGGTTGAACACATCATCCAGCGAGCCCACGCCGTCGACCACGGTCAGCTGGCCATGCTGTCGATAGAACTCGATCACCGGCGCAGTCTGGTCGTCATACACATTCAGACGCGTGCGCACCGATTCCGGGCTGTCGTCGGCGCGGCCTTCGGCCTTGGCGCGGCCGGCGATGCGCTCGACCAGCAGGTCGGTCGGCACGTCCAGCTGCACGGCGTAGTCCATCGGCTGGCGAATGCGGGTCAGCAGCTTGTCCAGCGCGTCGGCCTGGGCCAGGTTGCGCGGGTAGCCATCGAGGATGAAACCGTCGCGGGTGTCGGGACGCGAGAAGCGGTCCTCGAGCATGCCCAGCAGGATCTCGTCGCTGACCAGGTTGCCCGAGGCCATGACTTCCTTGGCCTCCAGGCCCAGCTTGGAGCCGGCGGCGACTTCGGCGCGGAGCAGGTCGCCGGTGGAAATGTGCGGCACCTGCAGATGCTCCTTGAGGCGCGCTGCCTGCGTGCCCTTGCCGGAACCGGGCGCGCCCAGAAGTACCAATCGCATCAAAATCACTCCTAGAACGGGAAAATTTCTTGGTGGCCCGTCGCGGCCCGCGCGCGGTGCTGGCGGCCCGGCCTCCGGGCGACTGCCCGCGGCGGCGCTACACTCGCTCACGACCCAACCCCGCCGGGCAAATATTGCGGGCAGCTTACCGCATCCCGGCCTGGTCCTGCCCCCACACCCCAGGAATGGACATGCCCTCCGGAACCCTGCTTTACGCCCAATCTGGCGGTGTCACCGCTGTCATCAACGCCACCGCCTCGGGCGTCATCGAGACCGCCCGGGCCCGGAAGGTCAAGGTGCTGGCCGCCCGCAACGGCATCCTCGGCGCCCTGCGCGAGGACCTGATCGACACTTCCCGCGAGTCGGCGGCAGCGATTCGGGCCCTGGCCCATACCCCCGGCGGCGCCTTCGGCTCGTGCCGCGTCAAGCTCAAGTCGCTGGACCAGGATCGCGCCCGCTACGAACGCCTGCTCGATGTGTTCCGCGCCCACGACGTGCGCTGGTTCCTCTACAACGGCGGCAACGATTCGGCCGACACCGCGCTCAAGGTTTCGCAGCTGGCCGCCGAGTTCGGCTATCCGCTCACCTGCGTCGGCGTGCCCAAGACGGTCGACAACGACCTGGCCGTCACCGACTGCTGCCCCGGCTTCGGCTCGGCCGCCAAGTACACGGCCGTGTCGGTGCGCGAGTGCGCGCTCGACGTCGCGGCCATGGCCGACACCTCGACCAAGGTGTTCGTCTACGAGGCGATGGGGCGGCATGCCGGCTGGCTGGCAGCAGCGGCCGGGCTGGCCGGACAAGGTGTCGACGATGCGCCGCACCTGATCCTGTTTCCGGAGCGTCCGTACGACGAAGCCGACTTCTTCGCCAAGGTCAAAGCCACCGTCGAGCGCGTCGGTTACTGCGTGGTCGTGGCCAGCGAAGGCATCCAGACCGCGGACGGTCGCTTCGTCGCCGATGCCGGCGGCGGCAAGGATTCGTTCGGGCACACCCAGCTCGGCGGCGTCGCCTCGTTCCTCGCCGGCCGGGTCAAGGATTCGCTTGGCTACAAGGTGCATTGGGCATTGCCCGACTACCTGCAACGTTCGGCGCGGCACCTGGCTTCGAAGACCGATCTGGAACAGGCGCAGGCGGTCGGACGCAAAGCAGTGGAGTTCGCGCTCAAGGGCATGAACTCGGTGATGCCGGTGATCATGCGCAGCAGCGATTCGCCATACCGCTGGAAGATCGAGCCGGCGCCGCTGTCGAAGGTCGCCAATCATGAGAAGAAGATGCCGGCCGGCTTCATCCGCAAGGACGGTTACGGCATCACGCCTGCGGCGCGCCGCTACCTGGAGCCGTTGATTCGCGGCGAGGCGCCGCCGCCGTACGGGCGCGATGGCATTCCCAAGTACGTGACCTTGAAGAACTCGGCGGTGAAGCCGAAGCTGCCCGCCTTCGAGCCCTGACGAATTTGTCCCATTGCATTGACCCCATGACTTGACCAATCTGGCAACCGCTTTGGGGATCCCGGAGCGGCCTGGGGGGGAGGCTTGATCTTGCGCGGCTGCGAGCCGCCTGGATGCGCACGTCCTCGCTGGGGTATCTCAACTCGCTACAGGGGGATGCGAAGATGAAACAGAAGATCGTAATGGCGATGGCCCTCGCGGCTGCATCGGCGACGGGCATGGCGCACGCCGCCGTGGACTGTGTGGAAGTCGAGCGATTCACCGTAACCGGTGAAGTGGACAGCAAGGAGTCTGCGCAACTGACGCGATTGCCCGACCACAAGCTCGACCAGATCCAGCTTGCCGTAGTGGCCGAGCTCGGCAAGAAGGTGAAGGGCACCCGGATCGTCGCCATCGGTGAAGGCAGCTGCGAAGGTGGCAATTCGGTCGTGTTGCACGGCCAGATGAGCGACTTCCAGCAGGGCAACAAGGCGGCCCGTTATTTCAGCATGGGCCTGGCCGGCGCACAGAAGTTCGGCGTTAAGGCGCGACTGTCCGACAAGGCAAACGACGCCACGCTTGCCGAGGCAGAAGTCACCGACCGCAAGGTGGGCGGAGTGCTTGGCGGGTCGGATGCCAAGGGCATGCAGGACTTCGCCGAGAAGATCGCGCAGTTCGCCGCAAAAGCGCTCAAGCAAAGCGCCCGATGAACATGGGCTCCGTTGGACCAACGAGCATCCCTCGGAGCTCGGTGGCATCGGTGCTTGCAGTCGCACTTGTGCTCTCTGCGATTGGGCCATGCGCGCTGGCGCAGGCCCTTTCGGCGCCGGGCGAGCCAGCAGCGCCCGCCACTGCGCCGGCTATGCCACTAGCCTCTGACTCCAAACAGATGATCAAGGAGGGCACGATCGTCACGCTGGAGCTGCTGGACGTCCTGAGCTCGAAGACCGCGAAGCAAGGCGACATCGTCCGCCTGAAATTGCTGCGGGACCTGCTGGTCGGCGACACAGTCGCCATTCCCGCGGGAGCAATGGCTAGTGGAACGGTCACGTATGCGGAACCGGCACGACGTGTTGGCCAAGGCGGCGAGATCTACTATCGGCTCGATTTTCTGGAAGGCCCGGGCGAGCAGCGCATCCGCCTGCGCAACAAGCTCTCAAGTCATGGCCAGGATACGACGGCCGCCACAACGACACTTGTCGTACTGTTCGGTGCGCTGGGCGTGCTCAAGAAGGGCAAGGACGTCGAGGTTCCGGCAGGCACCGCCATCGAAGGATATATAGCGGAGAACGTGGAGCTCAGATAAGAGCCCAGGCCAATCAAGGAAGGCGGCAAGGTGCTCATGAGGCTCTACCGCGCTCGTCGGCGATTGCCGACAAGTGGTTCGCCCGTGCGGCGAAGGCCGCAAGTGCGGCCTTCGTCCCTGCGGTGGTCGGCGGGCCTATTTGGCGCACGGCGTGCCTTCCACCGCCATCTGCGCGGCGAACATCGGCACCGCTGCCATCTGCCCCGCCTTCGCCTGCTGGTGCGCCTCATCGAGGTAGATGCGCGCCTTGCCCTGGGCGTCCAGCGCCGGCGTGGCGACATCGACCGGCTTGCGCCACACCCGCACGACCGCGAACTGGGTGCCGCAAGCGGCGCTTGGCACGCGGATCAGGTCGTTGAGCTTCCAGCCTGTTTTCTCCGATGGCTTGGCCTTGGCCGCATCGACGAATCGCGCGCGCGGCTGGCAGGTCGGGCTGATGCGCACGACCGCGAATGCGTAGGGCTCGGCCGCCTGGCCGGTGAACATGCCTTCCAGGCGCGCGCACGCCTCGGGGATCTGGCGCAGCGTGTGGACGGTGTTGAGCGCTTGCGGCCTGGCCGGCTCACGGCTGATCTCGGGCTTGGGATCCGACTTGGGATTGGCCGCCAGTACCGGCAGGGCGAGCGTGGCAAGCAGCAGGGCGGGCAACAGTCGCATGGCAGGGGCGGCCCCCGTGGTGACAGGTCCAGAAGGCTGGCATGACCGCGCTGAACGAAGGATTCACGCCTGCGACATCGATCACAACCGGCGCCGGAGCGCGTTCGCCGGGTGCGTCCTCCAAGGTGCGGTCCGCGCGGGGTCTGTGCGATAGTCGGACCGTTGCGGCGGTGGCCCCACGGCCCGTGCAGCACTACAACTCAAGGCGATCGACTCGAAATTCCTGATGTGTCCACTCTTAAGGGGAGGGGTTCATGCTGGAGCAGTACGGTTTGGCATTGGCGCTGGTTTGCGCCGTCATCGCGATCCTTTACGGGATCATTTCCGCGCGTTGGATCAACGCGCAGCCCGCCGGCAACGAACGAATGCAACAGATCGCCGGCGCGATCCAGGAAGGCGCGCGCGCCTACCTCAATCGCCAGTACACGACCATCGCCATCGCCGGCGCGGTGCTGTTCGTGCTGATCGGCCTCTTCCTGAGCTGGCACACGGCGATCGGTTTCCTGATCGGCGCGGTGCTGTCGGGTGCAGCCGGCTATATCGGCATGAACGTGTCGGTGCGCGCCAACGTGCGCACCGCCGAAGCGGCGCGCAGGGGCATCGGCCCGGCGATGGATGTGGCGTTCCGCGGCGGCGCGATCACCGGCATGCTGGTGGTCGGCCTGGGCCTGCTCGGCGTGGCCGGCTACTACGTGGTGCTGACGCGCCACCTGGGCGTCACCGGCGAAGCCGCGCTGCACGCGCTGGTGGGCCTGGCGTTCGGTTCGTCGCTGATCTCGATCTTCGCGCGACTGGGCGGCGGCATCTTCACCAAGGGCGCCGACGTCGGTGCCGACCTGGTGGGCAAGGTCGAAGCCGGCATTCCCGAGGACGATCCGCGCAATCCGGCGGTGATCGCCGACAACGTCGGTGACAACGTCGGCGACTGCGCCGGCATGGCTGCCGACCTGTTCGAAACCTATGCGGTCACCGTGATCGCAACGATGCTGCTGGGCGGTCTGATGGCCGCCGATGCCGGACGCAATGCGGTGCTGTATCCGCTGGTGCTGGGCGGCGTGTCGATCATCGCTTCGATCATCGGTGCGTTCTTCGTCAAGGTGAAGGAAGGCGGCTCGATCATGGGCGCGCTGTACCGCGGCGTGATCGTGTCGGCGGTGCTGGCGGCGATCGCGTTCTATCCGATCACCACCCAGCTGATGGCCGACAACAGCCACGGTGCGATGAACCTGTACTGGTGCGCGCTGATCGGGCTGGTGCTGACCGGCGCGATCGTGTGGATCACCGAGTACTACACCGGCACGCAGTTCGGCCCGGTGCGCCATATCGCGGCGGCTTCCACCACCGGTCACGGCACCAACATCATTGCCGGCCTGGGCGTGTCGATGAAATCGACCGCGCTGCCGGTGATCGCGGTGTGCCTGGCGATCTGGGGTGCGTTCGCGCTGGCCGGCCTGTACGGAATCGCCATCGCCGCCACGGCGATGTTGTCGATGGCCGGCATGATCGTCGCGCTCGATGCCTATGGCCCGATCACCGACAACGCCGGTGGCATCGCCGAGATGGCGGAACTGCCGCCGGAGGTGCGCAATGTCACCGATCCGCTCGATGCGGTCGGCAACACCACCAAGGCGGTGACCAAGGGCTATGCGATCGGTTCGGCGGCTCTGGCGGCGCTGGTGCTGTTTGCCGACTACACGCACAACCTGTCGGCGAACAACGCCGGTGTCACGTACGCTTTCGATCTGTCCGATCACCTGGTGATCATCGGTCTGCTGATCGGTGGTCTGATCCCGTATCTGTTCGGTGCGATGGCGATGGAGGCGGTCGGTCGTGCCGCCGGCGCGGTGGTGGAGGAAGTGCGCCGCCAGTTCCGCCAGATCCCGGGGATCATGGAAGGCACGGGCAAGCCGGAGTACGACAAGGCGGTCGACATGCTGACCAAGTCGGCGATCAAGGAAATGATCGTGCCGTCGCTGCTGCCGGTGGCGGTGCCGATCGTGGTCGGACTGCTGCTCGGTCCGAAGGCGCTCGGTGGCCTGCTGATCGGCACGATCGTGACCGGTCTGTTCGTCGCCATCTCGATGACCACCGGCGGCGGCGCCTGGGACAACGCCAAGAAGTACATCGAGGATGGCCATCACGGCGGCAAGGGCTCCGACGCGCACAAGGCGGCGGTCACCGGCGACACCGTCGGCGATCCGTACAAGGACACCGCTGGCCCGGCGATCAATCCGCTGATCAAGATCATCAACATCGTCGCTCTGCTGATGGTGCCATTGCTGTAAATGCGGGACGGTCTTGAGCCCCTCTCCCGCTTGCGGGAGAGGGGTTGGGGGTGAGGGCAAACGGACCGCCATGCGGTCCGTTTTCTTTTGCGTGGCCGGTGCGGGAGGCAACGTCCATGGGTCCCCGCCTTCGCGGGAATGACGGCATCGGAGCAACGTCGCTTGGTCCCCGCCTTCGCGGGGATGACGGTTTTCTTTAGCCCCTCTCCCGCTTGCGGGAGAGGGGTTGGGGTGAGGGCCACCGAAGACCAAGCAACGAAATGCCAGAGCGCCGTCCGCAGACAGACGCCTGGAAGCCGCGGGCGTTTGCCCTCTCCCGCAGGCGGGAGAGGGGCTCGAGCCCGCCCCCGCAGCCCCGCGGCGAAGCTGAACACTCCACTGCTGCGCCGCAGCAGCCGGCCGCGTAAAATGCCCGGCCGCTTATCTAAATCCCCCGCCCCGCCGTCCTGGCGCGGCCATCAGAAGTTGGAGCAACGCATGGGTCTGGACCTCGTCCCCACCGGCAAGAACCCGCCGGATGAGATCAACGTCATCATCGAAATCCCCAAGGATGCCGAGCCGGTCAAGTACGAAGTCGACAAGGCTTCGGGCGCGATCTTCGTCGACCGCATCCTGTCCACCCCGATGCGCTACCCGTGCAACTACGGCTACGTCCCCCACACCCTGTGCGGCGACGGCGACCCGGCCGACGTGCTGGTGATCCTGCCGCTGCCGCTGGTGCCCGGTTCGGTCATCCGTGCGGTGCCGGTCGGCGTGCTGAAGATGAGCGACGAGGCCGGCAGCGACGAGAAGATGATTGCCGTGCCGGTGCCGAAGATCTTCGGCGGCTACGCCCACATCACCGACATCGAGCAGGTCTCGCAGCACTGGCTCGACCGCATCGGCCACTTCTTCGAGCACTACAAGGACCTGGAGAAGGGCAAGTGGGTGAAGATCGAAGGCTGGGGCAATGCCGCCGAAGCAAAGTCGATCCTCAATGAAGCGATCGCCCGCTACAACGCGACGTCGGAAGAAGACAAGCCGAATTTCTGAGCCCGGACGCGTGCCCGATCAAGGCCGCCGCAGGGCGGCCTTGGTCGTTTCCGCCACGCACGCGGCTCACTAGCCGTTGTCGCCGGCCTCGCGTTGACGTGCGGCGCCCGCCGGCAGAGACGTCTCGACCCCCAGCGCGAACTGGCATACGCGCGCCAGCAGCGCCGTGTACCAGTGCAGCTCGTTCTTCAGCATCATTGCCTGGCTCGGCACCCGGACTTCCTCGGTGAAGCGCTCCAGCACTCCACGGTAGCTCGACCGCCCATCCGGTCCGTCGCCGTATTCGAACCAGAGCCCCTGCCACGTGCGGGCAAAGCGCGTGACGATCTGCCGCACCAGCGGCAGGTTCGGGTGCGGCACGGCGTCGGCCAGCAGCAGGCCGAGATGGCCATCGAGTTCCCACGGCGACATCACCCGTGGGACGTTCACCAACTCGCACGGAAATGGCGCAACGACGCCGGGCTGGACCGGGACGTCATGCGGTTGCCAGCCGCTGCGCGGCGCGTTGTGCGTTCGACCGCGGTTGACCAGGTCCCAGAACGCGCCACCGCCGACGGTGTCCACGACCAGGTGCACGCGCGACTCGACCGCGTCGTTGAGGACGCGATGCTGGCGCCAGGTATCGAAGATCCAGCACTCCCCGGCGGCCATGTTGATCGCCGCATCGCCGCATTCGAAGCGAACCGTCGGCTGGGTCACGACCGGGACGTGCACGCGCACGCGCTCGGCCCAGTAATAGCCCTGGTCGGCATGGCGGGTGACTTCGGCCATGCCCGACAGGCGCATCAGGCGGCTGCGGCCAGCCGTCACGCCGAGACTGGCGATCACCTGTGTCAGGTATGGGCAACGCAGCAGGTCTGGCGTGGGGCGCATGCGGCCGGCGAATGCTTCGTCGCCCGGGTCGCCATCGACCGCCACCAGCGGCAGCATCGAGTTGCCTGCAAATCCCTGCGGATGCGGTCGCCAGGCGTCCTCGCCGAGCGCGGCGATCTCCGCCGCCAAGGCGCCGGCGTCGAATGCCAGGGGCAGCTGGATGAAGGGCACCTGCAGTTTCATCGCGGATCCGGCCGGAAGTCGGTCGCCATTGTAGCGTCCGCGGCCGCCGCCGGCGGGGTGCCCGGATCGGCCCGCCGCCGCAAAAAACTACGGCCCCTCGCGGGGCCGTAGTGGTGTTGCGTGTTGCGTTTGAGCCTATCAGAAGCGCTGCTGGTACTTCAGGTACACGAAGCGGCCGATGTCGAACGCGCCGTAGTACGGGAAGTCGCTGCCGCGAGCAGCGGAGTTGGAGAACATGATCGGACCCTGGTGATCGAACACGTTGTTCGCACCGACCGCCACCGTCGCATTCCACGGTGCCTGCCAGTTGAACTGCAGATCGTGGAACGTGTTGGAACCGACCTTGCGGATCGCGTCCGCCTCGCCGTTTGCGTAGTGGTCCGGCTCGGTGCAGGGGCGGTTCGGCACGCAGGCCTCTTCCATGCCCGAGTAGTAACGGGCCATGTAGGACACGCCGAAATCGCCCAGCTCCCAGTTCAGACCGACATTCGAACGCAGGCGGAAGATGCCCGGCTCGCCGACGCGACCGATGGTGATCGGATCGCCGTCGCCGTTCTCGCCGGCTTCGTCGTACTTGCTGACGTAGGACGACTGCCAGTCGATCGTGAACTTGCCGAACGACAGTTCCGGCAGACGATACTTCACGCCCAGATCCCAGCCTTCCGTCTCCATCTGGCCGAGGTTGGCCAGGCCGAAGAACAGGTTGGTGATGTGACCATCGCCGGCACGCTCGATGCCATTGCAGCGATCGGCGTTACCCAGGACGTAGCAGTCGCGCAGGATGCGGTCGACGCCGTCGGAGATGATCATGTTCTCGATCTTGTAGCTGTACCAGTCGAGCGAGATGTCCAGACCCTCGACCCAGCGCGGGCTCCACACCAGACCGGCGGTCTTGCTGGTCGAGGTTTCCGGCAGCAGGTTCGGGTTGGAACCGGTGAAGAACTGGTCCGGCGTTGCGCACGGGTAGGTGGAGCACGGACGCAGGCCCTGGCCCAGCTGCACGAAGCCCAGCGGCACGCCGGCAGCGTTACAGGCGGCATTGCCGTTGACGCTGTTGACCGCACCGGTGCCGCACGGATCGGTGTACGACTCGAAGCTCGAGCCGGTGCCGCCGTACAGGTCTTCGATGGTCGGGGCGCGGAAGCCTTCGGCCCAGGTGCCGCGGACGAGCAGTTCGTCGATCGGGCGCCAGGTGAAGCCGAACTTGCCGTTGGTGGTGTCGCCGAAGTTGCTGTAGTCGGAGTAGCGACCTGCAACGTTCACCGTCAACTCCTTGGCGAAGGCGACGTCGGACAGCAGCGGTACGTTCAGCTCGACATAGACTTCGTCCAGCGAGTACTCGCCTTCGGTCGTCGAGGCCACCAGGCCGGTGCTCTGGCCGGACTGGTTGAACGCGTCAGGAACGAAGCGGCCCTGCTCCTGGCGGTGCTCGAAACCCAGCGCCATGCCCACTTCGCCGGCCGGCAGGTCGAACAGACCACCGGAAACGTTGGCCGTGTAGCTGGTGGTACGGGTGGTGCCGGTGTCGGTGTAGTACGGGAACAGGAACTTCTGCAGCGCCGGATCCGACAGCGCGCCCTGGCCGCTGACGCCGTAAGGCAGCAGCGGGTTCCACGGGAGGCATGCATCCAGGCCGATCGGAGAAGCAGACGTGCCGCACTGGGCGACGCCGTCGGCGTTGATGAACGACGGGCCCAGGGCCTGTTCGGTCGCGATCAGGCTGGCGTCGCCGTGACCGCGCTTGGTCACGTTGTTGCGGTTCATCAGCGCGCCGACGTCCCAGTCCCAACCACGGCCGCCAAGCTCGAAGTAGCCGTTGAAGCCACCGGCGAAGCGGTAGGTCTCAAGGTCGCTCTTGGTGGTACGCGGCACTTCCCAGAGGCGGCGGACGAAGTCGACGTCGGTGCCCGGGGTCGGGTTGAACGCGCTGCTACCCGACAGCACCTGCTCGAACGAACCCGACTGGTACGGGTAACCGGCGATCTGCTGGTCGGTCGAGCGGTGGTTGTAGAGGATGTCGGCGTTGAAGGTGATGTTGTCGGTGATGTCGTAGTTCGCGTTGGCGAACACCGAACGACGCTCGATACCGGTGTACAGCATCATCTGCTGGTTGGAGTTGGCGTATTCCGCCTCGGTGATGGGGTGGTAGTCGGCCGGGTTGTTCGGATTGCCGCCCGGATTGAGCGTGCACAGATCCTCGTCGCCGCCCGGACCGCACGGACCGAACCAACCGCCGTTCTGGCTCACCGGGCTCCAGCCCGAACCCGGGTAACCCGGACCGGCGTTGCCGTACTTGCTGAACTCGCGGTCGCCAGCGAACACCGGCTCCTGCTTGTTGTACTCGACCGACAGCGTGACGCCGCCACGGTCGCCGGACGAGCCGACGGTGAAGGAGTACTGCTGCGTGTCGCCGTCGCCTTCGCCGTACTGGCCGAGGTAAGCGCTGGCTTCGGCACCTTCGTAGCGCTTGCGGGTGATGACGTTGACGACGCCGGCGATGGCGTCGGAACCGTAGATCGCCGAGGCGCCGTCCTTCAGCACTTCGATGCGGTCGATCGAAGCCATCGGGATCTGGCTCAGGTCCTGCAGGCCCGAGGTCGTCGCGCCAAGGCGCTTGCCGTTGACCAGGATCAGGGTGCGCTGTGCGCCCAGGTTACGGATGTCGATGTAGTAACCACCGACGTTCTCGCCCGAAGCCAGGGCATCGGAGCGCGAGATCGCCGGGGAACCGGCCGAGGTCAGGTTCTGCAGGATGTCGGCAACCGACGTGAAGCCCTGCTTCTCGATGTCCTGGCGACTCAGCGTGATGATCGGCTGCTGCGTTTCCATGTCGGCGCCGCGGATGCGCGAGCCGGTGACCTCGATGCGGTCCAGGGTGGTGGCACCCTGCTGCTCGGCGGCAGCTTCCTGCGCGCTGGCAAACGCCGGCGCCAATGCGATCGCGATGCCGGCCGGCAGCATGCCGACGCGCATCGCGGTGCGCAGATTGCGATGGTTCATTTATCTCTCTCCAGATAACTGTTATGAGCGTGTTAAACGCCCATCAAACTTACGTTCCGGTGCGCTCCACCGCTTTGCGGCTAGCGCTGAGAGACTTTGCTGAATGTGCCCTTGAGGGCACTGCCGCGCGTGGGCAATGCGCACTACCTCGCCCGGCCAGCGGCGAGATAGTGGCCAGCGGCTACTTGGATCAGATGCCGGCGCGCTCGACAGCCTTGTTTCGGGTCGCGGCGATGGCCTTCGGCGATGCAGCCCGGGTGGCTGCGGCCGCACCGCGGTAGCGGGTCGCCGACTCGCCGAAGCGGGCACGGAAAGCGCGCGCGAAGCTGCAGCAGTTGTCGAAGCCGCTGGCAGCGGCGACTTCGCCGATCATCATCGAGGTGCTGGTCAGCAGGTCGGCCGCATGCTCCAGGCGCATCCGCGCCGAGGCCGCCTGCGGGCTTTCCTCATAGAGACTGTGGAACGTCTTGGAGAAGTACCAGCTGGAGAAGCTGGTCAGCTCGGCCAGCTCGCTGATGCGGACCACCCGGTCGCAATTGCCTTCCAGGTACAGGCGGGCGCGCTGGAGGCGGCCGAACACCTGGCGCTTGCGGCTACGCGAGCGGCCCGGGCAACGCGGAATGCGCGCGGCCAGTTCGCGCTGGACGCCGGCCAGGTGCAGCAGGATCGGCCGCAGCGCGGCGGCGTCGAACATCGCCGAGGGGTTCTCGGCCAGGCGCGCGGCGGCCTCGCGCCACAGGCGCAGGGCGATGCGTGCGTCGCGTCGCGACATGTTGCCGCGGCCGGCGTACAGACCACGGTCGGCGAACCGGGTCATTTCGCGGAGAGCATCTCCGGAAAGGGTGAGACCCATGCAGATGCCGAAACGGTCGGCCTGGACGGTCGGCTTGGAGTCCTTCTCGAAGGCGATCCAGTCACCGCGGCGCAGCCGGAACTTGCCCTCCTTGGCCTCGACCCACGAGCTGCCGTGCAACTGCACCCAGATCGAGAAGCCACCGGCAACCTGCACGCTGCCCAACCTGGAAACACCGATGCAGCCGCCCTGAACCGCGCCTTCAGCCGTGTCGAGCTGCAGCAGCTGGCCGCGGTCCGCCCATTGCACTTGCTCCATTTAGTCCACCTCATGTGCCGAGAATGGTCAATGGATTTGCCTGAGACGGGCGTCTACATCAGGAAAGTTGGCGGAGACTTATACGAATTCGCAACGAATGCTCTGCCGAAGGAGTTCCGAAAGGAACTTCCCCTTTTGCATCAGTTAGTTGATCCATCCGGGGATGAAGGCTTTCGGTTCCTCCGGAAGCTCCATGTAACCGATATCGGCACCGTCCCACTCGATAAGTGCGACGTAAGCCACATCACCGCGCGGGCCGCCGAGGCTGAAACCGTTGACGGCCGAGCGTCGGGTCTGGTCCATGCAGCTGGCCGGAGCGTCCGGGCCTGCCGGCAGGATCCGGCGCAGGCTGGCCGCACACCCCTGCAATTGCTCGACGTAGCGGACCTCGCCGTCGGGGGCGACGGCCCACAGGCGGTAGCGGTCGGAGGTCGGCTCGGCCTCGTCGATGCGGGCAACGCTGGCGGCGGTCAGGTCCAGGTCGACCTGCCACAGTCCGCCTTCGGTCAGGCGGGTGAACAGGACCCGACGTCGACCCGCGTCGACCTTGAAGTTGGAGACACCACCGATCCGCGCCAGCGACCGCCACGGCTTCTGGCTGCGATCGTACAGACGCAACTGCGGATGGCCTTCGCTGTTGGCCGACAGCACCAGCACGCGGTCAGGGGCGGGCGTGTACTGGGCCTGGAGGGGGTCGGGTTCGGGCAGGTCCAGGCGGGTGACGCGACCACTGGCCGGAGTGACCTCCTGCAGGACGCTGCGGTTGCCGCCATCGACTCCGGTTACCAGCAGGCGCTGGCTGTCGGCGGACCAGGATGGCGCGTAGCGCCCGCCCGGGCGGACGCCAGTGATGATGCGCAGCGTGTCGGGCTGGGTCAGGTCGCCCCACCACAGGCCATTGCTGCCGGATCGGTCGGAAACGAAGGCGAGCTGGCGTCCATCAGGGGCAATGGTCGGCAGCAGGTCGCGCGAGGTCGAGGCGAACAGCGGCTCGACCACGTGCACGCTGCCCGCACCCGGGTGACCCAGCGCCACCCGGTACAGGCCGAAGTACGGCCGGCGCTGGACGAAGGCCATGGCCCGGCGTGCGGGCGCCGTCACCGGTGATTGCGCATCGTCCAACCCCATCGGGCGCACCTCACCGGAACCGGTGTCAAGCCGGAACATGCGGTAGTCGCCATCGATCATCGCGCTGAACAACAAGGCCTGACCCTGCGCCAGCCAGTCCCACCCCTTCATGTCGGCACGCAGGTGGCTGAGGCGCTCGGCCTTGCCGCCGGCGGCCGGAATCCGCCAGAAGTCTCCCAGCGGCGCATTGCGCACGAACACGATCCAGTTGCCGTCAGGCGAGTAACGCGGCGAGGAATCGAGGTCGTCGGAATCGTGGTCATAGACCAGATCACGCCAACCGCCGCTGTCGAGGTCGAGCAGGCGCAGGCCAAGGCTGCCGCGATCGCCCGGCACGCCGCCGAACACCAGGCCGTTGCCGTCGGGCGTCCAGTCGAAGGTCGGTGGATTGCGATAGTCGCAGCTGCCGACCTCGTGTTCGCCGCGGGCGTTGGGGGTGACCACCCGGATGCTGCAGGCATTGCCGGCGATGCGGATGAAAGCGACCCAGCGCCCATCCGGCGACCAGGCCGGAGCGCTGTCGTCGGCACCTTCCGGCGGCCGGGTCAGCAGGCGTGGCTGCGTCTGCTCGGTGGTCTGGACCATGATCGACGTGCCGCGCTCGCCTTCGGGAATGGCCACGTAGGCGACCATCCCGGCATCGGGCGACAAGGTCGGCGCCAGTTCGAAGCCCGGCATCGAAGTGATCAGGCGATACGGCCGCTCGCTGCGCAGGCCGTGCGAGATAGACGGGGCGACCGGCTCGGCACCGCTGGGCGCCACGTCGCCGCCGCGAACCAGCGCCCAGGTCAACAGGGCCGACACCAGCACTGCCACCGTGCCGACGACCGCGGCGATCGAGCGCCAGTTGCCGCGCGGCAACTGGGTGACAGGGAACGGCACGGGCGCCAGCGGTTCGCTCGGATCGGCCGGTGCGATCGCCGGATACTTGGCCGTCGTCCGCGACGGGTCGGCCCAGCGCGCATCGTCGCCCTGCGCCGATGCCGAAGCCTGCGCGTCATCGTGCGAGTACTGCCATTCCACCGGCGCCAGCAGGCGGTAGCCGTTCTTGGCGATGGTCTCGATGTAGCGCGGGTTGCCGCGCTCGTCGTCGAACGCCTTGCGCAACTGGGTGATGGCCTGGGTGACGACGTCGTTGGTCGGCAATGTGTCCGGCCAGACTTCGGCCATCAGCGCGTCGCGACTGACAACACGACCGGCCTGTTCGATGAGCACCAGCAGCACCGACATCGACTTGGGCGTGATGCGCAGCGGCCGGCGCTTGCCCGGCGCACGGATCTCGCGCAGCGGCACATCCACCATGCAGTCGCCCACGCGCATCCTGTCGGACGGCGTGGTCGGCGTTATTGGCTCGGTGGGTCGGGGCATGGATCCGAATGGTGAACAGCAAGCTGAACAGCCGTCATGTGCCGTTCGGTCCGGATCCGTCCAATCGACCGATCCGGCAAACAGCCCGGGCGCGTGGGGGATAGCACTGCTCAGAGTGCTCATTCTAACGTCTTAAAGGCTCAATCCCGTTCATCCGGGGTGGCTTCAGGCCCTCTCTCGCCGACGTCCTACAGAAATCTCTGTTCCACCATTCGCGCTTCGGCGCGATTTTTTTGTCTTTGCCCCGGCGAATACCGCCAGTGCGCTACTTGCGCAGGATGGTCAGCCCGATCAGGCGCGACACGACGACGGCGATGTAGGCCACGCCGGCGAACTGCTCCAGCATCACCAGCACCCTCGCCGGCGACGACAGCGGCAGGATGTCGCCCAGGCCGGTGGCCGACAGCGTCGTGAAACTCAGGAACAGCAACTCCAGCCAGGGCCGCGGCTGATCGGGATTGACCGCGCCGGTGAAACTGCCCGGATACAGCGCCTGGCAAACGAAGTAGACGTAAGCAAAGCCCCACGCGAGCAGCGTAAACGTGGCGCCCGCGGCGAACAGCTCGTCGGTGGTGACCTTGTGATCGCCCAGCATGTAGGCGATCAGGCTGCAGGCGGCGTAGAGGTACAGCAGTGCTTCCAGTGCGGCGGAGATGGTGACGAGGGAGTGGTCGTCGATGACCACGGCTACCACCGACAGCAGCAACGCCGGCGCCGCCAGCACCCAGGCGATCCAGGTCCTGGCCGGGCTGTTGTTCACCACCAGCACGGCCAACACGATCACCACCACGCCGAACGCGCCGAACAGCACGCGACCGGAACGCATCTCGTCGAACAGCGGGTACAGCACCAGGCTCAGCAGCTGCGCGGCGAGCAGGAACGCCGATGGATTGCGCCGCGCCTTCACGCGCCAGCGCAACCAGCCCATGCGGGTCTCGCCCATCTCGCCCTGCCCCGTCCGTGTGATTGCGGCAGAGCGTAGCCCATCGAGTGCCTTTACAGCGTGGTGCCGCCATCGCGTGGTGACGGCACGGCTGCGAGCGGCGATCAGGCCTTGTGGTAGACCTGCGCGCCCTGGGCGAGGAACTCGGCCGACTTTTCGGCCATGCCTTCATCCAGCGCCGCCTGTTCGTCCACGCCGTGCTCCTTGGCGTAGTCGCGCACGTCCTGGGTGATCTTCATCGAGCAGAAGTGCGGACCGCACATCGAGCAGAAGTGGGCGACCTTGTGGGCGTCCTTGGGCAGCGTCTCGTCGTGGTACTCGCGGGCACGTTCCGGATCCAGGCCGAGGTTGAACTGGTCCTCCCAGCGGAACTCGAAGCGCGCCTTGCTCATCGCGTTGTCGCGCGCCTGCGCGCCCGGATGGCCCTTGGCCAGGTCGGCCGCGTGCGCGGCGATCCTGTAGGCCATCAGCCCTTCGCGCACGTCATGCTTGTTGGGCAGGCCCAGGTGTTCCTTCGGCGTGACATAGCAAAGCATCGCCGTGCCGAACCAGCCGATCATCGCCGCGCCTATGGCGCTGGTGATGTGGTCGTAACCCGGCGCGATGTCGGTGGTCAGCGGCCCCAGCGTGTAGAACGGCGCTTCGCCGCATTCGCGCAGCTGCTTGTCCATGTTCTCCTTGATCAGCTGCATCGGCACGTGGCCGGGGCCTTCGATCATGGTCTGGACGTCGTGCTTCCAGGCGATCCGGGTCAGCTCGCCGAGGGTCTCGAGTTCGCCGAACTGGGCGGCGTCGTTGGCATCGGCGATCGAGCCCGGACGCAGGCCGTCGCCGAGCGAGAAGGCCACGTCGTAGGCCTTCATGATGTCGCAGATGTCCTCGAAGTGGGTGTAGAGGAAATTCTCCTTGTGGTGCGCCAGGCACCACTTGGCCAGGATCGAACCGCCGCGCGAGACGATGCCGGTGACGCGCCTGGCGGTCAGCGGCACGTAGCGCAGCAACACGCCGGCGTGGATGGTGAAGTAGTCCACGCCCTGCTCTGCCTGCTCGACCAGGGTGTCGCGGAAGATCTCCCAGGTCAGCTCCTCGGCGCGGCCGTCGACTTTCTCCAGCGCCTGGTAGATCGGCACGGTGCCGATCGGCACCGGCGAGTTGCGGATGATCCACTCGCGCGTTTCATGGATGTGCTTGCCGGTCGACAGGTCCATGACCGTGTCGGCGCCCCAGCGCATCGACCACACCAGCTTTTCCACTTCCTCGGCGATGCCCGAGGACACCGCCGAATTGCCGATGTTGGCGTTGACCTTGGTCAGGAAGTTGCGGCCGATGATCATCGGCTCGCTTTCCGGGTGGTTGATGTTGTTGGGGATGATGGCGCGGCCGCGGGCGACTTCGTCGCGCACGAACTCGGGCGTGATGATCTTCTGGATGTTGGCGCCGAAGGTTTCGCCGGCGTGCTGGCGCAGCAGGTGCGCCTCTCGGATCGACTCCAGGCGCTGGTTCTCGCGGATCGCGATGAACTCCATCTCGGGGGTGACGATGCCGCGGCGGGCGTAATGCATCTGGGTGACATTGGCACCGGCGATGGCGCGACGCGGCAATGGACGGTTGCCGAAGCGCACCGCATCGAGCCTGGGATCGTGTTCGCGCTTGCGGCCGAACTCCGAGGACAGGCCGGCGAGCGCTTCGGTGTCGCCGCGGTCGGCGATCCATTGCGCGCGCAGCGGCGCCAGGCCCTGGGCAAGGTCGATCACCGCGTTGCTGTCGGTGTAGGCACCGGAAGTGTCGTACACCGCCAGTGGTGCGTTGTCCTCGCCGCCGAACATGGTCGGCGTGCGCGCCAGCGCGATCTCGCGCATCGGCACGCGGATGTCCGGACGCGACCCTTCGACGTGGATCTTGTGCGAGCCCGGGATCGGGCGGGTGACGTCGGCCGACAGCTGCTCAGCCTGGCGGACAAGTTCGGAGGGGACTGCATTCATGGCGTTCGTCCGGATGGGGGCGGGACGAAGCGGCGGCGCGCACCGCGGCCGTGGCGGTGTCGCGAAGCTTCCCTACGGCGGTCTCAACCGCATCAGGTTCGAAGGGTCTGTCTCAACCGGCGCCACCTGGCGCAGGTACCCCCGCTTCAGTGCGCATTTGACCATGGCCGGGCCGCGACGGCCAGCAAATCGCAGCGGCCGATTGACCGGCCGGGGGACGGCATGCCTAGTATTCAGCCGGCCGGAAGGGGCACCTGGCAGGGAGTTGGGGACGATGACGCAGTGGATCCTGGGATGGACCCGGTGGCATGGCCGCCTGCGGCGGCGCAGCCTGTTGTGGCGGGCCGTGGTGGCCTGCACGGTTTTCGCCGTCCTTTATGTCTTTCTCGAGCGCGTGGCGGGTACTGCCAGCACGCTCGTGCTCTACCCACCCTTCTTTGCGGTCCTGCTGTCGCTGTCGGTGCGGCGCCTGCACGACCAGGCCCGTTCGCCTGCGTGGCTGCTGGCGCTGCTGGTGCCGGTCCTCGGCCCGCTGCTGGTGGCCTTTCTGCTGCTGTTCGCGCGCGGCACCGCCGGCGACAACCAGTACGGCGAGGATCCGCGGACGGTGGGCCGCGACTACCTGAAGGTGGCGGCCATTGAACCGGGCTGACGTCGCCGGGGTCATCGTCAACGACGTGACCCGGCTCAACCCGGTCCGGGTGTGGGCGGTCGCGACCCCTACCAGCGTCGACGAAGTACGCGAGGCCGTGCGTCGCGCCGACGGGCCGATCTCCGTCGGCGGCGGCCATTTCAGCATGGGCGGGCAGACCGCCAGCCCGGGCAGCCTGCACCTGGACATGCGCGCGCTCGACTGCGTGCTCGAGTTCCGCCCGCAGGACCGCGTGATCCGCGTCCAGGCCGGTTGCCGCTGGTGCGACATCCAGCGCTTCATCGATCCGCATGACCTGTCGATCCAGATCATGCAGACCTACGCCAACTTCACCGTCGGCGGTTCGCTGAGCGTGAACGTGCACGGCCGCTACGTCGGCCTGGGCCCGCTGATCCTGTCGGTGCGTTCGATCCGCATGGTCCTGGCCAATGGCGACCTGGTCGAGGCCAGCGCGGACAAGAACAGCGACCTGTTTCATGGCGCCATCGGCGGCTACGGCGGCCTGGGCGTGATCGTCGAAGCCGATTTGCAGCTGACCGACAACGCCCGCGTGCAGCGCACGCATGCCTGCATGGCAACCAGCCGCTATGCCGCGTACTTCCATGAGCGCGTACGCAGCGATGTCGACGCGGTGTTCCACAACGCCGATCTCTACCCGCCGCATTTCCAGCGCGTCCGCGCCGTGACCTGGCGACGCACCAGCAACGCCGTCACCGTGCCGCAGCGCCTGCAGCCGTTGCGCCGGCACTTCCCGCTGCACCGCTATTTCTTCTGGGCCTTCACCGAGTCGATCGGCGGCAAGTGGCGGCGCGAGCGCCTGCTCGATCCGCTGCTGTACCTGACCCGACCCGTGCACTGGCGCAACTACGAAGCCGGCTACGACGTCGCCGAACTCGAGCCGGAGTCGCGCAAGCGCAGCACCTACGTGCTGCAGGAATACTTCGTCCCGGTCGCGCGCTTCGACGAGTTCGTTCCGCGCATGGCGGAGATCCTCAAGCGCCACCGCGTCAACATGGTCAACGTCTCGGTCCGCCATGCCTTCGCCGACCCGGGCTCGATGCTGGCCTGGGCGCGCGAGGAAGTCTTCGCCTTCGTCCTCTACTACAAGCAGCGCACGCGGGCGAACGCTAAGGCCCGCGTCGCGGTCTGGACGCGTGAGCTGATCGATGCCGCCATCGATTGCGGCGGCACCTACTACCTGCCCTACCAGCCCCACGCCACGCCGGCGCAGTTCCACCGGGCCTATCCCCGCGCCAGCGAACTGTTCGCGCTCAAGCGCCGGGTCGACCCCGATTTCCGCTGGCGCAACGTGTTGTGGGACACCTACTACGCAGCCACGCCCGAGCATCCGATGAACCAGGCTTCCAGCATTCCCCTCGGCGACTTCGAAGCCGTCTACGGCAACACGCGTGGCAACGACGACTTCTACCGGTTCCTGCAGACCATCTATCGTCTTTATCCGGAGGATCGCTTCCACAACCTGATCCAGGAATCGACCCGGGCGCAGCGCCACGATGAGCCGATCTATCGCGCATTGCAGTCGCGCCTGCCGTCGATCAAGCCGTTCCTGTCGGAGCTGACCTACGCGATTCCGTCGCTGTCGCGACAGAAGCGCGAGATGTCGCGGCAGACCCTGGAGCTGCTGGGCCAGCGGCGACGCTTCGACGGCTACCTGGAAATTGGCAGCACAGGGCGCTATGTCAGCGACCTTCGCCGCCACCTCGACCTGCGGGGAGACCTGGTCCTGGTCAACGACGTCGCGCCCGGCTTCTCGCCGGTGGACATCGTCGAACGTGGCCGCCTGCGCAAGCTGGGGCGGTTCGTACCGCTGGACGATTACGTGCCGATCGCAGCCAGCGTGGCCGATACCAGCATCGAGCTGGCGACCTGTTACATCGGCCTCCACCACATACCGCTGGACCGGCTCGATGCCTTCATTGCATCGCTGCATCGCGTGATCAAGCCCGGTGGCCTGCTGATCGTGCGCGACCATGATGTCGGTGACGACCACATGCGGGCGCTGGTGTCGCTGGCGCATGCGGTGTTCAACGCCGGCCTGGGCGTGTCGTGGGAAACCAACGCGCGCGAACTCCGGCACTTCCGCACCATCGACGAGTGGGTGGCGATCCTGAAGCGGCACGGGTTCGAGCTCACCGGTCCGCGCCTGCTGCAGGCCCACGACCCGACTCTCAACACGTTGCTGTGCTTCCAGCGGAGTTGAGCCATGAAGTCACTGCGCATGAAGTCATTGCTGTCGCGCTTGCTGAGATTGCGCGTGCTGACCGCCGTCGTGCTGCTGGCCTGCGCCACCGCGGCCTTGCCGCAGGCGCGGACGGACGGGCTGCAGGCGCTTGAGAAGGACCGTCGCGGCGCCGACCAGACCTACCTCACGTTCCCGGAGTGGTTCCTGGTATTCAGCCCGGACGAGTACGCGGATGTGCTGCAGGCTTCGCAGCCGGCAAGCTCGTTCCCGTTCTTCGGCCATGTCGGCCAGTTCTGGGGCGCCTATCGGCAGATCATCGGCGCCACCCGGGGCAAGTATCCGTTCAACGGCGAGTACCACACGATGATCGTGGTGATCGGCGTGAGCACGACGGTCGAGTACGCGATCAAGGGCGCCTACGAAACCCTGGTCGGCCGGCTCACCGAACTCACGTCGGCGCCGAACGCCACGCCGGAGGACAGGCTTGCGACCGAACAGGCGCGGGCTTATGTCGACTTCATCCGGGTACGTCCCTGGTACGAGTTCGATTTCGTCACGCCGTTGAAGACGCTGTGGACGCAGACGCCGTGGTGGGGGAACGACGCCCTGCGCAAATGGGAACGGCGCTACGCGCTGACCAGCGAGTGGATCGTCAAGGCCGGCTATGCGGCGCTGATCAAGCAGGCAACGAGGTCGACGTTCGAGGCGCCGCGCGCCACCACCGTGGCGGTGGTCGAAGGCCTGCCGGACGGGATCGAAGGCAAGCTGCCCGAGTTGCGGCGGCTGTATCAGGGCAGCGGCCGGCAGGCGCTCGTCGAGGTTCCGCGCTACCAGGCATTCACCGACTACGCGACCACGCTCTCGCTGGGCGGGAGCCGCTTCGTCGAGATCGCCGGCAACCGCGGCCTGATCCTGGTCAGCGTGGTCGCGCCGGTCGCGCAACCGGTCCAGGCGGATGCACGCGTGCTGATCCGGCAGCCGATCCTGACCCGTGCCGATTTCGAGCGCCGGGTGCTGGAGGTTCCGGTTGCACGCCTCGATGCGCTCTTGTCCAGTCAGGTCGCCAGCGGCGGGCCGGTGGAGCACGTCTTTGACTACTAGCCCCCGCACGGTGTTCACCTGGCCCTTGCGCGTGCTTGGACTCTCGCTGCTGATGCTGGTGCTGTACCTGCTTGCCAGCCTGGCTTACGGGTTCGTCCACGAGCGCGATGCGGTGGTCGCGAGCGCACCTGCGGGAGGCACTTACACCCGCGTCGATGGCGTGATGGTGCATTCGCAGGTCAGCGGCCGCGCCGATGGCACGCCGCTTCTGCTGGTACATGGGACGGCCGCGTGGAGCGGCACCTGGTTCAGTCTGATTCCGGCGTTGAGCCAGGCCGGCTACCGCGTGATCGCCGTGGACCTGCCGCCGTTCGGCTACTCGGACAAGTCGGTGCAGGTCGATTTCAGTCGCGCCGCGCAGGCGCGACGACTGGTCGGCGTGCTCAATCATCATGGCGTCGATCGCGCCATTGTCGTTGGCCACTCGTTCGGTGGCGGTCCCGCACTGGAGCTGGCGCTGGTCGCGCCGGCGCGCGTGCGCCAGCTGGTGCTGGTCGATGCCGCACTCGGCCTGGATTCGCGACCAGCACCCGATTCGACCTCCTGCCGCGCGTTCGCGATCGCGCCGTTACGCCACACCGTGCTCGCCGCCACCGCGACCAACCCGCTGTGGAGCAGGAAGCTGCTGGCGAGTTTCGTCGCTCGCAAGGAGGCGATCACGTCCGCTCGCCTCGCACAGTACCGCCGACCGTCGAGCCTGGACGGTGCCACCGGTGCACTGGGCGCATGGGCCTACCATTTCGCCTGCGTCCCCGAGCGGGGTTCGAGCACCGACCCGGGAGGCATCAGCCGGTTGCAGGTGCCGCTGACCTTGCTGTGGGGCGCCGACGATACTGTCACGCCGATATCGCAGGCCCGTCGCCTGCAGGCACTGGTGCCGCAGTCGCGGTTGCGCGTCATCGACAGGGTCGGCCATATCCCGCACATCGAGGATCCGCCGGCCTTCGAATCGTTGCTGGTGAAGGAGCTGCAATCCGGCGCTGCCATGGCCAGCGCTGCGACTGCACTGCTGCGTTGAATAAGGCCTGGGCGGGTGGCCCCGGCGGATGCGGAAGGCCGTTTTCCCGTTACAGATGCAACTGTTGACAGCCCCCTGAACCGCGTGATCTTCTCGTTCCATGACGCATCGCAACATGCCGCCGCAGACACAGCACATCCCGGGCTCACGCCGGGACGTCGACGTCGTGGCCGTTGCGATTACCACGGGTACCGGTACCACTCCTTTCGGGGTGCGGACGGGCGTGTCCAGTTGAACCAGACCACGCCTCCGCACCCGACCCGGGTGCGCAGGTGTGCACCCGGACCGGAAGCGGGGCCCACCAGGAGCCCGAGCCATGCCTTCCGCCGATGCCGCACCACCCGATCGCGCCAGACCCACGGCGCAATGCCACGTCCACAAATTCGGCGGCAGCAGCCTTGCCGATGCCGCGCTGTATCGCATCGCCGCCGGCCTGCTCGATGACCAGGCCAGTACCCGTGTAGTGGTCGTGTCGGCCATGCAGGGCGTCACCGATGCGCTGATCGCCCTGGTCGCCGGTGCCCGCACCGGCCAGGACTGGGCACCGGCCTGGGAAGCGTTGCGGCAGCGGCACCGTGCCGCGGCCGACGCGCTCGACGGCGACGGCAACCAGGCGTTGCAGTCGGCACTGGATGAGGAGTTCGAGTCGGTGCGCGGCGAGCTCGCCGCGATCGCCGGCGACGGCAGCGCTGCGGAACCGATCGCGGCGGCGCTGCCCGGATGGGGCGAAGTCTGGTCGTCGCGGCTGATGCACGCCGCGCTTGCCGCGACTGCGCCGGGCTGGCTGCGACTGGATGCACGCGACGTGCTGGTCGTGCACCCCGGCGAGATGGGCATGGCCGTCGATTGGCCCGCCAGCCGCGCGCGACTGGCCGAGTGGCGCGCGCGCAACGGCAGCGGCCACGTCGTCGTCACCGGTTTCGTCGCGCGCGACGCGCAAGGGCGCGCCACCACGCTCGGCCGCAATGGCAGCGACTACTCGGCGGCGATTTTCGCCAACCTCTTCGACGCCGATGCGCTGACGATCTGGACCGACGTCGACGGCGTGCTGTCCGCCGACCCGCGGCTGGTGCCCGAAGCAGTCTGCCTGCCGTCGATGTCGTATGCCGAAGCCTGCGAACTGGCCTACTTCGGCGCCAAGGTGCTGCACCCGCAGACGCTGGCGCCGGTGCAGGAGCGCGGCATTCCGCTGTGGATCCGCAACACCCGCCGGCCGCACCTGCCGGGTACGCTGATCAGCCCGAAGAGCGATCCCGATGGCGCGCCGGTAAAAGGCCTGAGCCTGGTGCGCGACATGGCCATCGTCGAACTGGTCGGCAACGGCATGGTCGGCGTGCCGGGCGCGGCCGAGCGCCTGTTCGGCGCGCTGCGCGGGGCCGGCGTGTCGGTGACGATGATCTCGCAGGGATCCTCCGAGCACTCGATCTGCTGCGTGGTCCGCGCCGACCAGGCACAACGTGCCCGCGACGCGATCGCCGCCGCCTTTGCCGATGCCATCGCCGACAGCCAGGCGCAGGGCGTGACCCTGACCGACGGCATCGCCGTGCTGGCCGCGGTCGGCGACGGCATGGTCGGCACGCCGGGCGTGGCGGCGCGGCTGCTTGGCGGCCTGGCGCAGGCACGGGTGAATGCCCGTGCGATCGCACAGGGCGCGGGCGAGCGGAACATTTCCGTCGCCATCGGCGACAAGGACGCCACGCGTGCACTCCGTGCCGCGCATGCCGCCTTCTGGCTGTCGCCACAGAGCCTGTCGGTCGGCGTGATTGGCCCGGGGCAGGTCGGACGCGCCCTGTTGTTGCAGTTGTCGGCGGCACTGCCGCAGCTGCGCAAACGCTCCGGCCTCGACCTGCGCCTGCGCGCACTCGCCAACAGCCGCGCGATGCACCTGGACGAGCGCGGCGTGGAGCCGGCAGACGCGGTCGCGCGCCTCGACGGTGGCGCCGCCGAGCCAGTCGACCTCGAGCGTTTCGCCAGCCATGTCCGCGGCGAGCACCTGCCACATGCGCTGATCGTCGACTGCAGCGCCAGCCCGGCGGTCGCCGCGCTGTACCCGCACTGGCTCGCCGCCGGCATCCACGTCGTCACGCCGAACAAGCATGCAGGCAGCGGCGACTGGGCCCACTACAGCGCCATCCAGGACGCCAGCCGCAGCGGCGGCGGTCGCTTCCGCTACGAGGCCACGGTCGGCGCCGGCCTGCCGGTGATGCTGACCCTGCGCAACCTGCTCGACACCGGTGACGAGCTGTTCGGCATCGACGGCATGCTCTCGGGCACACTGGCGTGGCTGTTCAACCGTTTCGACGGCAGCGTGGCGTTCTCGCAGCTGGTCCGCGAGGCGCAGGCGCTGGGCTATACCGAACCCGACCCGCGCGACGACCTGTCCGGCCTCGATGTCGCGCGCAAACTGGTGATCCTGGCGCGCGAAGCCGGTCGCGTGCTGTCGCTGGAGGACGTGGAAGTGGAGAACCTGGTGCCACAGGCACTGCGCGCGGTCGGCCGGGACGAGTTCCTGGCCCGCCTGGATGAAATGGATGCGCCGATGCTGGCGCGCTATCGCGAAGCCGACGCGGAGCAGCGCGCCCTGCGCCATCTCGCCCGCCTCGACCGCGACGGTCGCGCCAGCGTCGGCGTGGTCGCCCTGCCGCGCGAACACGCCTGCTGCCATACCCGCCTGACCGACAACCTGGTGCAGTTCAGTACCCGCCGCTATGCCGACAATCCGCTGGTCGTGCAAGGTCCGGGCGCGGGTCCGGACGTGACGGCCGCCGGTGTATTCGGCGATGTGCTGGCCATCGCGCAGTCTCTGGGATCGCCCAGCGGAATGCCACTGCTGCATGCCGGCGTGCCGGTCGAGGCGCACGCATGAGTGCTGATTTGACGAAGGTTGAAATCGAGGCTTCTTCGGGCGCTGCCGCGCACGATCGGCGCCTGCAGTGCCGCGCGTTTGCGCCGGGCAGTGTCGGCAACATCGGCGTCGGCTTCGATCTGCTCGGTCACTCCATCGCTGGTGTGCGCGACATCGCCCAGGTGCGTCGGATCGCCCAGCCGGAAGTGCGCATCGCGGCGATCCGCGGCGATGTCGCCGGCGCCGAGTCGCTGCCGCTGGAGGCTGCGCGCAACACCGCCGGACAGGCGCTGATCTCGCTGCGAACCGGGCTTGGCCTGGATTTCGGCTTCGAGCTGGAACTGGAAAAGGGCATCCCACTCGGCTCCGGCCTGGGCGGTTCCGCCGCCTCCTGCGTTGCCGCGCTGGTCGCCGCCAACGCCCTCCTCGACGCGCCACTGCCGCGCGAGGCGCTGTACGAATTCGCCCTCGACGGCGAGTCGGTGTCGAGCGGCAGTCGCCACGGCGACAACGTCGCGCCGATGCTGCTCGGTGGCGTGGTCATGGCCACGGCAACGCGGATGATTCCGCTGGCCGTGCCCGACTGGTTGCACGCGGTGGTCGTCCACCCCGACCAGATGCTGGAGACGCGTCGCGCCCGCGCGGTGCTGGCCGATCCGTATCCGCTGTCGCTGGTGGTCGAGCAGAGCTCGCACCTGGCGCTGTTCCTGACCGGGTTGCAACGTGGCGATGCCTCGCTGCTGCGCGAAGGCCTGCACGACCTGTTGGTCGAACCTCGCCGCGCGCCGCTGATTCCGGGCTTTGTAGAGGCCAAGGCAGCGGCGCTGGACCACGGTGCATTGGGCGCAAGCATCTCCGGCGCCGGACCGAGCACGTTCGCGTGGTTCGCGTCGAAGGCCGAGGCCGAAGCGGCGGCACCGGCGATGCAGGCGGCGTTCGCGCAGGCGGGGTACGGCTCGCGCGCGTACGTCACGCCGGTGGCGGGGCCGCGGGCGGATGTGATGCCGCTGACGTGACGTGAGGTCATTAATCTCGTGAGGTCATTAATGAGGTCACTCGTCATCCCCGCGAAGGCGGGGACCCAGTGACTTGGCTTTGACCAGTCATCAACAGCAATGTCACTGGGTTCCCGCCTTCGCGGGAATGACGGGTGGCGAGCTCATCCAGTGGTTCCCATGAATTTCACCAGCACTCGCGGCAATACACCTCCCACCTCGATCGACCAGGCCCTCGTCGCCGGACTCGCTCCCGACGGCGGCCTCTACGTGCCCGAGCGCATCCCGACGCTGACCCTGCAACCCGGGGCAACGCTGGCCGATACCGCGCAGGCGGTGCTTGCGCCGTACTTCGCCGCTTCGTCGCTGCGCGATTCGCTAGCTGCGATCTGCGAACACGCCTACTCCTTTCCCGCCCCGCTGCGTTCGATGACCGGCGAAGGCGACCATCTGCTCGAGCTTTTCCATGGGCCGACGGCCGCGTTCAAGGATTACGCCGCGCGCTTCCTCGCCGAGTCCCTGTCGCGTTTGCGTCCGCAGGGGGCACCGCCGACAACCATCCTCGTGGCGACCTCCGGCGACACCGGCGCGGCCGTGGCGGCTGCCTTCCACCGCCGCCCCGGCTTTGAAGTGGTGATCCTCTACCCCGAAGGCCGCGTCTCGCCACGCCAGGCGCATGGCCTGGAATGCTGGGGCGCCAACGTGCGCACCTACCGCGTCGCCGGCAGCTTCGACGACTGCCAGCGACTGGCCAAGCAGGCGCTGTCGGACGAAGCGCTGCGACAGTCGATGTCGCTCAGCTCGGCCAACAGCATCAGCCTCGGTCGCCTGCTGCCGCAGGTGGGTTACTACGCGCACGCGGCATTGAGGTTTTTCTCGGAGCACGGGCAGCCGCTCAACTTCATCGTCCCCACCGGCAACCTCGGCAATGCCTGCGCGGCCTTCCTCGCAAGGCGCATGGGGTTGCCGATCGGTGAGCTGGTGCTGGCCAGCAACGCCAACGACGTGCTGCCGCGCTATTTCGCCGGGGGCGACTATGCTCCGCAGGCGACCCGCGCGACGCTGGCCAATGCCATGGATGTCGGCGCGCCCAGCAACTTCGAACGGCTGCGGTACTGGCACGATGACGACGCGCAGTTGCGCAACGCCCTGAAGGCATTCGCGGTCGACGACGCCACCATCACCGCCACCATCGGCGAGGCGCCACGGCGCCACGGCATCGTGCCCTGCCCGCACACCGCCACCGGCCTGCATGTGCTCGAGCAACTGCGTGCACAAGGCGATCGTCGCCCCTGGGCGGTCGTGGCCACGGCCCACCCGGCCAAGTTCGAGACCATCGTCGAACCGCTCGTCGGCCATGCCGTCGAACCGCCGCCGGCATTGGCGCAAACGCTGTCGTGGCCGGCCTTCGCAGAGCCTCTGGCGGTCGACTACGCGGCGTTGCGCGAACGGCTGGCGGGGAGATGAGGAGCCCGTCGCAACCTCGCGCTGTTTCATACGAAACTGTTGACATGCCCGCGCCGGGCATGTTTACCTCGGTTCCATGACGCAGCGCAGCAACCACCCGCAGACCGCTCAGGCCCGGCCGCAAGGCACGGCCGAGTCGCTGCGACTTGCGTTGACCCTGACCGCATCGGCGGCACTCATTCTTGTACTCGTACTTATTACCGGGCATGCCAGCGCGGGGTACGGGTTCGTGTAAGCAACACCACACCACCCAGGTCTGAAACACAAAGACCCCGCGCCCGAAACGGCGCGGGGTTTTTGTTTTTGCGGACCTGGTTTCCACCAAGGAAGCCAGTTCGTGAGAAGCAATGCCATCAAGCAAGGCCCCGCACATGCACCGGCACGCGCGATGCTGCGCGCCACCGGCCTGGACGACGCCGCGATCGCCAGGCCGCTGGTCGCCGTCGTCCACACCTGGTCGGACGTGTCGCCGTGCAACTTCACCCTGCGCGACCTCGCCCAGGACGTGCGCCAGGGCGTGCTCGACAACGGCGGCACGCCGATCGAGTTCAACACCATCGCCGTCACCGACGGCATCGCGATGGGCTCCGATGGCATGCGCTGTTCGCTGGCCTCGCGCGAGACCATCGCCGATTCGATCGAGCTGGCCGTCAACGGCCACTGCCTCGACGCGATGGTGTTGCTGGTCGGCTGCGACAAGACCATCCCGGCCGCGGCGATGGCGGCGGCGCGGATGGATATCCCGACCGTGATCCTCTACGGCGGCACGATCATGCCCGGCCGATGTCCGTCGAAGCACACCCACTCCCCCCTCGCTGGGGAGGGACAGGCTCGCGAAGCGGGCCAGGGAGAGGGGGACCGCCCCCTCACCGTCCAGGACGTCTTCGAAGCCGTCGGAGCGCACTCCGCCGGCCGCATCGACGATGCCGAGCTGCACCGCATCGAATCCCATGCCTGCCCCGGCGCCGGTGCCTGCGGCGGCCAGTTCACCGCCAACACGATGGCGATGGTGCTGACCTTCCTCGGCCTGTCGCCGCTGCAGTTGAACGACATCCCCGCGATCCACGCCGACAAGCCGGCCTCCGCCCGGGCTTGCGGCGCGCTGGTGATGGACCGGTTGCGCAACGGCGGGCCGGGACCGCGCGACATCCTCTCCCCAGCTGCGTTGCGCAACGCGGCCCGCGCGGTCTCGGCCACTGCCGGCTCCACCAATGCCGCCCTGCACCTGCTGGCGATCGCGCACGAAGCCGGCGTTGCCTTCGACCTGGAAGAGTTCGAAGCCGCCGCGCGCATCACGCCGGTGATCGCCGACCTCAAGCCCGGCGGCCGCTACACCGCCGCGGAGATGTTCGAACAGGGCGGCACCGCGCTGGTCGCGCGCGAGCTGCGCGCCGCGGGCCTGATCGAGGACATCGCCACCGTCACCGGCCGCTCGTTCTTCACCGAACTCGATGACGTTCCCGCACCGGCCAAACAGGATGTCGTCCGTCCGATCCACGACCCGATCAAGCCGCGTGGCGGCTATTCGATCCTCTACGGAGACCTCGCCCCCGAAGGCTGCATCGTCAAGCTGGCCGGCCACGGTCGCGAGCATTTCGAAGGCACCGCGCGCGTTTTCGATTCGGAGGAAGCGGCGTTCGCGGCGGTGCAGGCGCGACAGATCGATGCCGGCGACGTCGTGGTGATCCGCTTCGAAGGTCCTGCCGGCGGCCCGGGCATGCGCGAGATGCTGGCGGTGACCGCAGCGCTGGTCGGCCAGGGCCTGGGCAACGACGTCGCCCTGATCACCGATGGCCGCTTCAGCGGCGCCACGCACGGCTTCATGGTCGGGCACATCTCGCCCGAGGCCGCGCACGGTGGTCCGATCGCGAAGCTGCGCGAAGGCGACCGGGTGCGGATCGATGTCGGCACGCGCCGGATCGACGTGGATGCCGACCTGTCCACGCGCACACCTGCACGCATCGCCCCGCGCGTCACCACCGGCGTGCTGGCCAAGTACGCGCGCCTCGTCAGTTCAGCCTCGCGCGGCGCCGTGACCGCGCCGGGTCCGCTCGATGACCGCCGCATCGCCAGCCAACTGGTCGACGCGAGCACCGGCACTACTACCGAACCACGCGAGCCCGCACTCGCCTGATGTGTCCCGCATGAAGTCGTCCGTCCCTGCTCCTCCTTCCGCTTCGAACACCACAAGGACTTTGCAATGACCACCAGCTCCAAACCCCGCGTCGCCATCGTCGGTTACGGCAGCCAGGGCCGCGCCCATGCACTGAACCTGCGCGACTCCGGCTTCGACGTCACCATCGGCCTGCGACCGGGCGGCCCGACCGAGATCAAGGCCAAGGCCGACGGATTCACCGTCACCACGCCCGCCGAAGCGGTCAAGAACGCGCAGCTTGTCGCCGTGCTCACCCCGGACATGGTCCAGCCGCAGCTCTACGGCGAAGTGATCGAGCCGAACATTGCACCAGGTGCCTGCCTGCTGTTCGCCCACGGCTTCAACGTCCACTACGGCCAGATCACCCCGCGCGATGACCTCGACGTCGTGCTGGTTGCGCCCAAGGGCCCGGGCGCGCTGGTGCGTCGCGAGTACGAGATCGGCCGCGGTGTTCCTTCCGTCTATGCCGTGCACCAGGACCGCAGTGGCAACGCCGAGCAGCTCGCGCTGACCTACTGCGCCGGCATCGGCGGTGCGCGCCAGAACGCCATCCAGACCACCTTCAAGGAAGAGACCGAGACCGACCTGTTCGGCGAGCAGGCCGTGCTCTGCGGCGGCGCCACCAAGCTGGTCCAGGCCGGCTGGGAAACGCTGGTCGAGGCCGGCTATCAACCGGAGGTGGCCTACTACGAGTGCCTGCACGAACTGAAGCTGATCGTCGACCTGTTCTATGAAGGCGGCATCACCCGCATGCACGAGTTCATCAGCGAGACCGCGCAGTACGGCGCGCTGACCCGCGGCAGCTACGTCGTCGACGACAACACCCGCGCACAGATGAAGAAGGTGCTGACCGAGATCCAGGACGGCACGTTCGCGCGCCAGTGGATCGCCGAGTACGCCGCCGGCAACGCCAACTACAAGGCGCTCAAGCAGGCCGACCTCGACCATCCGATCGAAGCGGTCGGCAAGAAGCTGCGCGCCAACATGAAGTGGCTGGCGTCGTCACCGCAACCGGCAGCGGCCACCGCCGCGCGCCCGGCGCAGACCGAGGCCGCGTGATGAACGGTGCCCGCTGGCTGGTGCAGGCTCTGGTGGCCGAAGGCGTCGATACGCTCTTCGGCTATCCGGGCGGCGCGATCATGCCCTTCTACGACGCCCTGCACGGGTCGGACCTGCGCCATGTGCTGGTCCGCCACGAACAGGGCGCGGCATTCGCGGCCAATGGCTACGCACGAGCAAGCGGGCGCGTCGGCGTATGCGTCGCCACCTCCGGTCCGGGCGCCTCGAACCTGGTCACGGGCATCGCCGATGCGATGCTCGACTCGGTGCCGATGGTGGTCATCACCGGCCAGGTGCCGACGGCGCTGATGGGCACCGATGCCTTCCAGGAGCTGGACGTGTTCGGCATGACCATGCCGATCGTCAAGCACAGCTTCCTGCCGCGGCGGGTCGAGGACCTGCCACGGATGGTGGCGGAAGCGTTCCGCATCGCCCGCTCCGGCCGTCCGGGTCCGGTGCTGATCGACCTGCCCAAGGACGTTCAGTTCGGCGATGCCTCGTCGTTGCCGGCGCATGTGCCGGTCGACATCGACGATGTGCCCGCACCGATCGATGCCTCGCTGCACGCGGCGCTGGCGTTGATCTCGCAGGCGCAGCGGCCGCTGGTCTACGGTGGCGGCGGCATCGCGCTTGGCGATTGCGTGGCGGCGTTCCGCACCTTCGTCGATGCCACGCAGATCCCGACCGTGCTGACGCTGAAGGGCCTGGGCGCGCTGCCCTCCGGGCACGCGCTCAACCTGGGCATGCTCGGCATGCACGGCAGCCGCGCCGCCAACCTGGCGGTGCAGGAAGCCGACCTGCTGATCGTCGTCGGCGCACGTTTCGACGACCGCGCCACCGGCAAGCTGGCCGAGTTCGCGCCCAATGCGCGCGTCGTCCACATGGACCTGGACGCCTGCGAGATCGGCAAGCTGCGCCACGCCGATGTCGGCGTGCGCGGCGACATCCGCACCACCCTGACCGCGCTGACCCTGCCGTGCGCGGCGCACCTGCACGGACGCAACGGCATCGCCCGCCGCACCTGGCGTGCGACCTGCCAGCAGCGCGCACGCGAACACGCCGCGCGTTACGACGCCCCAGGCGAGAGCGTGTACGCGCCGTCGCTGCTCAAGCGCCTGTCGGAACTGGCGCCCGATGCCATCGTTGCCTGCGATGTCGGCCAGCACCAGATGTGGGTCGCCCAGCACTGGCGCATGAAGGAACCGCGCCAGCACCTGACCAGCGGCGCACTCGGCGCGATGGGCTTCGGCCTGCCGGCCGCGATCGGCGCACAGATGCAGGACCCGGCGGCGCAAGTCGTGTGCGTGAGCGGCGACGGCTCGTTCCTGATGAACGTGCAGGAGCTGGCGACGCTGCGTCGCTACGGCCTGCCGGTGAAGATCGTGCTGCTCGACAACCAGGCCCTGGGCATGGTCCGGCAGTGGCAGGAGCTGTTCTTCGAGCGCCGCTATTCCGAGATCGACCTGTCCGACAACCCCGACTTCGTCGCCGTTGCCGCCGCCTTCGGCGTGCAGGCGCTGCATGTCGATCGCGCCGACGGCGTCGAGGCCGCGCTGCAACAACTGCTGGCCGCCCCCGGTCCGGCGCTGCTGCACGTGGCCATCGACCAGGCCGCGAACGTGTGGCCGCTGGTGCCGCCCAACCACAACAACGCGCAGATGCTCGATCCGGAAGCGGATGCGCGCGCCGCCATTGCCACCCCCACCGTCGAGGACCCCCGCCATGCGATACCAGCTTGATCTCACCCTGCGCCAGGCCGAAGGTGCGCTGGCGCGTGTACTGGGCGCCGCCGAACGCCGTGGTTTCCGTCCGCTCGCCGTCGATGGCGAGGCGCAGCCCGACGGCGACCGCTGGTACCTGCGCCTGACGGTCGAGGGCGACCGCGCCGACACCAGCCTGCAGAGCCAGCTCGCCAAGCTCTACGACTGCCTCTCGGTGGAGGTGTCGCCGTGTCAATGACCGTCACCGAGAGTCAACAGGGCGCGCGCCAGCGAGGCACGGCGATGCCGCTGCAGCTACTCGACGGTACGCGCCTGGACGATGCGCGCCGCAGCCAGACTCCGACTGATACGACGCCGATGCTGTGGTTCGACGGCAAACTGGCCAGCGCCGATTCGCTGCAGGCGCCGCTGACCACCCACGCCATGCACTACGGCACCGGCGTGTTCGAGGGCATCCGCAGCTATGCCACGCGCCAGGGCGCGGCGGTGTTCCGCCTGCCCGAGCACCTGCAGCGCATGCGCAAGGGCGCCGAGCTGATAGGCCTGGACTTCGACGTCGAGCGCGCCTTCGAAGCGACGCTGGAGACGCTGCGTGCCAACGGCCATCGCGATGCCTACATCCGCCCGCTGGCGTGGTTCGGCACCGGCAGCATCGGCCTGGACGTCTCGCAACTGAGCCAGCACTTCATGGTCGCGACCATGGCCCAGCGCGTGCACCTGGCCGGTGACCGCACCCGCCTGACCGTGTCGCCGTGGCGGCGCAATCCGGCCAGCGCGCTGCCGCCGCTGAAGCTGTGCGGTGGCTACGTCAACTCGATCCTGGCCAAGCGCGAAGCCAAGTCGCGCGGCTTCGACGAGGCGCTGTTCGTCGACGAGGACGGCAATGTCGTCGAGTGCACCGGCGCCAATGTGTTCATGGTGCGCAATGGCCAGGTCACCGCGGTGGAGCACCGCGACGCCCTGCCCGGCATCACCCGCGACACGCTGATCAGGCTGAGCGGCGCGCAGTCGCGCACCGTCACTCATCACGAGCTGCTCGACGCCGACGAGGTCTTCGTCTGCGGGACGGCGGCCGAGGCAGCGCCGATCAGCGTCCTCGATCGACGCGAGTTCGGCGACAACCCGGTCACGCGCGAGCTGTCGGCCCTGTATGCCCGCGTCGTGCGCGGTGAAGAGCCGGCGCATGCCGGCTGGCTGACGGCGGTCTGATGCCATGGACGGCGACGTAAGCACGCACGTACAGACCGTCGACGTCGGTGACGTACTGGCGGCACAGGCTCGCCTGCGCCGCTACCTGCCGCCGACCCCGCTCCACTATGCCGAGCGCTTCGGCTGCTGGCTGAAGCTGGAGAACCTGCAGCGCACCGGTTCCTACAAAGTGCGCGGCGCCCTCAATGCGCTGCTGGCCGCGCGCGAGCGCGGCGACCATCGCACGGTCATCGCCGCGTCCGCCGGAAACCATGCGCAGGGACTGGCGTGGGCGGCCTACCGCCTTGGCGTCAATGCGATCACCGTGATGCCGCGCTGCGCGCCGCAGACCAAGATCGCCGGCGTGGCGCATTGGGGCGCGACGGTGCGGCTGCACGGCGACAGTTACGACGAGGCCAAGGCCTTCGCGGCCGAGCTGGCCCTGCAGAACGACTACCGCGTGCTGTCGGCCTTCGACGATCCCGACGTGATCGCCGGCCAGGGCACGGTCGGGCTGGAACTGGCGGCGCTGGGGCCGGACGTGGTGCTGGTGCCGATCGGCGGCGGCGGGCTCGCTTCGGGCGTCGCACTGGCGCTGAAGTGGGCGTGCCTGTCCGCGCCCCAAGGGGCGCGGCGCGTACGCGTGATCGGCGCCCAGGTCGAGGGCGTCGACTCGATGTGTCGTGCCCTGCGCGGCGACTGCGCCCTGCGCGAGCCGGCGGCGACGCTCGCCGATGGCGTGCGCGTCAAGGAGCCCGGCCATCTGACCCGCCAGCTGCTGTCGCAGCTGCTCGATGACGTGATCGTCGTGCGCGAGGCGGAGCTGCGCGAAACGCTCGTGCGCCTGGCACTGGAAGAGCACGTCATCGCCGAGGGCGCGGGCGCGCTGGCACTGGCCGCCGGCCGTCGCGTCGCCGGCAAGCGCAAGTGCGCGGTGGTCTCCGGCGGCAACCTCGATGCCGGCGTGCTCGCGCAACTGCTTTCGGAGATACGTCCGCGCGCACCGCGGCGGCCGCGCCGCCGCCATCGCGAGCACCCGGCGCAGGCGTCACTGGAGCCGGCCATCACCACGTTCCGTCCCGCCACACCCACCACCCCACCCATTCGCGCCGCTGCCGTGCGCACCCGCACCGAGGAGCTCACCGCATGAACGACCCCGCCTCCCGAGTACGCATCTTCGACACCAGCCTGCGCGACGGTGAGCAGTCACCGGGCTGCAGCATGACGCCGGCGCAGAAGCTTCGCTTCGCCCATGCGCTGTCGGAACTGGGTGTCGATGTGATCGAGGCCGGATTCCCGGCCAGCTCGGAGACCGACATGGGCGCCGTGCGCGCGATCGCCCGCGAAGTGCGTGGCGCCACTGTCGCGACGCTGGCCCGCTGCCACCAGGGCGATATCGAGGCCTGCGCACGGGCGCTCGAGGGTGCCGTGCACCCGCGCATCCACGTCTTCATCTCGACCAGCCCGCTGCACCGCGAGCACAAGCTGGGCCTGAGCCGCGAGCAGGTGCTGGAGCGCGCAGTGATGGGCGTTGAGCTGGCGCGCCGGCACGCCGACGATGTCGAGTTCTCTGCCGAGGACGCGCTGCGTACCGAGCCGGAGTTCCTGGCGGAGATCTGCAGCGCTGCAGTTGCCGCCGGTGCTCGCACCCTCAACATCCCGGACACCGTCGGCTACACCACGCCGAGCGAGATCCGCTCCCTGTTCGAGTACCTGCGGGCGAATGTGGCCGGCGCGGACCAGGCCGTATTCTCCGCGCACTGCCACAACGACCTCGGCCTGGCCGTCGCCAACTCGCTGGCCGCAATCGAGGGCGGTGCGCGCCAGGTCGAGTGCACGATCAACGGCATCGGCGAGCGCGCCGGCAACTGCGCGCTCGAGGAACTGGTGATGGCCCTGCGCGTGCGCGGCGAGTACTACGGCGCGCACACCCGCATCGACAGTCGCCGGCTGGTGCCGACCTCGCGCCTGCTGTCGCGCATCACCGGCATGGCCGTGCAGCGCAACAAGGCCGTGGTCGGACAGAACGCGTTCGCCCACGAGTCGGGCATCCACCAGCACGGCATGCTCAAGCACCGCGGCACCTACGAGATCATGCGGCCGGAGGACGTCGGCTGGGCGCAGTCGCAGATGGTGATGGGCCGCCACAGCGGCCGCGCGGCGCTGAGCGATCGCCTGCAGGCGCTGGGCTTCGCCCTCGACGAGGCGCAGCTGAACTCCGTGTTCGCCGGCTTCAAGGCGCTGGCGGAGAAGAAGCGCGAAGTATTCGATGCCGACCTGGAGGCGCTGGTGCTCGGCGCCGACAAGCGCGCCGCGCGCGGTCATCGCCTCGCCCGCCTGCATGTCAGCACCGGCGTCGCGCAGGACAGCCTGCCCACCGCGAGCGTGCAGCTGGTCGATGCCGACGGAACCACCGTCAGCGAGGCCGCCATCGGCGACGGCCCGGTGCACGCGCTGTTCGCGGCGCTGGCCCGCGCCACGGGGCTGGCGCTGGAGATCGACAGCTACCAGGTCTCCAGCGTCACCACCGGCGACGACGCGCAGGGTCAGGCCAGCCTGATCGCGCGCATCGACGGCGTCGAGGTCACCGGCTCGGGCACCAGCACCGACATCCTCGAAGCCAGTGCGCTGGCGTGGCTGGATATCGCCAACCGGGTGCTGCGCACGCGCGCGGTTGGCGCTGCCGGACCCGAGCGCAGGACGGCGGCGATTGCCTAGCGCAAGAGCGCCCTCATCCCAACCCTTCTCCCGCGCGCGGGAGAAGGGCTTTGAAAGCACAACCACAAGCCCAGCCAATGACCAGCCAAGCACCGCAAACCCTGTTCGACAAACTGTGGGACGCCCATGTCGTGACGCCCGAAAGCGAGACGGCGCCGGCCACGCTCTACGTCGACCTGCACCTGATCCATGAAGTGACCTCGCCGCAGGCCTTCGCGGAGCTCGATGAGCGCAACCTGCCGGTGCGCCGCCCGGAACTGACCAAGGGCACGCTCGACCATTCCACGCCGACCCTGCCTGCCGGCGCCGATGGCCAGCACCCATACGTCAATGCCGAGGCACGCGCGCAGGTCGACCAGCTGCGCGAGAACTGCGCGCGCTTCGGCGTCGAGCTGTTCGACTACGACAGCCCGCAGCGCGGCATCGTCCACGTGATGGGCCCGGAGCTGGGCCTGACCCAGCCCGGCCAGACCATCGTCTGCGGCGACAGCCACACCGCGACCCACGGTGCGTTCGGCGCGCTCGCATTCGGTATCGGCACCAGCGAGGTCGGCCATGTGCTGGCCACGCAGTGCCTGCTGCAACGCAAACCCAGGACGCTGGCGATCAACGTCGATGGCGCGCTTGCTCCAGGCGTCAGTGCCAAGGACTTGATCCTGCACGTGATCGGCGTGATCGGCGTCAACGGCGGTACCGGCCATGTCATCGAGTACCGCGGTTCCACCATCCGTGCGCTGTCGATGGAGCAGCGGATGACGGTGTGCAACATGTCGATCGAGGCAGGCGCGCGCGCCGGACTGATCGCGCCGGACGAGGTTACGTTCGACTACCTGCGCGGGCGGCCGCGCGTCCCGCAAGGTGCGGCCTTCGATTCGGCAGTTGCGCAGTGGCGCCGGTTCCGCACGGACGAAGGTGCGCGGTTCGACCGCGAGGTCCGCATCGATGCCGCCGACATCCAGCCGACGGTGACCTGGGGCACCCACCCGGGCCAGGTCGCGGCGATCGCTGCGCACGTGCCCGCCTCCGGCGATGGCGACCAGGCCAAGGCGCTCGACTACATGGGCTGGCAGGCGGGCGCGGCATTGGCGGGCCGACCGGTCGACGTGGTTTTCGTCGGCAGTTGCACCAACTCGCGCCTGTCCGACCTGCGTGAAACCGCCAGCGTGCTGCGCGGACGTCACGTGCATCCGCGCGTGCGCATGCTGGTGGTGCCTGGATCGGCGCAGGTCAAGCGCGAAGCGGAAGCCGAAGGCATCGACCAGGTCGTGCGTGCAGCCGGTGCCGAATGGCGCGAACCCGGGTGTTCGATGTGCATCGCCATGAACGGCGACCTGGTCGGCCCAGGGCAGCTCGCGGTATCCACCAGCAATCGCAACTTCGAAGGCCGACAGGGCAAGGGCGCACGCACCGTGCTGGCCTCGCCGCTGACCGCGGCCGCGTGCGCGGTCGCCGGGGAGATCACCGATCCGCGGCCGTATCTGACGACGGCGCCGGCGCAACAGGCCCAGATCATGGAGGTGGCGTGATGGAAGCGCGCCGCACATCGTCCCCCGTCATTCCCGCGAAGGCGGGAACCCAGCGCCTTCGCTTCGCGCGGCACGAAAGCCAACGGCCACGACGCTGGGTCCCCGCCTTCGCGGGGATGACGGTCTGCATTCGCTCCGACTCCGGGACCCCCTGATGCGCCCCTTCACCGAACTCACCTCCCGCACCGTCGTGCTGCGCGAACGCAACATCGACACCGACCAGATCATCCCGGCGCGGTTCCTCACGACCACGCAGCGCAAGGGCCTGGGCCAGTTCGCCTTCAACGACTGGCGCCGCCTTGCCGACGGTTCGTTGAACCCGGATTTCGCCTTCAACCGCGCCGAGAATGCCGGCGCCGGCATCCTCGTCGCCGGCCGCAATTTCGGTTGCGGTTCCTCACGTGAGCATGCGCCGTGGGCCCTGGCCGACCTCGGCCTGCGCGCGGTCATCAGCGCCGAGATCGCCGACATCTTCCGCAGCAACGCGCTCAAGAACGGCCTGTTGCCGATCGTGCTCGACGAAGCCGTCGTCGATGAATTGCTCGAACGGCCTGGCATCGAACTGCACATCGACATCGCGCAGCGCAGCGTGACCCTGCCCGGCGGCAGCCGCGTCGAATTCCCGCTCGATGCCTTTGCCCAGACCTGCCTGCTCGAAGGCGTCGACCAGCTCGGCTACCTGCTCCGCCAGGACGAAGCGATCAGCCTCTTCGAAGCCCGCCGCTTCGAATCCACCACCCAGTCGCCACCCAATCATTCGCCATCACAGCAGGAGTTCGTCCATGCAAGCTGACATCGTCGTTCTTCCCGGCGACGGCATTGGCCCGGAGGTCACCGCCGCTGCGGTCGAGGTGCTGCGCGCAGTGGCGCAGCGCTATGGCCACGGTTTCCGTTTCGAACAGCACCTCATCGGCGGCGCCGCCATCGATGCCATCGGCTCGCCGCTGCCACCCGAAACCCTGGCCGCAGCTCAGCGCGCCGATGCGGTGCTGCTGGGTGCGGTCGGCGGACCGAAGTGGTCCGATCCCAAGGCCGCGGTGCGCCCCGAGCAGGGCCTGCTGGCGATCCGCAAGGCCATGGGCCTGTACGCCAACCTGCGACCGGTCAAACCGCACCCGGCCGCACTCGGCGCCTCGCCGATCAAGCCGCACCTGCTCAACGGCGTCGACCTGGTGGTCGTGCGCGAGCTCACCGGCGGCATCTACTTCGGTGACAAGCAGCGCGACAAGGACTCGGCCAGCGACCTGTGCCGGTACACCGTCGCCGAGATCGAGCGCGTGGTCCGTCGCGCCTGCACGCTGGCGCGCGAGCGTCGCGGCCTGGTGACCTCGGTCGACAAGGCCAACGTGCTTGAGACCTCCAGGCTGTGGCGCGAGGTGACGACGCGGGTCGTAGGCGACGAGTTCCCCGACATCACCCTCGAGCACCAGCTGGTCGACTCGATGGCCATGCACCTGCTGGCCAAGCCGCGCGAGTACGACGTGATCGTCACCGAGAACATGTTCGGCGACATCCTCACCGATGAGGCGTCGATGCTGGCCGGTTCGCTCGGCCTGCTGCCGTCGGCGTCACTGGGCGAAGGAAGGGTCGGCCTCTACGAGCCGATCCACGGTTCGGCACCGGACATCGCCGGCCGCGGCATCGCCAATCCCTACGCGACGATCCTCAGCGCGGCGCTGCTGCTGCGTCACTCGCTGGGACTGGAGAGCGAGGCGCGCTGCGTGGAGAAAGCGGTCGGCGCGGCGCTGGATGCCGGAGTCTTCACGGCGGACCTCGCCGCGGCCGGGCGTGGCGTCGGCACCCAGGCGGCAACCGCCGCGGTGCTGGCGCAGTTGCAGATCGAATGTGAGCCGGTGGTGATGCGCGACTGAAGGTTCCGCCAGGGTTCCGGTTCCCGGCCCGCCAACGACCACGGCTTGATTGCAAGGTCACGGCAGCACGGCTAGGGTGCGCGCATGACGCGCACCCTCCGACTTGCCACCGCTGCCATCGCTTCCGTGCTGCTTCTGTCGGCATGCCACTCCGCGCCGCCGGAGGCGGATGCGCCACCGGTCACCGGCGACCACCGGCAGGAGCCCGCCGACAGCTTCTTCGCCAGCCTGCAGACGCTATGCGGCAAGGCCTTCGCCGGACGCATCGTCGTCGACGAACCGGCGATGCCGGGCGACCCGTTTGCCGGCAGGGCGCTGATCATGCATGTCCGTCAATGCGATCGCGACCGCATCGCGATCCCGTTCCACGTCGGCGACGACCATTCCCGCACCTGGCTGCTGACGCGGACCCTGACCGGGATCACGCTCAAGCACGACCACCGCCACCGTGACGGTGGCGAGGACCCGTTGTCGATGTACGGCGGCGACACGGTCAGCCGCGGCAGCGCCACGCGCCAGGAATTCCCGGTCGACGCCGAATCCAAGCGCGTGTTCGAACGCAACCATCGCGCCGCTTCGATGACCAACGTCTGGGCGATGGAGATCGAGCCGGGACGGATGTTCGCCTACGAGCTCACGCGCCCGGATCGCAGGTTCCGCGTGGAGTTCGACCTGACCCGGCCGGTGCCGGCACCGGCGGCACCTTGGGGCTGGTAGGCGCCGGGCCGGCAGGCGGTCGCGGCGCCTTCGACTAAGGCGCCTTCACCCGGAACCACGCCGCGTACAGCGCCGGCAGGAACAGCAGCGTCAGGAACGTCGCCACCGTCAGGCCGCCCATGATGGCCACCGCCATCGGTCCGAAGAAGGCGCTGCGCGACAATGGGATCATCGCCAGGATCGCCGCCAGTGCGGTCAGTACGATCGGGCGGAAGCGGCGCACGGTGGCCTCGACTATCGCCTGCCAGTGCTCGGCGCCGGCGCCGATGTCGTGTTCGATCTGGTCGACCAGAATCACCGAGTTGCGCATGATCATGCCCGCCAGCGCGATCGTGCCGAGCATCGCCACGAAGCCGAACGGTACCCGGAACACCAGCAGGAACAAGGTCACGCCGATCAACCCCAGCGGCGCGGTCAGCAGCACCAGGAAGCTGCGCGAGAAGCTGCGCAGCTGCATCATCAGCAGCGTGAACACCGCGAACAGGAACAGCGGCACACCGGCGACGATCGAGTTCTGTCCGCGGGCGGAGTCCTCGACACTGCCACCGACATCGATCGAGTAGCCGTAGGGCAACTTCGCGCGCAGCTCATCAAGGGTGGGCGAGATCTGCGCGGTGACCGTGGCCGGCTGCGTGCCGTCATAGATGTCGGCGCGCACGGTCATGGTCGGGCTGCGGTCGCGGTGCCAGATGATGCCTTCCTCGAAGCCGTACTCGAGCGTGGCGATCTGTGTCAGCGGCACGCTCTGCCCGCTCTGCGTCGGCACCATCAGGCTGCTGAGCATTTCCAGGCGCAGGCGCTCCTCGGCCGGGCCGCGCAGCAGCATCTCGACCAGCTCGTTGCCTTCCCGGTACGTGCTCACGTGCGAGCCCGACAGCGAGCTCGACAGGAACTGCGCCAGCCGCGCCGAACTCACGCCCAGCGCACGCGCACGTTCCTGGTCGACCACCAGGCGCACGACCTTGTTGGGCTCGTCCCAGTCGAAGTTGACGTTGACCACGTGCGGGTTGGCGCGGATCTTCTGCTGCACCTGCCAGGCGATCCTGCGGACCTGGTCGATGTGCTCGCCCGACACGCGGAACTGCACCGGGTAGCCGACCGGCGGCCCGTTCTCCAGGCGCGTCACCCGCATCTGCAACTCGGGGAAGCGCTTGAACACATCCTCGATCAGCCAGTGGCGAATGTCCTCGCGCGCGTCCAGGTTCTTCGGCGTCAGCACGAACTGGGCGAAGTTGGCCGCCGGCAGCTGCTGGTCCAGCGGCAGGTAGTAGCGCGGCGACCCGGTGCCGACGTAGGCGACATAGCTGGCCAGGTCCTTGCGGCCGGCGAGGATCTTCTCCAGGCGCTCGGACTGTTCTGCGGTCGCGCGCAGCGAGCTGCCTTCGGCCAGCTCGACGTCGACCATCAGTTCCGGCCGCGTCGAATCCGGGAAGAACTGCTGCGGCACGAAGCGGAAGGCGAACACGGAAGCCACGAACGCCGCCGCGGTGACGGCGATCACCAGCCAGCGGCGGCGCACGCAGAACGTCACCCAGCCACGGAAGCGCGTGTAGAACTTGCTGGCGTAGGGGTCATGGACGTGGCCGTCGATCGACGGCTTCGGCGCGAGGTAATCGTGGAGGGCCGGGAAGCGATCGGCCAGGCGCTCGCGGAAACCGCGCCAGCGCGCCGGCAAGGAGCCCGGCTTCGGCGGCGGCGCTGCGTGCCCGTAGTCAGGCAGCAGCTTGTCGCCGAGATACGGAATGAAGGCGACCGCCGCGATCCACGACACGATCAGCGCGATGGTGACCACTTCGAACAGCGAACGCGTGTATTCGCCAGTGCTCGAACGCGCAGTGGCGATCGGCAGGAAGCCCGCCGCGGTGATCAGCGTGCCCGTGAGCATCGGGAACGCCGTGCTTTCCCAGGCGAACGCGGCGGCCTTCAGGCGACTGAAGCCCTGCTCCATCTTGATGGCCATCATCTCCACCGCGATGATCGCGTCGTCGACGAGCAGGCCCAGCGCCAGCACCAGCGCGCCCAGCGAGATCTTGTGCAGGCCCACGCCGAAGAACGACATCACCGCGAAGGTCATCGCCAGCACCAGCGGGATCGACAGCGCCACCACCAGGCCGGTGCGCAGGCCGAGCGAGAAGAAGCTGACCAGCAGCACGATGGCGACGGCCTCGGTCAGCACCTTGATGAACTCGCCGACCGACTCCTCGACCGCGGCCGGCTGGTCGGCGACCTTGCGCAGCTGCATGCCCGCCGGCAGCGTCTTCTGCAGCGCGGCGAACTCGCCCTCCAGGGTCTTGCCGAGCTTGAGGATGTCGCCACCTTCCTTCATCGCCACGCCAATGCCGATCGCGTCCTCGCCCATGAAGCGCATGCGCGGCGCCGGCGGATCGGAGAAACCGCGGCGCACGTCGGCGACGTCGCCGAGGCGGAAGGTGCGGTCGCCGACCCGGATCGGGAACTCGCGGATCTGCTCGACCGACTTGAACTTGCCGCCCACGCGCAGCGGCACGCGCGTGCTGCCGGTCTCGAAGAATCCCGCCGGCACCATCGCGTTCTGCTCGTCGAGCGCCTGCTGCACTGCCGACGCCGGGATGCCGAGCGTGGCCAGCTTGACGTTCGACAGTTCGATCCAGACCTTCTCGTCCTGGACGCCGAACAGTTCGATCTTGCCCACGTCCGGCTGCGACTGCAGTGCCAACTGCACCCGCTCGGCATAGTCCTTGAGCACGGCGTAGTCGAAGCCCTTGCCGGTAAGCGCGTAGATATTGCCGAAGGTGTCGCCGAACTCATCGTTGAAGAACGGACCCACCACGTCGCTGGGCAGGGTCGGGCGGATGTCGCCGATCTTCTTGCGCACCTGGTACCACAGCGGCCCGATGTCCTTGGAGCGCAGCGAATCCTTGGCGACGAACATCACCTGCGATTCGCCGGCGCGCGAGTACGAGCGGATGAACTCGTACTGGCCGGTCTCCATCAGCTTCTTCTCGACGCGCTCGGTGACCTGGCGCGAGACCTCTTCGGCGGTCGCGCCCGGCCACAGCGTGCGGATCACCATCACCTTGAAGGTGAACGACGGATCCTCGCTGCGACCCAGCTTGAGGTAGGAGAACGTGCCGGCGATGGCCATCACCAGCATCGCGTAGACGATCAGGCTGCGATGGCGCAGGGCCCATTCGGAGAGGTTGAAGCGCATGGGTCAGTTCGCCGCCACAGGACGATTGTCGCGATCTACAGGCTGCACCTTCTGCCCGACACGCAGCAGATGGCCGCCCGCGGCGACCACCCAATCATTCTCACCGACGCCACTGATCACAGGCACGCGATCCTCGCCGAACGGACCGGTCTGCACCGGCTGCAGCTTCAACGTCGACGTCTTCGGATCGACCACGAACACGGCATTGCCATTGGCACCACGCTGCACGGCCGCAAGCGGCACGCTCAGGCCGCCATGGCCGTCGCCCGGCAGGTACACCCGCGCGCTCTGACCCAGTTCCAGCGCACCGTCCGGTGCGTCGACGCTGATCCGCGCCGCATAGGTGCGCGAGGCCGGATCGGCCGCCGGCGAGATCTCGCGGATGCGACCGGGCCAGCGCTTGCCCGTCTGCGACCACGACTCCACCAGCACCGGCTGGCCCGGCTTGATCTCCGACACGATGCCCTCGGGCAGGGCGAAGGCGACTTCGCGCACGCCATCGGCGGCCAGCGAGAACACCGCCTGGCCGGCAGCGACGACCTGGCCGGCCTCGGCGCTGCGCGTGGCGATCACGCCGTCGGCCGGTGCCCGCAGTTGCGAGTAGGCGGCCTGGTTGCGGGCGACCTCGAGGTTGGCGCGGGCGGAATTGACCTGCTCCTGTGCGGCCTGGGTCGCGGCGTTCTGCGCATCGAGCGTCGAACGGCTGACCAGCTGCTCATTGGCGAGGCGGGCGAAACGGACCTGGTCGGCCTTCACCCGACCCAGTTCGGCCTGGGCTGCCGTCAGCTGGGCCTGTGCGGCACGCGCCTGCGCCTGCAGGTCGCCCGGATCGAGCACGGCCAGCAGGTCGCCCTTGCGCACGTGGGCGCCGACGTCGACCTTGCGCTCGATCAGCTTGCCGCCGACGCGGAACGACAGCGGGCTTTCCTCGCGGGCGCGCACTTCACCGGCAAAGGCGGTTGCGGTCTGGGTCGATTCACCGGGGCGGGTCACCAGCACCGGGCGGGCTTCCTCCTCCGGTTTGGCGTCACTGCTGCACGCCGCCAGGGCCAGGGTCGAAAGGCCAAGCATCGCAACCAGGGCGAAGCGGGCAGCGGTGGGGGGACTGCTGCGCATTGCGGGTGACCTCGAGGTTAATTATTGTACCTGGCGGTACTGTATAAATATCAAACTCAATAGTCTAGTATTCCCGCATGACTGCTTCACGCCAGCCTAGCCCCCCGAAGTCCACCGGACCGGGACGTCCCAAGGATCTGGGAAAGCGCGCCGCCATCCTGGAGGCGGCCAAAAGAATGTTTACTCAGCTCGGCTACGACGGCTCCAGCATGGACCAGATCGCCGCCGAGGCCGGGGTCTCCAAGCTCACCGTCTACAGCCATTTCGGCGACAAGGACGCGCTGTTCGCCGCCGCCATCGAGGCGCATTGCGAACAGTCGCTGCCGTCGTCGTTGTTCGAGCCCTCGCCGGCGACGCCGTTGCGCGAGCGCCTGGCGACCATCGCCCGCGCCTTCTACAGCATGATCAGCTCGCCCGAAGCGGTCGCCGGCCATCGCATGCTGTGCACCCCGCAGGTCGCCCACTCGGCCCTGCCCAAGCTGTTCTGGGAAGCCGGCCCGATGCGGGTCCAGGGCGATTTCGCCACCTTGCTCGAGCGCCGGATCGACGCCGGCGAACTCGACATCGCCGATGTGCCGCGCGCGGCCGGACAGTTCTTCGCCCTGCTCAAGGGCGAGCCGCACGCCTGCCTGGTGTTCGGTGGCCCGGCCCCGACGGAGGAGGAAATCGAAGCGCACCTTGCCGGATCGGTCGATCTGTTCCTGCGCGCCTACGCGGTGCGCGAAGCGGCGCCGGCCCGTATGGCACGGGCGTCACGTTGATGGCCGATGCGGGCAACTTGCATGCTTGATCTGACCAGATCTGGCGATTGACTACAGGAGGGTGACTGGTCTTGATTACTTCCGGCACTCAGTCCCCGCGCCGACGCTCGGCCATTCTGTGCGCCGCGCCAGCACCGGCCCGGTGGGTCATTACCGGTACAATTCGCGGTCTTCCGCGCGAGATTTCCCCCCGATGAACCCCATGGATTACATCAAGGCACGCGAACTGATGGTCGAGCAGCAGGTACGTCCCTGGGACGTGCTCGATCCGCGCGTGCTCGACGTGCTGGCGACGCTGCCGCGCGAGGCCTTCGTGCCCGCCGAGCACAGCCGGCTGGCCTATGCCGACCTGGCACTGCCGCTGGCCCATGGCGAGTCGATGATGAAGCCCGTGGTCGAAGGCCGCACCCTGCAGGCGCTGGCGCTGGACCCGGGTGACGACGTGCTCGAGATCGGCACCGGCAGCGGCTTCCTGACTGCCTGCCTGGGTCGCCTGGCGCGCGAAGTGGTCAGCATCGAACGCCACGCCGACCTCGCCGACGGCGCGCGCGCCGTGCTGGCCCGGCAGGCCGTCGACAACGCCCAGGTCATCGCCGCCGATGCCTTCGCCTGGACGCCGGACCGCCGCTTCAGCGCGATCTGCGTCACCGGCGCGGTGGATGCCATCCCGCAGCGCTTCATCGACTGGCTGCAACCGGACGGCCGACTGTTCGTCGTGCGCGGCCGCTCGCCGGTGATGGAAGCGGTGCTGCTGCGCAACGATGTCAACGCTTCGCGCATCCAATCGTTGTTCGAAACCGATCTGCCCTACCTCGCCGGTGCGGCCCCCGCCCCGGCCTTCAAGTTCTGACGACCCTCACACGTCTGCATGGCCTATGCGGACGGTTCAACTAGAACGCCACACGGACAAGGACATCGCATGATCCGCCGCCCGCTCGTAATCGCCCTCGCCACTGCAATGGGCTTGTCAGCCCTGATGCCGGCCACGGCCTCCGCCGAAGACCTGTTGCAGACCTACGAGCTGGCGCGCGACAGCGACCCGCAACTGTCCGCCTCCGAATCCAGCCGCCTCGCCGTCAAGGAAGGCGCGGTGCAGACCCGCGCGGCGATGCTGCCGCAGATCGACGGCACCGCCACGTTCAACCGCTCCGAGAATCACAACCGCGGCAATCTGATCACCAACCCAGACGGTTCCATCGGCGGCGGCGACAGTCAGACCGACTCGAGCACGCGCAGCACCGATGTGCGCCTGAGCCAGATGATCTACGACCGCGGCAACTTCACCCGCCACAAGAGCCAGAAGGCGCTGAGCGAAGCCAGCGACTTCCAGCTGCAGGCGGCCGGCAACGACCTGATCACGCGCACCTCGGCGGCGTACTTCAACGTGCTGATCGCGCTGGAGTCGCTGGTCGCGGCCGAAGCAGCCGAGACCGCGCTGAAGAAGCAGTTCGACTACGCCTCCAAGCGCCTGGAAGTCGGCCTGGCGCCGATCACCGACGTGCACGAAGCGCGCGCCCAGTACGACAGCGCGCGCGCCAACACGATCCTGGCCCGCAACGTGCTCGAGGACGCCTACCAGGGCCTGACCGAGCTGACCGGCAAGGACGTGCGCGGGGTCAAGGGCCTGCCGAAGGACTTCCAACCGGTGCTGCCGGAGTCGCGCGACGCCGACGGCTGGGTGGCGACCGCCATCGAGAACAACCCCGCGCTGCGTGCCAAGGACCTGCAGGTGCAGTCGACCGAGGCCGACATCGAGACCGCACGCGCCGGCCACTGGCCGCGCCTGTACCTCAACGGCAGTTACGGTGACTCCACCGTGTGGGGAGACACCACATTCCACAACCTGGGCATCCAGCGCGACAACGACAGCCGCCAGTACGGCCCGGCGGTGGGCGTGACGCTGTCGGTGCCGATCTTCGCCGGTGGCGCGGTGCAGTCGGGCGTGCGCCAGGCGCTGGCCCGCCGCGATGTCGCCAGCGATGAACTCGAGTCGCAGAAGCGCGCGCTGATCCGCAACACGCGCAACGCCTACCAGACCCTGGTCGCCAGCGTCAGCGAAGTCGAGGCCCGCCGCCTGGCGCTGGTCTCGGCCAAGAGTGCTTACGACGCCTCGCAGGTCGGCCTGGAAGTCGGCACGCGCACCGTGCTGGACGTGTTGCAGAACCAGAACAACCTCTTCCGCGCCCAGCTCGAGTACGCCCGTGCGCGCTACAACCACCTGCAGAACCGCCTGCTGCTGGAACAGGCCGCCGGCACGCTCGACATCGCCGACGTCCAGGACATCAACCGCCTGCTGACGCTCGACACCGAGTCGTACGTGGCACCGGGCGACGTCCAGGGCTGAGCCACCGCATCGGCTGCAGCACAGAAAAACCGCCGGACCTCCGGCGGTTTTTTTTGGTTCGATCCATCGTCCCGATCTGGCGGAAGTCGCTGGGTCCCCGCCTGCGCGGGGATGACGGTCTTCCAACGACGGTGGAAGCCCCTCTCCCGTTTACGGGAGAGGGGTTGGGGTGAGGGCCACCGAAGACCAGGCAACGAAACACCGAAGCGTCGTCCGCCGGGTCGGGGATTGCGCAGCAGTGGGCCATGGATGGCCCACGCCCCGCATTCGCACAGGATGTCCGACTAAGGGGCGGAGCAATCCCCGGCCCGGCGGACGACGCCACTCCGCAGACGCAAGCCCAACACGCAACAGCAACAGCAGGTCCGTCACTGCGTTCGGGACGACAAGCAACGCCAACCCGGTCAGGGTGCCGGCGGCAACAACGGCTGCAGCAGCGCCATCGTCCGTGCCAGTGCACCGCGGCCGGTCTCGACCAGCGCGCGTCCGGCCGCGGCCATGCGCTCGCGTGCCTGCGCATCGCCCAGCAATTCTTCCAGCGCCTCGCGCACCGCCTCGGCATCGGCGACGACGCGCACCGCCCCGGCATCCTGCAGGCGCTGCGCGATCTCGACAAAGTTGTGCAGATGCGGTCCGGTGACGATGGCGGTACCGGTCGCCGCCGGTTCGAGCAGGTTGTGGCCACCGATTGCCTGCAGGCTGCCGCCGACGAAGGCGACATCGGCGCAGGCGTAGAAGCTCATCAACTCGCCGAGCGTGTCGATGACGAACACCGCATCGTCCGGCTGCGGCCATTGCGTGCGCGAACGCGTCGACACCTGCCAGCCGGCCGTGCGCGCGGTGTCGGCGACCATGCGGAAGCGCTCGGGATGGCGCGGCGCCCACAGCAGCAGCAAGTCCGGGAACATCGCACGCAGGCGACGGTGGATGGCGATGACCGCCATCTCCTCGTCCTCGTGCGTGCTGGCCGCGATCCAGACCGGTCGCGCACCGGCATGGCTGCGGCACTGCGCGGCGAACGCGGCCAGGTTCTCCGGCACGGCCACGTCGAACTTGAGGTTGCCGACCTCGACCACCTGCTCGGCGCGAGCGCCCAGGCGGACGAAACGCTCCCCGTCGGCATGCGATTGCGCGGCCACGGTGCGCACCGTGCGCAGCGCACGCGCCACCAGCGGCGCCAGCACGCGATAACCGCGCAGCGAGCGCTCCGACAGGCGGGCATTGAGGATCAGCGCGGGGATCCCATGGTCGCGGCAACCGAACAGCAGGTTCGGCCACAGCTCGGTCTCCATGATCAGCGCCGCGTGTGGCCGATAGTTGGCCAGGAAGCGCCCGACCGCGCCCGGCAGGTCATAGGGCAGATAGACGTGTGAAACGCTCTTGCCCCACAGCGATTGCACCCGCTCCGAACCGGTCGGGGTGATGGTGGTGACCAGCAGGCGCAGATCCGGGCGGGTACGGCGCAGCGCGTTGACCAGCGGCACGGCCGCATTGACCTCGCCCACCGACACCGCATGCAACCACAGCGTGGGCGGCTCCGGGCGCTCGGCATAAAAGGCATACCGCTCCTGCCAGCGCAGGAAATACGACGGCTGGCGCAGGCCGCGCCATATGAGGTGGTAAACGGTGATCGGCGCCAAAAGGTACAGCGCGACCGAGTACAGGCCACGCATCAGGCGCTCGATAGGGTCTGTCGACATCGCGACTAGGATAACCAACGGGACCGGCAAAGCGGGAATGAAGGGCGGGAATGGGGAACAGGGAACGATGCCGAGGGGGCACTGGCGGGCCATGACTCGCCCGCAGGCAAGTGCAACCACATCGAGCACGCAGCGCCGGGCAATGACAGCCAGTCGTTCCCGCTCCACACTCCCGCCCCACATTCCCGCTTCACCTCCCTCCATCGCCCCTAGAATCCACCCAATGGCCAAGGCAATCGAATCCCCCACTTCGCCCCCCTCCCCGCCGTTCGGTCCGAGTCACTGGCCGATGTGGCTGGCACTGGGCGTGATGTGCCTGGGCGCCCGCTTGCCGTGGGCGCTGCAGCGCTGGCTGGGTCGTGGCATCGGCGCACTTGCCCTGCTGGTGGCCGCCGACCGTCGCCGCGCGGCGCGGATCAACCTGGCGCTGTGCTTCCCGGAGAAGTCGCCGGCCGAGCGCGAGACGCTGCTGCGCGAAAGCTTCCGCGACCTGGGCATCGGCCTGTTCGAGTTCGCACGCGCGTGGTGGGGTTCGGTCACGCCGATGCGACGCACGGTGCGCATCGAGGGCCTGGAGCTGCTCGACGACGTCCGCGCCCAAGGACGCGGCGTACTGATGGTGTCAGGCCATTTCATGACCCTGGAGATGTGCGGCCGGCTGATGTGCGACCACCTGCCGCTGACCGGCATGTACCGCCGCCATCGCAGCCCGGTGATGGAATGGGCGGTAAAGCGCGGTCGCCTGCGTTATGCCAAGGCGATGTTCACCAACGAGGACGTGCGCCCGGCGATCCGCCACCTCAAACAGGGCGGGTTCCTGTGGTACGCGCCCGACCAGGACATGCGCGGCAAGGACACGGTGTTCGCGCCGTTCTTCGGCGTGGCCGCGGCCACGATCACGGCGACTCACCAGTTCGCACGCCTGAGCGGCAGTGCGGTAGTGCCGTTCTTCCATCGCCGCGAGGGCGGCGACTACGTGCTGCGGATCGGCGCGCCGCTGGCGGACTTTCCTTCGCCTGACGCGACCGTCGACAGCACCCGCGTCAACGCCGCGATCGAGGCGATGGTGCGCGAAGCGCCCAGCCAGTATCTGTGGATCCATCGCCGCTTCAAGCGGCGCCCGCCGGGGATGAAGTCGCCCTACGCGCGCCGCGACTGAGCAGCGGCCCGCCCTACTCGCGCGCCAGCAAGCTGCCCGCATACAGCGCCGCCAGCAGCAGCGTCAGCCCACCCCAGAACGTCGAATAGAACGCCAGGTGGGTATTGAGCGGGAATACCGTCGCCGCCAGCGCCCACATCGCCGGACGCGCGCGCTCGCGCGCCTGCTCGTCCGCAAAGCGCCACGCGCGCCAGGCCAGGGCGACGCCGGCCAGCCACATCAGCAGGCCGAACAGCCCGGTTTCGGCCAATACCTCGAGCATGATCTGGTGCGCATGCAGCGCCGGCCCGCCGCCCCATGCGGCGATCTGCCCCGGTGCCGGATCGCAATGGGGAAAGGCCTCGCGGAAGCCGCGCGCGCCAACGCCGTTGAACGGATGCTCGCGCACCATGCACATGGCCGCGCTCCAGATGCGGGCGCGTCCAGACAAGGCACTGTCGACGCCTTCGACATCGGCTGTGAGCACGTGCGTGGTGCGGTCGATGCGCTCGCGCACCTGCGGTACGGTCGTGCTCAGCACGGCACCGGCGATCGCGCCGAACACGAATACCGCAGCCAGCTTCTTCCAGCCCAGCAGGCGCCAGCCCGACAGTGCCAGCGCGACGGCGAAGGTGATCCATGAGGCGCGCGAGCCGGCGAGCACCAGCACGACTCCGACCGCGGCGGCGGCGAGCAGCCAGCCGATCGTGCCCAGGCGGCGTCCACCGGCAAACAGCAGGAACGGCGACAGGCTTGCCAGCACCGGCCCAAGCTTGAGGTTGCACGGTCCCAGCACACCACTGAGGCGGTCGACGCTGGCCAGTTCCTGCGGCGTGCACATGCCGTGGCCGCTGATCGCATGCTTGATGGCGTCGATGCCCGAAAACAGCGGGCTGCTGCCGGTGGCCGCCTGCAGCAGCGCGTCGACAGTCCAGATCGCCAGGATCACCGCCAGTCCGGTGAAGGTGACGCGGCGACCGCGCGGCTCGGCCACGGCCGCCGCGACCAGCCACAGGAACGGCAGGTAGCGCAGGTCGACCGCGGCCTCGCGCAGCGCACGCCCGGGGTCGATGGCGTCGATCGCCGACACCAGTTCCGGTGTCCAGTAGGCGAAGAACAGCACGCTGGTCAGCGCCCAGGCCGGATTGCTCAGCAACTGCGAGCCGCCGCGGAAGCGCGACAGGCCCAGGCGGATGATGGCCGCCAGCGCACCCAGCACCAGCACGCCCTCGGCATAGCCCGGTGCCGGCCACAGGGCGACATAGGTCAGGATCCAGGCCGGCGCCCAGCGCCAGCCGTGCGTGCGCGGCGCGCTAGCGGTGTCAGCGGCAGCGGCGGTCATCGGAGAATTCGGCGTAGACGGCAAGCGTGGCCTCCTGCATCGCGCGCAGCGAATCGGGAATCCTAGCCGTTGGCGACGCCGGATGCGTAAGGAGTTCGTAGGCTCTGTGATGCAGTGCACCCAGCTCGAACGGTGCGACCGCGCCGTCGGGCTGCCAGCGCGCCAGCAATTCGCCGACGCCGCCATGGTTCCAGCCCAGCAGCGGCCGCCCTACCGACAAGGCCTCCAGCACCGTGCGCCCGAACGACTCGGGTTTGCGCGACAGCTGCAGGACCAGGTCGCTGGCGGCGTAGGCGCGCGCGATCGCGTCGGTCGCGGCGGTGAACGCGACCGCTTCGGCAATGCCGCGTTCGGCCGCCTCGCGTTCGAGTTCGGCGATGTAGGCCTCGCGGCCGGCTTCGCGCGCACCCGGCAGCCACAGCCGCGCGTCGAGGCAGTCGTCGCGCAGGCGCGCCAACAGCTCCAGCGCGTCGGCATGGCCCTTGAGTCGTGTACCGCGACCAGGCAGCAGCAGCAGCGGGCCGCTGCCGCCCAGCGCCGGATGCAACGATGCGGCCCAGGCGCGCGCCGCCGCATCGGGCAGGGCTGCGTGCGGAAATGCCGCCGGGTCGATGCCGCGTTCGATCACGCGCAGCTTGTCGGGGTCGGTCTGCGGATACTTGGCGAGCACGTAGTCGCGCACCGTGCGCGAGACGCAGATCACGCGTTCGCCACGCGTCATCACCGCGCTGTAGCGCGAGGGTGAGTTGAGGCCGTGGACGGTGGTGACCAGATGCGGGCGTTGGGGCGCGGGAATACCCCGCAGCGCCAGCACGCCGATCCAGGCCGGCAGGCGCGAACGCGCGTGCACGATGTCGGCGCCTTCGCCCAGCAGCAGCGCGCGCACGGCGCGGACATGGCGCAGGGTCAGCAGCGACTTGCGGCCGATATCGAGGGTGATGTGCTCGGCGCCCATCGCCTCGAGCCGCGGCACCAGGCGTCCGCCTGCGGAGACGACCACGGCCCGATGGCCGGCGTCGACCAGGGCCTGCGCGATCTCGAGCGTGGAGCGTTCGACGCCGCCGGATTCGAGCGCGGGCAGCAGTTGCACGACGGTCAGGCGGCGCACGATGCGCTCCGTGCGGGACGACCAGGTTGAATGCCGGGACGGAGCTGCTTGTCGCGCGGGGCTGGCAAGAGCAGGTCCCTCACTGCGTTCGGGACGACGGGAGTGTCAGTCTTCCAGGACGAAATGCGAGCCGCAGTACGGGCACTGCACCTCGCCTTCTTCCTCGACCGGCAGGTAGACGCGCGGGTGTGAGTTCCACAGCGCCATCGACGGCAGCGGGCAGCTCAGCGGCAGGTCGCCACGATGCACCACATAGCGCTTCTCGGCGTTGGCCTGGGTCGGATGGGCGGTGGCTGCGGTCATGAGGCGGGACAGGTGGCGACGCGGGACTGCCAGTTTAGCAGGCCGCTGCCCGGCCACCCCAGATGCTCCGCGAGGGCTGGCTCAGTGCGTCAGGTCGAACAGCAGGACATCGGCACGGCCTTCGCCGGCGCCCTCCAGCCGCAGCGGGCCGGATTCGTCCTGGAACCCCAGCGCATCGCCTGCCTGCAACTGCCGGCCGTTGGCGCTGATGCTGCCAACCACCACTTGCAACCAGTACACCCGCGACGGCTCGAGAATGTGCTCGGCGGTCTCGCCGCGATCGAGCCGCACATCGCGCACGCTCGCGTCCTGGCGCACCGGCAGGCTGCCTTCGCGGCCGTCCGGGGTGGCCAGCAGTGTCCAGCCGCCCGTGTCGGCGGCGATGGCCGCGCGCTGGGCGTAAGCCGGTTCGTGGTTGAGGCGCGAGGGCTGGATCCAGATCTGCAGGAAATGCACCGGCGCGGTCGGCGAGCCGTTGTATTCGCTGTGCTCGACGCCGTGGCCGGCGCTCATCCACTGCAGCTCGCCGGCACCGATCACGCCGCCGCCACCGCTGCTGTCCTGGTGGGCAAGCTCGCCGGAGATCACGTAACTAAGGATCTCCATGTTGGCGTGCCGGTGCGGTGGGAAGCCCGCGCCGCCATCGACGCGGTCTTCGTTGATCACCCGCAACGGTCCGAAGCCCATCCAGGCCGGGTCGTAATAGCCGCCGAACGAGAACGTGTGGCGGCTGTCGAGCCAACCGGCCTGTACGTGGCCGCGGGCACTGGATGGGCGTTCGATGATCATTGCCGCAAGCTTACTTCGTAGCTACCGGCTTGGGCACGCTGGCTTCGGTGGTGATGCGGATGGTCACCGCGTCGCTGACGTTGGGCGCGTACTTGTCGACGCCGAAGTCGCTGCGCTTGATCGTGGTGCTGGCGTCGAAGCCGGCCGCGGCGCGCTTGGAGATCGGGTGCTCGGCGATCTTGTTGATGGTCGTGTCCAGCACGACCGCCTTGGTCACGCCGTGCAGGGTCAGGTCACCGAACACGCGCAGCTTCTTGTCGCCGGCGGCTTCGACCCTGGTGCTCTTGAAGGTGATGGTCGGGTACTTCTCGGCGTCGAAGAAGTCGGCGCTGCGCAGGTGCTCGTTGAAGTCCGGCACGTGGGACTCCAGGCCCGACAACGGGATCGTCACCTCGACGCTGGAGGCGCCGACATGGTCGGCGTCATAGACGATGGCGCCCTCGACGTCGCCGAAATGGGCGATCGGGTTGGAATAGCCGAAGTGGCTCCAGCTGGCGACCACGTCGGTGTGGTTGGGGTCGATCTTGTAGCTGACCGGCGCGGCGACGGCGACGGTGCTGGCGGCGGCGAGGGCGACGACCAGTGCGATGCGCTTGAACATGCGGTGGAGCTCCTTGTGGAGGGGGCGGTACGACAGGACTCAGAGGATCTGCGCGGCTTCGTCGAACGACAGCCGCGGTGAACGCGGGAACAGCTTGGCGGGATCGCCATGGCCGAGGTTGATCAGGAAGTTGGACTTGACCTGGGTGCCGGCGAAGAACGCCTCGTCGACGAGGGCGTTCTTGAAACCCGACATCGGGCCGCAGTCCAGGCCCAGCGCGCGCGCGGCCATCAGCACATAAGCGCCCTGCAGGCTGCCATTGCGCAGGGCGATGACCTCCAGGTCGTGCGCCGGGCGGCCATCGAACCAGGCGCGCGCGTCGGCATGCGGAAACAGGTACGGCAGCTTTTCGTAGAACGCCATGTCGAAACCGACGATCGCCGTGACCGGGGCGGCCAGGGTCTTGGCGTAGTTGCCCTCGTCCAGGGCCGGCGCCAGCCGCGCCTTGGCCTGCGCCGACTTCACGAACACCAGCCGCAGCGGCGACATGTTGGCGCTGGTCGGGCCCCACTTCGCCAGCTCGTAGAGCTGATGCAGGGTCTCGTCGCTGACCTCGCCGGTGAGCTCGTTATGCGTGCGGGCGGTGCGGAACAGCTGGTCGAGCGCGGCATCGGGGAGGGCGGCGTGGGACGGGTGCGACATCAGGTGCTCCAGAGTGAAGCCGGCGGGACTGCCCGCGGCCGAGGTATGAAAGTGTAGAGTCTGGCGCAATCGCAACACCCGACGCTTCCAGAACGGATTAAGCACAATCGTGCAACAACAGCGGCCCGCCAGCGTGAACCCAGCCCTCGTGGACGTTGCGACCGTGCATGGCACCTCGGTGTGGTCGCTCAGTGACACCAAGGCCGGGAACCGCCGCCAGGCCGATGCATTGGCACATGCGCTGGGCCAGCCGTTCCGGGGCTGGACGCTGCAACCGCAGGCGCCATGGCAGTGGCTGGCGCCACGCCGATGGCCCGGTGCCGGGCGCGCCTTCGGCGAAGATTTCGTCCGGGCGCTGGCCGCGCCGCCGCGCCTGGCCATCGGCTGCGGCCGCCAGGCGGCGCTGGCCACGCGCCTGCTGCGCGAGCGCGGCGCACGCGCCGTGCAGATCCTGGACCCGCGCATCGCGACCGGTCACTGGGACCTGGTGATCGCGCCGGAGCACGACCGCCTGCATGGCGAGAACGTGATAACGCTGCTGGGCAGCCTGCACCCCGTCGACGACCTGTGGCTGGCGGCGGCGCGCCGCGACTTCGACAGTTTCTCCGCCCTGCCCGGCCCACGCACTGCCTTGCTGCTCGGTGGCGCGAGTGCCCACGCGCGCTTCGACGACGCCCTGTACGAGGGCGTGCTGACGCAGGTGGAATCGATCGTGCGCAGCGAAGGCGGAAGCCTGATGGCGACCGCGTCGCGGCGTACACCGGCGCCAGTGCGGCAACACCTGCACGAGCGCCTGTCGGCGCTTCCGGGCGTGGTCTGGCGCGGAGAGGAGGACGGTGCCAACCCTTACGCCGGCCTGCTCGGCTGGGCCGACCGCATTGTCTGCACGGCCGACTCGGTCAACATGCTGTCCGAGGCAGCGGCCACCTGGGCGCCGGTGTTCGTCGCCGGACTCGATCGTGTCGATGGCCGACCGCGCCGCTTCCTCGCCGGCATGCTGGAACGGGGCCGCATCCGTCCGCTGGACCAGACACCCGACCCCTACCCGGTGACGCCGCTGCGCGAAACCGCACGTGTCGCTGCGCAGGTGCAGGCACGCCTGCGCTGGTAGGAGCGAGCTTGCTCGCGACAGGCGTGCCGATGCGCGATCGCGAGCAAGCTCGCTCCTACACGGGGACTGGCTCGCCGTCGAAGACAAGGCCGCGGCGCTGCGCCGCATCGCTGATCGACCGCCGTGCCGTTGCAATAGGATCAGTGACCGGCAACCGTCGCTGACGACGGTCCAGCGTGCACGCCAGGCCAGCTTCAAGCAGGATCGCGTGCGCCTGCAGCAGCGCGTCGGTTTCATCCGCGGCGAACCAGCCGCTGGCGCCCATCGCCCTGATCAGCTCAGGCGTGCTGCGCGACTGCAGCCAGTCGCGGTGCTCGATCGATTCGGCCAGTACCGCGTACTGGAGCAGGAACTCCAGGTCGACCAGCCCGCCCTCACCCTGCTTGAGATCGAAGGCGGCGGCATCGCTGCGATCGAGCTCGGCGCGCATGCGCCGACGCATCGCCACCACGTCGCCGCACAGCGCGGTGGCATCGCGCGGCCGTGCCAGCGTTTGCGCACGCACCGCTTCGAAGTCCGCTCCGAGCACGTCGTCACCGGCGACGAAGCGCGCACGCACCAGCGCCTGGTGCTCCCAGGTCCAGGCACGCTCGCGCTGGTAGTCGCGGTAGCTGGCGAGGCTCGAGACAAGCAGGCCCTTGGCGCCATCGGGTCGCAGTCGAACGTCGACATCGAACAGGCGGCCGGCGCCGGTGACCGCGCCCAGCAGGGCGACCACCTTCTGCGCCAGCCGCGCGAACCAGCGCGAGGCCTCCAGCGGTCGTGCGCCATCGGAGTACACACCGTCAGAGGCTTCGCCTTCGCCACCGGGCGCCTCATAGAGGAACACCAGGTCCAGGTCGGAACCGAAACCCAGCTCCTCACCGCCGAGGCTGCCGTAGCCGAGCACGGCGAAACGCGCGCCGGCGACGCGACCGTGCGCACTGGCGACCTCGTGGTCGGCCAGGTGCAACACGCGCATCACCACGCCATCGGCCAGCCATGCCAGCTGGCGGGCGCTTTCCGCCGCGGTCTGGCGGCCGTCGCGCAGCGCCATCGCGATGCGGAAACTCAATGCCTGGCGCACTTCGTTGAGCGATTGCAGCACCGCCTCGGCATCGTCGTCATCGCCCTGTGCGACGGCGAAGCAGGCGGCATGCAGGGCGTCGCGCCCAGGCAATGGACCGGCCACACGTGCGTCGAGCAACTCGTCGAGCAATAGCGGATAGGCAGCCAGGCGTTCTGCCAGAAGTGCACTGCGGCTGACCACTTCCACCAGCCGCGCCAGCGCCGCCGGCTGTTCGTCGAGCAGCGCCAGGTAGGCGCTGCGGCGCAGGACGTTGTGCAGCAGCGACAGCAGTCGCTTCAGCGCAAGCATCGGTTCGCTCGACGCCGCCGCCGCCTGCAGCAGCGCCGGCAGCACGCGATCGAGCCGGGCGCGGGCACTGTCGGAGAGGCCGCGCACGCCGGGGCTGCGGGCAAAATCGCGCAGCACCGCATCGGCATTGCCGGCCTCGACGAAGCCGGCGTCGCCGAGCACGGCGCTGTCGCCACCGTCGGGCAGCGCGCGCCAGTAGGCGGTCAGCGCGTCAGGGGCACTGCGGCGGCGACGCGGCGCCAGCAGCGCCTCGAACTCGGCGGTGACGCGACCGCGCTGCACGTCCAGCGAATCGCGCAGCGTGTCCCAGTCGGCATAGGCCAACGCCGTGGCGATGCGCGCACGGTCTTCACGCGACTCGGGCAATGCGTGCGTCTGCGCGTCGCGCAGCATCTGCAGGCGGTTTTCCAGCTGGCGCAGGTAACGGTAGGCCTGGGCCAGCAACGCCGCGGCCTCTTCGCCGACCTGGCGTGCCTCCACCAGCGCCTGCAGCGCCGGCAGCAAGCGCCGGCCGCGCAGCGCCGGTTCGCGACCGCCATAGATCAGCTGCAGCGCCTGCACCAGGAACTCGATCTCGCGGATGCCGCCGGGACCACGCTTGATGTCGTCGGCCAGCTCCTTGCGCGCGACCTCGGCGCTGATGGCAGCCTTCATCGCGCGCAAGCCATCGAGCGCGCCGAAGTCCAGATAGCGACGGTAGACGAACGGCCGCAGGCTATCGAGGAAGCGCTCGCCGGCCTCGATGTCGCCGGCCACCGGCCGTGCCTTCTGCCAGGCATAGCGTTCCCAGTCCCGGCCCTCGCGCTGGAAGTACTGCTCCATCGCGGTGAACGACCAGGCCACGCGCCCGGCGTTGCCATAAGGCCGCAGGCGCAGGTCGACGCGATGGCAGAAGCCATCCACGGTCGGTTCGTCGAGCAGCTTGGCCAGCTGCTGGCCGAGCCGGGCGAAGTAGTGCTCGGCATCGAGCGGGCGGGCGCCATCGGACTGACCGTCGTGCTCGTAGGCGTAGACCAGGTCGACATCGGAACTGAAGTTGAGTTCTTCGCCGCCGAGCTTGCCCAGGCCGAACACCACCAGTTGCTGCGGGCGGCCCTCGCGATCGCGGATCACACCATGACGTTGCGCGAACTGCTGCTCCAGCGCAGCAAGGCCCAGTTGCAGGCATTGCTCGGCCAGGCGCGTGCTGCCGGCAAGCGTCTGGTCGACGTCGTCCAGCCCTACTACATCGCGCCAGATCAGGCGGGTCGATTCCGACGCCCGATAGCGCCGCAGCAGGGCTGGCCATTGTTCGCTGTGGCCGGCCTGCAGCTCCGGCGGAGGTTCACAGGGCGCATCGGCGTCGGCGGCCAACCGCAGCAGCAGCTCCGGTTGGCGAAGCAGGGTCTCGATGGCGAAGTCGCTGGCACGCGCCAGCGCGATCAGGCGCGCATCCAGGTCGGGATCGGTGTGCCACGCCTCAGGGGCCGCGGCGCGCAGGCGCGCGAGTGCGCGCGAAATGAAAGGTTCGACATCGTCCATCACGAGATGATGGCATGGGCAATAAAAAAGCCCGCCCCGGTCGAACCGGTTGCGGGCCTGCTCCCTCCCCCACGTCGGGATGCGGGGCCGATCGTGAAGGAACCGTTAGGGGCTTGCACGCTGCACTGCAAAAAAGAACTCGCGGGTTTAGAAAGCTGTGGAAAAGCCATTTGCTGAATAGGGATTTCACGTTGTTACGTGCGCAGAGCGCACAAAAACACAGACCCCGCCTCCCGGCGGGGTCTGCTTCACCACATGGCGTCAACGCCGATTACGGTCGCGCGATGGTCACCACCGGCGACTGCCACTGCTCCCAATGGGCCGGGTTGTTTTCATCACCCAGTGCCTTGAGCACATACAGCCTCAGGATGTAGCTGCCGTTGGGCACGGTGATCTGCTTCTTCTTGCCCTTGGTGGTGACACCGTCCCACGAGTAGGCGAAGAAGCTGTCAGCCGCCGAGTTGCGGCCCAGGAACTCCTCCTGGTACGCGGTGTGCCACAACTTGCCCGAACCGGCCTCGTAGACATCGAAGCGCAGCTTGCGCGCCTGATGGTCCTGGTGGACGAGGAAGAACGGGATGTCATCGCCGACCATCGAGTACGTCGCGCCGGTGGGCTGGTTGTTGAAGAAGCCACCGGACAACTTCGCCAGCCACGGGAAGTTGTTGACGGTCGGGACGAGCACCTGCCGCAGCTGGTAGTCACCGATGTAACCGGAGAACGGCACGCGCAGCGTCGGGCTGCCGTCGTTCGGCGTGAACACCAGGTAGCCGCCGTAGATGCCACCGACCGGAGCCGCCTGCGGGGTGATGGTCACCGGGATGGTCACGCTCTGCTTCTTCTGCAGCGTCACGGTCGACGAGTAGAAGGTCACGCCGCCAGTGCCCACCAGGATCGGCGGAACGAAGGTGTTGGCACCGGTCGATACTCCGTTGACCGAGGACAGCGTGTACGTCACCGGCGTCTTGCCGGTGTTCTTCAGCGTGATCGCATGCGTGGTGGGACCACTGGTGCCTTCACCCAGCGACAGCTTGCCCGGCTCGATCCGCGTGGCGGCCGTCACCGCATCGTCGATACGCAGCAGGCCAGCGCCCTGGCGATGGACAGCGTCGAGGAACCCCAGACCCGGGTTGCCCGACCAGTTCTTCGGCACTGCCGAGTTCTGCAGGATCCGCGCCACCTGTTGCGGCTTGGTGTTCGGCGCCGACTGCAGCAGCAATGCCGCTGCGCCTGCCACGTGCGGCGATGCCATCGAGGTGCCGCTGATCGATGCATAACCGCCACCCTCGAGCGGATACGTCGACCAGATCGAACCGCCCGGCGCGCCGATATCCGGCTTGAGCTGCAGGTCCGGCGACAGGCCCCAGGCGCTGAAGCTGGAAATCAGTCCGCCGGCGACGTTCGGGAACGAATCGGTATCGCTGGTCCAGGTCAGTTCCACCGGGCCGCCCGCGACGCGCCCATCGAGCAGGTCGCCAAAGGCCTTGGTCGTGCCGACGGTCGGAATGTTCACCGATGGAGTGCCGGCAACGGTCGGATTCAACGGTGCGGCCGACGCGTTGTCGTAGATCACCACGGCGGCGGCGCCCGCGTTCTGCGCATTGATCGCCTTGATGTAGAACGTGCAGGTACCGCGACGGATCAGCACCGCCTGGCCGGCAAGGCTGCCCGGGGGCAATGGTGCGCAGGCGGCATCGGCACTGTTGAGGTCACCGACGCGACCCAGCGGCAAGGTGCCGGAAGCCGGCGCCTGGGGCGAACCTGTGGCCGGGTTGAATCCGACCCGCAATCCGTCCGGGGATACCGTGAAGTACCGCTGGCGCGCGGAGATGTTGTCGAACGAGGCGACGCTGATGACCTTGTCGCCGGTGCTCGGGGCTCCGGTCGAGTACAAGCCGGTGGCGCCACTGTTGCCGGCCGAGGCGACGACCACGATGCCCTTGTTGACCAGGCGCGAGGCCGCCTTGGCAGTCGGGTATTCGGGCCACTGGTAGGTCGAACCGATGCTCATGTTGAGCACGTCCATGCCGTCGCGATGCGCGCGCTCCATCGCCGCGATCATGATATCGGCGGTGGTCGAGCCTTCGCAGCCGAAGACGCGATAGGCGCCGAACTTGACCTTCGGCGCCACGCCCTTGATCGCGCCGTTGGCGCCGATGATGCCCGACACGTGGGTGCCGTGGCCGTTGCAGTCGTCTGGGTTGTTGTCAGGCGTGGCGATCGGGTTGTACGAGGGCGAAGCCGGGTCGGCATTGAAGGCGTCGCCGACGAAGTCCCAGCCCTTGATCACGCGCGAGGTCGGGAACGGCGTGCTGTGGTTGGTGCCATTGCCACCCAGGTCGGGATGGTCGATGTCGATGCCGGTGTCCATCACTGCCACCCGGATGCCGCGACCATCCAGGCCGAGCTCGCTCTGGGCGATGTCGGCGCCGGTCATCGACAGCGCGGTGATCAGGTCCGGATGCGGGTTGGTTTCCGGGTCGGGCATCCGCATCACTTCAACCGGATAGATCGCCTTGACGCCAGGCAGGCGCGCGACCGTGCTCAGCTGGCTGCGCGTGATCGTCAGCGACAGACCGTTGAACAGGTCGTTGTAGGCGAAGTTCTCGCGATAGTTGATGCGTGCGGCGCGGGCGCCGTCACGGAAGGCCTTTTTCTCTGCCTGCAGCGAGTTTGCAGAACCGCCTTCGGATTCAGGGGTGGCGCTGAGTTCGACGAACCAGCGTTGCGGAGTTTCGTCGCGCGGCGGTCCGGCCTCGGGCTCGGCGGGGGGATCGAGAGGGAACAACTGCTGGACCAGCGCGGTTGAGCCCGGCGCGGCAATGGCGGCAATGGCTACCATGCAGGCGCTGGCAATCGCCGTAACTGCGAGTACGGATGGCTTCTTCACTGCGAATCCCCTTCTTCAAAGTAGGTGATGACGCAAAATGGAACAGCCCCCTGTGGCGCCATTGTTGCCTGAAAAAGGCCGTCTCCGCGCGCGGCAATGCAACAAGAATTCGCGCCTCCCGACACAGGAAGATGACTGCGTCGGATTTTCACAATGGCTTCACGCCGTGCCCGGGGCTCGAGCGATAGCGCAAGGAGTCAAACGCGCTTGGCGGTGCGCTTCGGCCAGTGAATGGGGCAACTGGGTGGCATGGAAATTGCCCGTTGCGCCAATGGAAAACCGTCATTTCCGCGCAGGCGGAAACCCAGCGTCTTGCCTCTTTACCCGTCACTCCGCGAGGCGGAAATCGAAGGGTTTTGTATTGCTTGCTTGCATGGGGAAAGCCACAGCGAGGTATTGGGTTTCCGCCTTCGCGTGAGTTACGTGCAAAAACAACGTCCATGGGTTCCCGCCTTCGCGGGAAGGACGAGCATCAGAGCAACGACGCTGGGTCCCCGCCTTCGCGGGGATGACGGGCTTCAATGACGTTGGAAGCCCCTCTCCCGTTTACGGGAGAGGGGTTGGGGTGAGGGCCGCCGAAGACCATGCAACGAAATGCCGGAGCGTCGTCCGCCGGGCCGCAGACGCAAGCCCAAGCCGCAACAGCAACAGCAACAGCAACTGCAACAACAACAACAACACAAGCAGACCCCTCACTTACGTTCGGGACGACAGGCAGACCCCCACCTTCACGCGAAGGGAAGAAGGGCCCAAAAAAAAGAACCCCGCATCGCTGCGGGGTTCCTTGTGTCGCAAGCAACTCGACGGGAGGACTTAGAAGTCCATGCCGCCCATGCCGCCCATGCCGCCGCCCGGCATCGCCGGCTCGTCCTTCTTCGGCAGCTCGGCAACCATCGCCTCGGTCGTGATCATCAGACCGGCGATCGAAGCCGCGTTCTGCAGCGCGGTGCGGGTGACCTTGGTCGGGTCCAGGATGCCCAGCTCGATCATGTCGCCGAACTCGCCGTTGGCGGCGTTGTAGCCGAAGCTGCCCTTGCCCTCGGCGACCTTGTTGACGATGACCGACGGCTCTTCACCGGCGTTGGTCACGATCTCGCGCAGCGGCGCTTCCATCGCGCGCAGGGCGATCTGGATGCCGTGGTTCTGGTCTTCGTTGGCACCCTTGAGGCTGGCGATCGCCGCCTTGGCGCGCAGCAGCGCAACGCCGCCGCCCGGGACGATGCCCTCTTCAACGGCCGCACGCGTGGCGTGCAGCGCGTCTTCGACGCGAGCCTTCTTTTCCTTCATCTCGATCTCGGTCGAAGCACCGACCTTGATCACCGCCACGCCGCCGGCCAGCTTGGCCACGCGCTCCTGCAGCTTCTCGCGGTCGTAGTCGGAGGAGGTCTCCTCGATCTGCGCCTTGATCTGCTTGATGCGGCCTTCGATGCCCGACACTTCGCCGGCGCCGTCGATGATGGTGGTGTTCTCCTTGGAGATCTGCACCTTCTTGGCGCGGCCCAGGTCCTTGATGGTGGCCTTGTCCAGCTGCAGGCCCACTTCCTCGGAGATCACGGTGCCGCCGGTGAGGACGGCCATGTCTTCCAGCATCGCCTTGCGACGGTCACCGAAGCCCGGCGCCTTGACGGCGCAGACCTTGACGATGCCGCGGATGGTGTTGACCACCAGGGTCGCCAGCGCTTCGCCTTCGACTTCCTCGGCGATGATCAGCAGCGGCTTGCCGGCCTTGGCCACGCCCTCGAGGACGGGCAGCAGGTCACGCACGTTGGAGATCTTCTTGTCGTGCAGCAGGATGAACGGATCGTCCAGCTCGGCCTGCATCGACTGCTGGTTGTTGATGAAGTACGGCGACAGGTAGCCGCGGTCGAACTGCATGCCCTCGACGACGTCGAGCTCGTTCTCCAGGCCCGAACCGTCTTCCACGGTGATCACGCCTTCCTTGCCGACCTTGTCCATCGCCTGGGCGATCAGGTCGCCGATGTTGGCGTCGGAGTTGGCCGAGATCGTACCGACCTGGGCGATTTCCTTGCTGGTCGAGGACGGCTTGGAGATCTTCTTGAGCTCGTCGACGGCAGCGACGACGGCCTTGTCGATACCGCGCTTGAGGTCCATCGGGTTCATGCCGGCGGCGACGGCCTTCATGCCTTCGCGGATCAGCGCCTGGGCGAGGACGGTGGCGGTGGTGGTGCCGTCACCGGCGTTGTCGGAGGTCCTGGAAGCGACTTCCTTCACCATCTGCGCGCCCATGTTCTCGAACTTGTCGGCAAGCTCGATTTCCTTGGCGACGGAGACGCCGTCCTTGGTGATGGTCGGGGCGCCGAAGCTCTTCTCGAGCACGACATTGCGACCCTTCGGGCCGAGCGTGGCCTTGACGGCATTGGCGAGCACATTGACGCCGCGCAGCATCTTGACGCGCGCGTCCTCACCGAAACGAATTTCCTTGGCAGCCATTTGTTGTTACCTCAAAAGCGGGAATGGGGAACGGGGAACGGGGAACGAAAGACTTTGACGACCGACGGGATGGGGCGGGATGCGGGACGCGCGCATTGCGCTTCGTTCCCTGTTCCCTGTTCCCTGTTCCCGCCTTCGCTCGCTCAGGCGAGCACCGCGAAGATGTCGTCTTCCTTGACCACCAGGTATTCGGTGCCGTCGAGCTTGACCTCGGTACCGCTGTACTTGCCGAACAGGACCTTGTCGCCGACCTTGACCGAAACCGGGCGGACGTTGCCGTTGTCGAGGACCTTGCCGGTGCCGACGGCCACGACTTCACCCTTGATCGGCTTCTCGGTGGCCGAGTCCGGAATCACGATGCCGCCAGCGGACATCTTTTCTTCTTCCATGCGCTTGATGACCACGCGGTCGTAGAGCGGCTTGATATTCATCGCGACAAATCTCCGAGGGGTTTACGTAAGTTATTGAACGGGCAGCAAAACTGCTTGAATTTTAGCAGTCGACCCTGACGAGTGCCAATGTCAGGGACGAAGAAACCCGGCGAACCGGGACAGCGCAGGAGATTGGGCCGCTCCAAAGCCTTTCAAGGGGCGGCCGTCTCCGGACAGTCGGCGCTTCGGCACTTCGATGCACGGACTTCGGCACCTCGTTGGAGCCCCTCTCCCGCTTGCGGGAGAGGGGTTGGGGTGAGGGCAAGCTGTCGCGGCCACAAAAAGAAAGAGCGCGCCCCCGAGGGAACGCGCTCTTTCTGGTGCGGAGGTGGCTGTCCTGTGCTCGTCGCGTCCTGCGCACGGCCCCGAACCGACGCCTTGTCACTACCAACGCCCTTGTCGGCAGGCGTCAATCTTCGTCTTTGCAGGCTATTTCGACCAGCGGTGACCTGCTGACTGTCGGTATCACGCCCTTAATGGAATGCTTGAAACTATTGAACTTCACTGCTGCAATCGGCGCTTGGTGCTACCCAATGGACACAGCATTGGGTGAGTATCAATCACCTAGTGAATATCGGTATCCCAAGGCCGGAGGCCACATGACTCCCCAGCAGCGGATCCGCCTGGCTCGACGCCATTGCGGCCTCTCCCAGGCCGCCCTGGGCGCAGCGGTCGGCGTGCAACGCAGCGCGGTCGGCCATTGGGAGGCGGCACGCGGCAAGTATCCAAGCGTGGCGCATCTGCGCGAGATCGCGATGGTGACCGGCGTGCAGTTCGAATGGCTCGCCACCGGTCGCGGCACGATGAGTCTGTCGGCGGACACCGCGCTGGACTCGGTCGCGGCCGCGGACGCGCTGCTGGTCGACGACCCGCTCGAGTTGCGGCTGCTGGCCGCGTTCCGCGAAGCGCCGACGCGGTCGAAGGCGCCGTTGGTGGAGGTCGTGGAGCAACTGGCGCAGCTGCGCACCGGACGCGGACGCGGCAAGCCCGCATCCATGTAGGAGCGAGCTTGCTCGCGACCGGTGCTGGGGCATTGCGGAAGCCTTCGCGAGCAAGCTCGCTCCTACGCGCTGGCCAGCATGCACGCGCGGCCGACGTGCGGATCAGCCGCCGGTAAGCCGCTTCACGGCGCCTGCTGGCAACGCCGCGCAATCGGCCGCCGGTTCGAACGCCGCGGTCGCGGCGACGCCGTCGACGGCCAGTTGCAGTTTCGCGGGCGCGGGCGGTACCTCGATGGCCGCCGCCCAGATCGCGCGGATCGTGCCCTGCATCGGCGGTTCGGCCAGCACGTTGCCGCCGGCATCGACATAGAGCAGGTCCCCCGGCGAGCTCGCTACGCCCTCGCCCGTGGTCGCGTCGACCAGGGTCATCGCGTCCGGCTCGCCCCAGCAATTCATGGCGCTTTCGCAGCTCAGGTCCGCCACCAGGCGCGACGTAGCACCGGCAGCGAGCTGGCAGGCGGCGTGTACTGCGATGCCGTAGGCCGGCGCCGCCTGCGTGGCCGCGGTGGCCGGCATCGCGGACGCCAGGCCCAGGGCGAGCATGGCCCTGGCGGCAAGGTTGATCTGTGGGCAATGGCGGTGCGACATCGAACCTCCTCCAGCGTCCGGACCGGGCCGGCGCCGGCAGCCTACGTCATCCGCCGCCAGCCTGCGCAAGGTCGGGCCAGGGGGACAATTCGCCCGTCCGCGGGGCGGCGGCTACACTTGCGCCCCTCATGACCCCGTCCCCCGCCTCGCCCGTACGGCTGGTCCTCAGTACCTGCGCCGATCCGCAAAGCGCCGACGCCATCGCCAGGGCCCTGGTCGGCGAGCGCCTGGCCGCCTGCGTCAACGTGCTGCCCGGGGTGTCGTCGACGTACCGCTGGCAGGGGGCGATCGAGCAGGCCGATGAAGTCGTGCTGCTGATCAAGACCACCGCCGATCGCCAGGAAGCGCTGATCGCCCGACTGCAGGCGCTGCATTCCTATGAACTGCCTGAGGCGGTCGCGGTCGAAGCCGTTGGCGGCCTTGCCCCCTACCTGCAGTGGGTGGCCGAACAGACCCGAAAAGATGACTGAATCCAATCCATTGCAGACTCAATCTGTTCGGTCGCGCCTGCACGGCGCGCTGCTGAGCCTGGCCATGACCGCGACGGCGCTCGCCGCGTCGGGCCTGGCCGCCACGCTGGCGCATGCCGCGATCAATCCCGACGACCTGCTGCCCGTCGACGAGGCGTTCGCCTTGCGCGCGCAGGCGCCCGGCGGCGACCGGATCGAGATCCACTGGCGCATCGCCGACGGCTACTACCTCTACAAGCACCGCATCGCCGTGCAGTCCGATGCCGCTTTCGCCGCCCAGCCCCTGCAGTTGCCGCAGGGCAAGGCCCATGAGGACGAGTTCTTCGGCCGGGTCGAGACCTATCGCCAGGCGCTCACCGCGGTGTTGCCGGGGCAGGCCCGCGGCGGCGCACGCCAGGTCACCCTGAAGGTGCGTTACCAGGGTTGCGCAGACGCCGGCATCTGCTATCCGCCGCAGACGCGCAGCCTGAGTGTCACCCTGCCCGAGGCAAGTGCGACCGCGGCGCAACCGGTCGTCGCCTTTGGTCCTGCGCGCGGCGCCGCGCCGCTGGGCGGCGGACTGCTGGCTGGCAAATCCGGCGCTGCCGATGCCTTGCCGCTGCCGCCGGAACAGGCCTTCGGATTCGAAGCGATCGCCGGCGACGGCAACACGCTGCTGCTGCGCTTCACTCCGGCGCCGGGCTATTACCTGTATCGCGACAAGACCACGCTCCGCCTCGATGGCGCCGCGGCCAAGGCCGGGATCACCCTGGGCACGCCGCGCTGGCCGCAGGGCGTCGCCCACCGCGACGAGCACTTCGGCAACGTGGTGGTCTATTTCGACCAGGTTGAATTGCCGGTTGCGCTGACGCGCAGCAAGGCCGATGCGGCCACGGTGCGGCTGACTGCAGGCTTCCAGGGCTGCCAGACCGATGGCATCTGCTATCCGCCGATGACGCGGACGGTTGAGGTTGCGTTGCCGGCTGGGGTGGTTGGGCCGGCTGCAGCTGGCGGCCAACCCATCCCCTCCCCGGCCCTCCCCTTGAAGGGGAGGGAGCAGAGCCCTGACGTCGCTGTTGCTCCAGCCATTGAGCCCTCCCCTTCAAAGAGAGGGTTGGGTGGGGATGGGTTGTCCGGCGACCTCGCCGAAGACAGCCGCCTCGCCGCATCCCTGGCCGGCCCCAACCGCTGGTGGGCACTGGCGAGCTTCTTCGGCTTCGGCCTGCTGCTCTCGTTCACACCGTGCGTGCTGCCGATGATTCCGATCCTGTCCGGGCTGATCGCCGGCCATGGACCGGGCCTGGGCGCGCGCCGCGCGTTCGCGCTGTCCTTCGTCTACGTGCTGGCGAGCGCACTGGTGTTCACCATCGCCGGGGTGATTGCCGGACTGGTCGGCGCCAACCTGCAGATCGCCTTCCAGAACCCATGGGTGATCGGTGCTTTCGCACTGCTGTTCGTCGCGCTGGCGCTGTCGAGTTTCGGCCTCTACGAGCTGCAGTTGCCGGCCGGCCTGCGCAACAAGCTTGGCTCGCTCAGCGATCACCAGCGCGGCGGTTCGTGGGCCGGCGTGGCGGTGATGGGCGCGCTGTCGGCGCTGATCGTCGGGCCATGCGTGGCACCGCCACTGGCGGCGGGCGTGCTCTACATCGGCCAGACCCAGGACCCGGTGTTCGGCGGTGCCGCGCTGTTCCTGCTGGCGATGGGCATGGGCGTGCCGCTGCTGGCCTTCGGCGTCGCCGCCGGCAAGGGGCTGCCCACCAGCGGTCCGTGGATGGTCGCGGTGCAGCGCGCGTTCGGTTTCATCTTCCTGGGCCTTGCGGTATGGATGCTGTCGCGCGTCCTGCCCGGCGCAGCGACGCTGGCGCTGTGGGGCGTGCTGCTGCTGGCAGCGGCGGCAACGATCGCGGTGGCCATCAAGGCCGCCCAGCGCTACAGCGTGCGGGTGCTGGGCTGGACCGCGGCGATGCTGCTGGGCGTGGTCGGCGCGGCGCAGCTGGTCGGCGCGATGGCGGGCAGCAGCGACCCGCTGCAGCCGCTGGCCGGCCTGCGCGGCGGCAACGGCGCACACGCGGCCGAACTTCCGTTCCGCAAGATCAAATCCCTGGCCGACCTCGAGCGCGAGGTCGGTGCCGCCAAGGCCGCCGGCAAGCCGGTCATGCTCGATTTCTATGCCGACTGGTGCGTGGCCTGCAAGGAGATGGAGAAGTACACCTTCCCCGAGGCCTCCGTGCATGCAGCGCTGTCCGGCTTCGTCCTGCTCAAGGCGGACGTAACCGCCAATGACGACCTCGACCAGGCCTTGATGAAGCAGCTGGGCATCATCGGCCCGCCGGCGACCCTGTATTACGTCGATGGCGGAGAGCGCCGCAACCTGCGCCTGTTCGGCTTCGAAGCGCCCGGCCCGTTCGTCGAGCGCATTGGCAAGGCCAGCATCGGCAAGGCCAGCCGCTGATGGCATTGAGCGCCACCGGCAAGATCCTGCTGGTCGCCGTGGCCGCCGGCACGCTCGGCGTCCTCGCCGGGCTCTGGTCGAACGGTCCCGGTCCGCTGTTGCGCAGCGAGGTCGGCCAGCGCGCACTGCAGACCGTGATGGATGCCAGCGCGCCGGCCCCGCCCACCGGCCTGGCGGTCGCGCGTCGCGGCGAAGCGATCCCGGCACTGCAGTTGCCGGGGCTGGACAGCGCGCCAGTGCGGATTCCGGCCGACTATTCCGGCCGCCCCATCGTGATCAACCTGTGGGCGAGCTGGTGCGGCCCGTGCATCGAGGAAATGCCCGAGCTCGACCGCTTTGCGGCCAGCCAGGGCGGCAACGGCACGCAAGTGGTCGGCATCGCGCTGGATGACGCCGCCGCGGTGCAGGCGTTCCTTCAGCGCATTCCGGTCCGCTACCCGATCCTGCTCGACCAGGCCGGCCCGGGCGACGCCGGCGTGCAACTGGGCAATGCCAAGGGCGTGTTGCCTTACACCGTGCTGGTTTCCGCCGATGGGCGGCTGCTGAAGCAGAAGATCGGCCCGTTCGCGCACGGCGAAATCGACGACTGGGTCGCAAATTAGAGCGTCCACTCAAACAACTGCTTAAATCCTGACAACTTCGTCGATACGGTAGCGAACGTCTGGACACCCCGGCCGGCATCGCGCACACTGCCCGCCTTTGAGGCAGTTCGTAGGGAGCACCGCGGGTCCGCCATGGCGAAGTTGCTGGTACTGCACGGCCCCAACCTCAACCTGCTCGGCAGCCGCGAGCCGGAGGTGTATGGCCATGCCACCCTGGCGGACATCGACGCCGACCTGCGCCAGCGCACCGAAGCCGCCGGCCACGCCTACGACAGCCTGCAAGCCAATGCCGAGCACGTCCTGGTCGAGCGCATCCAGGCCGCCCGCGAGGACGGCACGGCGCTGGTCCTGATCAATCCGGCCGCGTTCACCCACACCAGTGTGGCCATCCGCGACGCACTGGCGGCGGTGGCGATCCCCTTTTTCGAAGTCCATCTGTCCAACCCGCACCGGCGCGAACCGTTCCGCCACACCAGCTACTTCAGCGACCTCGCCGTCGGCGTGGTCTGCGGCTTCGGCGCCGACAGCTACCGCTACGCCCTCGACGCCGCGCTGAAGCGGCTGGCCTGAACTCCACTCAAGACCGTCGCCCCGTTACCCGGGACGACCACCATCAACGACCCTGAGGCCCACCATGGACCTGCGCAAAATCAAGAAGCTCATCGACCTGCTCGAGGAGTCCAACCTCGCCGAGATCGAGATCAAGGAAGGCGAAGAGTCCGTCCGCCTGGCCCGCACGCCGCGTGGCGTCGCCGTGGCCGCACCGGTCATGCAGGCCGCGCCGCTCGCCCATGCGCCGGTGATGCCGATGCACGGCCCGACCGAAGCCGCCACCGGCGGCCATGCCAAGCCACAGGCCGACCTGCCAGAGGGCCACATCGTGCGCGCGCCGATGGTCGGCACCTTCTACGGCTCGCCGTCGCCGGACAAGCCCGCATTCGTCAGCGTCGGCCAAGCGGTCAAGGCCGGCGATACCCTGGGCATCATCGAAGCGATGAAGATGTTCAACCCGATCGAGGCCGACGTCGCCGGCACCGTGCTCAAGGTGATGGTCGAGAACGGCCAGCCGATCGAGTTCGACCAGCCGCTGTTCGTCATCGGGTGAGATCAGCCCATGCTCGATAAAGTCGTAATCGCCAACCGCGGTGAGATCGCGCTGCGCATCCTGCGCGCGTGCCACGCGCTGGGCATCCGTACGGTCGCGGTGCACTCCACCGTCGACCGCAACCTCAAGCACGTCGCCATGGCCGACGAGTCGGTCTGCATCGGCCCGGCGCCGTCGACGGACAGCTACCTCAACATGGCGCAGATTATTGCTGCCGCCGAGGTCACCGACGCCCAGGCCATCCATCCCGGCTACGGCTTCCTGTCGGAAAACGCCGACTTCGCCGAGCGCGTGGAGCAGTCGGGCTTCATCTTCATCGGTCCGAAGGCCGACACGATCCGCCTGATGGGCGACAAGGTCGAGGCGATCCGGGCGATGAAGGCCGCCGGCGTGCCGTGCGTGCCCGGCAGCGGTGGCCCGCTCGGCGACGATGTGGCAACCAACGTCAAGATCGCGCGCGAGATCGGCTACCCGGTCATCGTCAAGGCCGCCGGTGGTGGTGGCGGTCGCGGCATGCGCGTAGTCCACACCGAAGCCCATCTGACCGTGGCCATCCAGACCACCAAGTCCGAAGCCAAGGCCGCGTTCGGCAACGACATGGTCTACATGGAGAAGTTCCTGGAGAATCCGCGCCACGTGGAGATCCAGGTGCTCGCCGACGGCCAGGGCAGCGCCATCCACCTGGGTGAGCGCGACTGCTCGATGCAGCGCCGCCACCAGAAGGTGGTCGAGGAAGCGCCGGCACCGGGCATCACGCCCGAGCAGCGCGCGGAGATCGGCAAGGTCTGTGTCGAGGCCTGCCTGCGCATCGGCTACCGCGGCGCCGGCACGTTCGAGTTCCTGTACGAGGACGGTCGCTTCTACTTCATCGAGATGAACACCCGCATCCAGGTCGAGCACCCGGTCACCGAGATGGTCACCGGCATCGACCTGGTGCGCGAGCAGCTCAGCATCGCCGCCGGCCACAAGCTCGCCATCAAGCAGAGCGACGTGGTGCTGGACGGCCATGCGATCGAGTGCCGCATCAACGCCGAGGATCCGGAGACGTTCATGCCGTTCCCGGGGCTGATCCAGCACTTCCACGCGCCGGGTGGTCCGGGCGTGCGCGTCGACAGCCACATCTACGAAGGCTATCGCGTGCCGCCGAACTACGACTCGATGATCGGCAAGCTGATCGTGCACGGCCCGGATCGCGAGACCGCGATCGCGCGCATGCGCGTGGCGCTGAGCGAGATGGTCGTCGACGGCATCAAGACCAACGTGCCGTTGCAGCAGCGGATCATGTCGGACGCCGGCTTCCAGCAGGGTGGAATGAACATCCACTACCTGGAAAAGCGCCTGAAGGAACAGAAGGAAAAAGCGCTGTCGATCGTGTGATCGGGTGGCGCAGCGCATCAATGAAGGACGGCGCCGGAAGGCGCCGTTTTTCATGGTTCTTTTTCCACGTGAGGGGAACTTGTGTGAGGGGCTTTGCGTTTCCGACGCGTGTTCGCGAAACACGGGGAGCAACGTCCAGGGGTTCCCGCCTTCGCGGGAATGACGGTCTTAGAAGCAACGTCGCTGGGGTCCCCGCCTTCGCGGGGATGACGGTCTTCCAATGACGGTGGAAGCCCCTCTCCCGCTTGCGGGAGAGGGGTTGGGGTGAGGACCGCCGAAGGCCATGCAACGAAACGCCGAAGCGTCGTCCGCCGGGTTGGGTGAGGAGGCGAAGAAAAACGGCGCCAGGGGGCGCCGTTTTTCATTGGAGTCAGTCCAGACCTGTGGAGATCAACATGGATCCCGGCGTTCGCCGGGATGACGATGCGGGTGGGACCGGTCGCAGGAGGACAGGCTGCGGGCCTGGGTCCCGGCGTTCGCCGGGATGACGGCGACAGCCGTCAGCGCGCGCCCACGATCGTCGAGGCATCGGCCGACGCATCGTTGTCTACTGCCGGTGCCGGCGCCTTCTGCGCGCTGCCCGGGATTGGATCGACTCCCACGTTCGAGGACGGACTGACGATCATCACGTACTCGCTCGAACCGTCGGGCCAGACCATCTTGAACGTGCTGCCCGGCGGCAGGGTCGAGAACGGCGCGCCGCTGCTGGCGCGATAGACCGCCGCCACCTGGGCCGCGCCGGACATGCGCACGTCCGCATCGGAGTCGACCGTGGTCACCGCCACCTGGGAAAGATGCCGGTACTCGTCGCCGAGCACGTCGATCACCACGCCAGCCGCCGACACCGAATAGGTGGCGAACAGCAGCACCCAGAAGTATCGGCGCGCCTTGTCGCCGAATCCAAGCTTCATCATTTTCCTGTCCTCTTCTCGCGCATCAGCGAGTCGACCATTGCATTGACCACATCGACGCCCTGGCGCGGAATCGCGGCGTCGTATACGAAACTGGTGAAATCCTGCGACGAGTCTGCCGAACAGATCCCGCCGTTGGCGCAGTAAGACGTCATCAGCGAGCTCTGCGGCCCGCAGTCGAGACCGAGCCTGCATGCCGCCAGTTGCCAGGCCAGTTCGGAGAACTGGGTGCCGGCAACCTGATCGGTCATCGACACACGACCGCTGGAGGCGATGCCCATGCCTGGCGACAGCGCCGAATAGGCATCGGCATCCTTCGATTCCTGCACGCGCTCGACCAGGTCGCGCGCGTAGGCCTCGCCTTGCCTGACCGGCTTGCCGGTGGCAAGCAGCGATGCCTCCGCGGCCAGGCTGCCTGCCTCCGCCGCTTCGGTGCGCTTGACCACGATCATGCGCGGCGACAGGTCGTCCTGCGGCACGAACCGGGAGCAACGCCGGCTGACACGCTCGCGCGCCGCCGCCATCGCCGGTGAGCCGCGCATCGCCATCTCGCGGATCACCTGGGTGTCGCGCGCATACGCAGCCGGCGCCATCGCATACCCGGAGCAGTAGTCGTAGACGCGGCTCACCATCCACTTCGCGTCGGCGTCGCCCTGGCGCACGGCAGGCTCGAGCGATTGCATGTACGCAAAGAGGTCGTCGCTGTGTTCGAACTCGACGCGGATCTGCGGCACGTGCCTGGCAAGCGGCGCCACGGAGATCGCCTGCGAAGGCGGCACGTCACCGCCAATGGACTGCTCGGCGATCGCCGCGTCCACTGCGCCCAGTTTCAGGATGCTGCTTGCGCCGGTGTCGGAACGGTTGCTGCGCACCCATGCCGCACCGGCCACGAACAGGATCGAAATCGCCACCACCACGACCGAGACGCGCGCACGCGTGCCCGATCCCGCGTGGGGTCGCGCTGTGAGTCCTGTTTCCAGCGTTTCGGACATCCGCATACGGCCGGTTCTGCGAACAAGGCGGTCATTCTAGGGCATGACGCCGCCGTAACACGGTGCGGTCTGACTGAACGGGCTGGCCCGGACACGGCCGGCGGCAGCCGGGCTCGGCCCGCAACCGGCCCGCTCGGCTTTACGGCGACCGCCCCACCCCGCAACATGGCCGCCCCCCTTGCCCCTGCGCGGTCCATCGCGCCCGCCGCCATGCCTTACCTCGAACTCACCGTGCCCTGTACCGAAGTCCAGCAGCCGCGCTACGAGCGCGCCCTGGAGAACGTCGGCGCCCTCGCGGTCACCCTCGCCGACGCCCACGCGGACGCCCCGGACGAGCAGGCGATCTTCGAGCCGGGCGTCGGCCAGACCCCGCTGTGGCATGAGCTGACGCTGACGGCGCTGTTCGAAGGCGGCACGCCGCAGGAGCTGCTGCTGTACGCCCTGAGCGCCGCCGACGAAGACCTGGACTGGTCGCGCGCCAGCTTCCGCGATGTCGCCGACCAGGACTGGGAGCGGGCCTGGATGGACCAGTACGAACCGCTGCAGTTCGGCACGCGCACCTGGATAGTGCCCTGGAACCACGACCTGCCCGCCGGTGCCGACGCGGCCGATGCGGCGGTCGTTCGCCTCGACCCTGGCCTGGCCTTCGGCTCGGGCACGCACCCGACCACCGCACTGTGCCTGCAGTGGCTGGACCAGCTGGCCAGCGAGGGCGTCCTGGCCGGAGCCCGCGTCCTCGACTTCGGCTGCGGCTCGGGCATCCTCGCCCTGGCCGCGCTCAAGCTCGGCGCGGCGCAGGCCATCGGCGTCGACAACGACCCCCAGGCCCTGATTGCCACCGCCGACAACGCCGAGCGCAACGGCGTCGGCGAGCGCCTGCAGGCCTGTATGCCCGACCAGGAGCCGGCCGCGACGTACCCGATTGTCGTCGCCAACATTCTCGCCTCGGCCCTGGTGGCGCTGGCCGACACCCTGGCCGCGCGGGTCGCGCCCGGTGGCCGCATCGCCATGTCCGGCATCCTCGCCGGCCAGGAGGACGAGGTGATCGCGCGCTATTCCGCCGATTTCGACTCGCTGCAGGCCGATCGTCTCGAAGACTGGATCCGCGTCACAGGCGTACGTCGCCGCTGACCGCGTCGACGTGCTTGAATACGACCGGGGATTCACCGAATCGAACAAAGGGCAGGAGCATGGCCGACGGCCGGGCAATGCCTGACCGCTCCGGTGCCGTCGCCTGACCGTCACCCTTTCCGGCTCCAACCCGACTCACGCCATGTTCGTCCCCTGCCCTCATTGCGGATTCCTGGTTGCGCTGATCGCCGCACGCGATCGCGCATCGCAGCGGTGCCCGCGTTGCGAGGGCATCGTGGAGTCGCCGGAAGCGGTCGCGACGGATGATGCATCGGTTTTCGACATTGCCGATGTCCGGATAGCCGATGGCGCGGAACCGGACTCCGCGCCATCGCCCGCGACGACGGCGCAACCGCTGCAAGCCGACGCGGTCGTCGAACCGGCGCCTGATGCACATGCAGCCGCAGCCACGAACGATGGTGAGCCCGCAACACCGACGTTCGAACAGGCCATCGAGGCCGCCGCGATCCGTCCCGTCGCGCCACGACGGCAACGCCGCGGCACGCGTCCGCGCCGCAAGGGTGAGCCCAGTTTCGCCAGCCGCCGCAAGGTTGCGGATAACGCACGCCTGCACTGGCGCTGGTACGCGGCGCTGGCCGGCCTGGTGCTGCTGCTGGGCTTGCAACTGTTGCTGGCGCAGCGCCGCGAGCTTGCCGCCGATGCACGCTGGCGACCCTGTGTTTCGGCGTTGTGCACCGTCGCCGGCTGCGAGTTGCCGCCCTGGCGCGAGCCTGCGGCGTTCACGATGATCCAGCGCAATGTGCGGGCCAAACCCGGCAGCGCCGGCGTGCTTTCTGTAGAAGCGAGTTTCCGCAACGACGCGCACTGGCCGCAGCCGTGGCCGACCCTGCTGCTTGGCCTGTCCGATGTCGACGGCCGGTTGGCCGGACAGCGCGCGTTCACCCCTGGCGAGTACCGTCCCGATCAAAAGGCCGCCGACGTGTTGCTGCCCGGACAGAGCGCGACCGTGACACTGGAGGTCGTCGAACCGGCACCGCGTATCGTCGCGTTTACCTTCGACTTCCGATGAAGTGCGAGCCATCACATTGTCGCCTGCGACGGGGCCGCGCTAGACTCCGCTTCCCGTCGACTCTCCTGCCCGGATCGACGGCACCGCCGCAGCAGCACCTGCGAAACACCGAAGCAACGCGTACACCCTGGGGATCATGTTGAACGCAGCCGCCGACCGCACCGACCCCGCACGTAGCGCACCACGCGTACCGTTGCGCGATCATGTCGCGACGTCGATCCGTCGCTTCCTCGGCGACCTTGACGGCAGCCAGACCGAGAACCTCTACGAGATCGCGCTGCGCGAACTCGAGATCCCGCTTTTCATCGAAGTGCTGCAGCACTGCGATGGCAACCAGAGCCGCGCCGCGTCGATGCTCGGCATCCACCGCGCCACGCTGCGCAAGAAGCTGCGCGAGTACGGTCTCGACTGACCTGGCGGGAGCGGCTTCAGCCGCGAGGCCCCACCGGTCGCGGCTGAAGCCGCTGCCACGGCGGCTACCACGAATCGTGACCGACCCGGTCCCGGTATAATTCCCGGCTCCCGTCGCCGTCCCCCTCCCCACATGACTTCCGAGCGTTTGTCCGCCTCGCCGGTGAAGATCCGCCGCGCGCTGCTGTCCGTGTCCGACAAGACCGGCCTGATCGAACTTGCCCAGGCGCTGGCCGCCCACGGCGTGGAGCTGCTGTCCACCGGCGGCACCGCCAAGGCCATCCGCGACGCCGGACTGGCGGTCAAGGACGTCTCCGACGTCACCGGCTTCCCCGAGATGATGGACGGCCGGGTCAAGACCCTGCACCCGCTGGTGCACGGCGGCCTGCTGGGTCGCGCCGGCACGGACGATGCGGTGATGGCGCAGCACGGCATCGGCGCGATCGACCTGCTGGTGCTGAACCTGTATCCGTTCGAGAAGGTCTCCGCGGACCCGTCCAGCACGATGGAGGACATTGTCGAGAACATCGACATCGGCGGACCGGCGATGCTGCGCTCGGCGGCGAAGAACTTCGCCCGCGTCGCCGTCGCCACCGATCCGGCGCAGTACGCCGGGATCGTCAGCGAACTGCAGGACAACGACGGCGCGCTCGCCGCATCCACGCGCTTCGCCCTGTCGGTGGCCGCCTTCAACCGCGTCGCCCAGTACGACGCCTGCATCAGCGACTACCTGTCGGCGCTGCAGGCCGACGGCAGCCGCGCGCTGTTCCCGGCGCAGCAGAACAGCAACTTCGTCAAGGTCATGGACCTGCGCTACGGCGAGAACCCGCACCAGCACGGCGCGTTCTACCGCGACCTGTACCCGGTGCCGGGCACGCTGGCGACGTTCACCCAGCTGCAGGGCAAGGAACTGAGCTTCAACAACCTCGCCGATGCCGACGCCGCGTGGGAATGCGTGCGCCAGTTCGAGCTTCCGGCCTGTGTGATCGTCAAGCACGCCAATCCCTGCGGCGTGGCGCAGGGCGTCGCCTGCGGCGATGCCTATGAGCTGGCCTACGCGACGGACCCGACCTCTGCGTTCGGCGGCATCATCGCCTTCAACCGCAAGCTCGACGCGGCCACCGCCAAGGCCATCCTCGACCGCCAGTTCGTCGAAGTGCTGATCGCACCGGACTACGAGGACGGCGCGCTCGACTACGCACGCAAGAAGGCCAACGTCCGCGTCCTGCGCATCCCGCACGGCGAGGGCCGCAACAACTTCGACATCAAGCGGGTCGGCTCGGGCCTGCTGATGCAGACCAGCGACATCCGCGAAGTCGGCCGCGACGAACTCAAGGTCGTCAGCAAGCTGGCGCCGACCGCATCGCAGTTCGACGACCTGCTGTTCGCCTGGCGCATCGCCAAGTTCGTCAAGTCCAACGCGATTGTCTACGCGAAGGATCATCGCAGCATCGGCATCGGCGCCGGCCAGATGAGCCGAGTCGTCAGTGCCAGGATCGCCGCACTCAAGGCCGAGGAAGCAGGACTGGTCGTGCCGGGCTCGGTGATGGCGTCGGATGCGTTCTTCCCGTTCCGCGACGGCATAGATGCTGCAGCGGCAGCCGGCATCAAGGCGGTGATCCAGCCGGGTGGCTCGATGCGCGACGGCGAGGTGATCGCCGCCGCCGACGAGCACGGCATCGCCATGGTCTTCACCGGCGTGCGTCATTTCCGCCACTGATCGCGATCGCAAGCACAGCTGAAGTGGCACTGCATGATCCCGGCGCAAGCCGGGATCATGCGTTGTGGCGTCCTGACCGCGTCGTAACCGCCGCTGCGGGACACTGGGCCGACACAACCAGGCGCATCCAGCCATGTGGATAAGAACCGAATCCCCGGCCGACCACACGGCCATCGGCCAGGTGATCGCAGCGGCGTTCGCCGACCAGCAGGGCTCAGGCCGGACTGAACAGCGCATCGTCGAAGCCCTGCGCGCGGACGGCGCCTTGAGCCTGTCGCTGGTGGCCGACATCGACGGTCGCATCGCCGGCCACGTGGCGTTCTCGCCGGTGCGCGTCGGCGACGGCAGCGAACACTGGTACGGCCTGGGCCCGGTGGCGGTGGCGCCTGCGGACCAGCACAACGGCGTCGGCAGCGCACTCATCCGCGCCGGCCTGAGCGAACTGGCCGAGCGCGGCGCGCTGGGCTGCGTCGTACTGGGCGAGCCGGAGTACTACCAGCGCTTCGGATTCCGCCACGCGCCCGGCCTGCACTTTGGTGATGTGCCGGCGGAGTATTTCCAGGCGCTGGCATTCGGCGATGGCGTGGCCGAAGGTGAAGTCACGTACCACGCAAGCTTCACCGCGACGTAGCTCCGTCGTCCAGGGAACGCGGGGACCCGCGGCCCGCAGCCAGCCAGCCCACTCACCGTCATCCCGGCGAACGCCGGGATCCAGGCTGTCACCGCATCCGCCCTGTCACCGTCGCCCCGGCGAACAGCGGGATCCATCTGCTCTTGCTTGCGTTTGCTCGCGGCAGTCATGCAGGAATCGCACAGGTGCAACCGAAGGCCATTACCTTCAACGGTGAACAAGCAACAGCAAATGGATCCCGGCGTTCGCCGGGATGACGTGATGGGTTCGATGAGCTGCGGGTCTGGGTCCCGGCGTTCGCCGGGACGACGGTGAGAGGGCGTGTCCCGCGAGCAGCACGTAATCCCACAAAACCTGTTGGTCAGGCCGATTACCGGTGGCAACAGCGTTTGATCCATTGCAGGACCCGATCCATCGAGGGCATTCCGCGGGCAGCAGGGCACCGATCCTGGCAGCTTGCGGAGCAGACCCCAGCGGAGAGGCGGTCGCGGCTGCGCGGCGCGTCCCGTAAAATTCGCAGTCCCACGCCGCGGCACACCAGGAGCACGCATGAAAGTCCTCATAATCGGTTCCGGTGGTCGTGAGCACGCGCTGGCGTGGAAACTGGCGCAGTCGCCCCGCATCGATGAAGTGCTGGTCGCGCCTGGCAACGCCGGCACCGCGACCGAACTCAAGTGCCGCAACGTCGAGGTCGCCGCAAGCGACATCGACGGCCTGCTCGCCCTGGTCGACAGCGAAGGCGTGGCGGTGACCGTGGTCGGCCCGGAAGGCCCGCTGGTGGCCGGCGTGGTCGACCGCTTCCGCGCCGCCGGCAAGCGCATCTTCGGACCGAGCGCGCAGGCAGCGCAGCTGGAAGGCAGCAAGGCCTATGCCAAGCACTTCCTCGCCCGCCATGGCATCCCTACCGCGCACTACGCGGTGTTCACCGAGGCGGACGCGGCGCTCGATTACGTCCAGGAGAAAGGGGCACCGATCGTCATCAAGGCCGACGGCCTGGCCGCCGGCAAGGGCGTGATCGTGGCGATGACCCTGGCCGAGGCCGAGGCGGCGATCACCGACATGCTGTCGGACTACGCCTTCGGCGCCGCCGGTGCGCGCGTGGTGATCGAGGAGTTCCTCGACGGCGAGGAAGCCAGCTTCATTTCGATGGTCGATGGCACCACGGCCTTGCCGATGGCGACCAGCCAGGACCACAAGCGCGTAGGTGACCGCGACACCGGCCCCAACACCGGCGGCATGGGTGCGTACTCACCGGCACCGGTGGTCACGCCGGCAGTGCACGCACGCATCATGCGCGAGGTGGTCGAGCCGACCGTGCGCGGAATGGCCAGCGACGGCGTGCCGTTCACCGGCTTCCTCTATGCCGGCCTGATGATCGACAAGTCGGGCGCGCCGAAGGTGATCGAGTTCAACGTGCGTTTCGGCGATCCGGAAACGCAGCCGATCATGCTGCGCCTGGAGTCGGACCTGCTCGACCTGGTCGAGGCCGCGATCGACGAGCGCCTGCACGAAGTCTCGGCCAAGTGGGATCCGCGCCCGTCGCTGGGCGTGGTGATGGCGGCCGAAGGCTATCCCGGCACGCCGCGCGTCGGCGACGTGATCGGCGCCTGGGACACGCCCGACCTGGACGACACCAAGGTCTTCCACGCCGGCACGAAGATCGAAGGCGAGCATGTCGTCACCTCCGGCGGCCGCGTGCTGTGCGTGTGCGCGCTCGGTGACACGGTGCTCGACGCGCAGCGCCGCGCCTACGCCGAGATCGCCGGCATCTCCTGGCACGGCGAGTTCCACCGCCACGACATCGGCTGGCGCGCGATCGAGCGCGAAACGGCCGATTGCGAGCCGGCCTGATCTCAGGTTACTGAGCCCAGGTCACTGCTTCCGACTCAACCGGCAGCCTCCTCCGCAGGAGGCTGCAGGCTCACCGCGACCTCTTCCAGGTCGGTGATCGCCGCTTCCAGGGCGTCGTGGAACTCGGCCTGGCGCGACATCAGGTCTTCGATGGCCTGCGCCTTCTTGAGCTTTGACAGCTCGCCGTCGAACAGCAGCCATTGCGTCGTCAGCAGCTCGACGTTGTTCTTGGAGTAATGGCGCATCTCCTTGAGCTGCAGCACGGTGTCGTTGACGTGTTCAAGCGGGGTCTTGGTGTCCGCGGTCATGACGCCTCCTTCTGCAAGGGTGTCCGGCGCAGGGTAGGCGGGGGAAGCTGGCTGGGAGCGGAATGGCGGGCCGCCCCTCTCCCTGACGCTGCGCGGCCTGGGAGACGGGGATTTCGCGAAGCTCTGCTAGTCTCGCCCGAACCGAAACGGACCTTCCCAGCGCATGGCGCACAACCAGTTCGAACTGCTCCGGCAGCGCCGCTTCCTGCCCTTCTTCGCCACGCAGGCGTTTGGTGCCTTCAACGACAACGTCTACCGCCAGGCCATCATCGGCCTGCTGTTCTTCCTGGGCATCAGCCCGGAGCAGCGCACGCTCTACACCAACCTCGCGCCGGCGTTGTTCATCCTGCCCTACTTCCTGTTCTCGGCCACCGCCGGGCAGATCGCCGAGAAGCTGGAGAAGTCGCGGCTGATCCGCATCACCACGACGATGGAAATCGTGATCATGTCGCTGGCCGCGGTCGGCTTCCTGACCCAGAACATGGTCGTGCTGCTGGTCGCGCTGTTCTGCACCGGGCTGCAATCGACGCTGTTCGGGCCGGTGAAGTATTCGATCCTGCCGTCGGTGCTCAAGCCCGAGGAACTCACCGGCGGCAACGGCCTGGTCGAGATGGGCACCTCGATGTCGATCCTCGCCGGCATGATCTTCGGCGGCCTGATCTTCGCCGTGGCCGGCGCGCACGGGCCGATCGTGGCGGCTACTTCCATCATCCTGCTGGCGGTGGCCGGCAACCTGGTCAGCCGTGCGATCCCGCGCGCCGAAGCCGGTGCCCCGGACCTGAAGATCAACTGGAACCCGATCCCCGAATCGGTCGCGATCCTGCGCATGGCCCGGAAGCAGCCGGCGGTGCGCAACGCCATCCTCGGCGTGTCGTGGTTCTGGTTCGTCGGCACGGTGCTGACCTCGCAGCTGCCGACCTACGCCGAGGTCAACCTGGGCGGCAGCGGCACGCTCTACATCTTCGCCCTGGCGCTGTTCTCGATCGGCACCGGCGTCGGCTCGATCCTGTGCGAGAAGCTGTCGGCGCGCACGGTCGAGATCGGCCTGGTGCCGTTGGGTGCGTTCGGCATCAGCGCCTTCATGGTCGACCTCTACTTCGCCCGCAGCGGCATCGCACCGGCGCAGGTGTCCAGCGTGGGCGCCTTCATGGCGCAGCCCGGCAGCTGGCGCATCGTCATCGACCTGGTCGGCATCGGCCTGTTTGCCGGCTTCTTCGTCGTGCCCCTGTTCGCGCTGATCCAGAGCCGCACGCCGCGCGACGAGGTCTCGCGCGTGATCGCCGGCATGAACATCCAGAACGCGGTGTTCATCGTGCTCGCCGCCGGGCTCGGTATCGCGGTGCAGCGTCTGCTGGGCTGGTCGATTCCGCAGGTTTTCCTGGCGCTGGCGATCGCCAACGTCGTGGTCGCGATCTACATCTTCACGATCGTGCCCGAATTCCTGATGCGCTTCCTCAGCTGGGTTCTCGTGCGCGGCCTCTACCGGCTGCGCGTGCACGGCGTGGAGAAGCACGTGCCCGACGAGGGCGCGGCGCTGATCGTGTGCAACCACGTCAGCTACATGGACGCGCTGATCCTGGCCGCGAGCATCCCGCGACCGGTGCGCTTCGTCATGTACTACAAGATCTTCAACACCCCGGTGATGAGCTGGATCTTCCGCACCGCCAAGGCCATTCCGATCGCCGGCGCCAAGGAAGACCCGGAACTGATGCAGCGCGCGTTCGACGAGATCGATGCGGCGCTGGCCGGGGGCGAACTGGTCGGCATCTTCCCGGAGGGCGGGCTGACGCGGGATGGCGCGATCGCGCCGTTCAAGTCCGGCGTCGAGCGGATCCTCGAGCGGCGCCCGGTGCCGGTGGTGCCGATGGCCCTGCGCAACATGTGGACGAGCATGTGGAGCCGCCGCGATGGACGCCTGGGCCGGATGCGGGTGCCGCGCCGGTTCCGCGCGCCGGTCGAGGTGATTGCCGTGGCCCCCATCGATGGCGCCGTGGCCGATGCACCGATGCTGGAGGCGCGGGTGCGCGAGCTGCGCGGCGACGCGGCCTGAGGCATTCCAGGCGCGGGGCAGTCACCACGCCACAACGACAGGCGACTGCCTAGCATCGGCCCTGACCACGCTCGCAGGGCCGTCCATGAGCACGCTGCCGCCGGCACCGCCACAGTCGCCGCCTGCGGTTCCCAGTCACCTGCTGTGGGCGATCGGGATGACGGTCGCGTCGATGCTTGTCTTCTGCGTCCTCGGCACGATCTCGGGCATCGTCGCGATCGTCTATGGCGCGCAGGTCAACCGCAGACTCAATGCCGGCGACGACGCCGGTGCGGACGAAGCCTCGCGCAGCGCCAGGGTGTGGTGCTGGATCACCACCGTCCTGATCATCGTCGGCTTGTGCGTGGTGGCGCTGTTCTTCTACAGCGGCGGCTGGGCGAAGTACCAGCAGATCATGGGTGAGCTCGAGCGCATCCAGCTGCACGGATGACGCGTTCGGACGGGAGCCGGGTCAGCTGACCCAGCCGGCGATCACGAACAGCGCCAGCACCGCCAGCCAGACCAGCAGGCTGCGCCAGACCAGGCTCATCGCGTCGCGCAGTTCCGGCAGGTCGGCCGACCAGGCCGGCGGCATTGCCGGCGGTGCCGGCAGGCCGCCCTCGCCCGCCTCGACGCTGCCGCCGTTGTCGCTGCCGCCGTTATCGCTGCCGAAGTCCGCGGCCTCCTCTGCCAGCTCGCACTTCACGCTGGCGCGCGCCACCGCGCCGAGGAAGGGACGGTCGAGATCGAACGAGGCACCGCCTGCCTCGCGCCACGCGCCGAGCACGGTGTCGAAGTTGCCGACCAGCGCCAACGACAGCGTCATCATTTGCGCCACCGGCCAGTCGAGCAGGGCCTGCAACTTGCGCGCACCCATGCGGGTCTCGACCGGCAGTTCGCCGGAAGCCTCACCCTGCGCCGCCAGTACCGTGAAGCGGTACAGCAGGGCGCCGACCGGCCCGAGCGCGAGGAACCAGAACAACACGCCGAACCAGCGCTGCTGGGCATTGCGGAACACCGCTTCGATCAGCGATGCCCCGTCCAGCGTCGCCGGCATCTCGCCTTCCGGCCACAGTCGCGCGGCGGCGGCGCGGCGCGAGACCGGGTCGCCGGCGGCAGCGATCGCTTCCACGTCCAGGTCCAGGTCGCGCGGGCCCCAGGCGTAGAACAGCACGGCAATGGCGAAGGCCAGGCCGGCCAAACCCCAAAGCGGTTCGAGCAGGGCCAGCTGGAACAGGCCGACCGCGAGCAGCGGCGGCACCAGCGCGATCACCAGGCCCCAGCGCCCGCGCCAGAAATCGTTCGTCGACAGGCGCGCATCGAGCCAGCGCAGCCAGTTGCGATACCAGCCGTAGTCGCGCACCGAGGCCGCCAGCGACTGCGCCAGATGGCCGAGCACGAGCGCGACGACAACGGCGATCAGGGTTGCGGACATTCCGACGGTCTCCGGGGCTGGCTGCCCGATTCTAGGCCGTCAACCGATGGGAGAGCGAGCTTGCCCGGATCGGTCTGCCGTCGACCAGGTAGGAGCGAGCTTGCTCGCGATCGGGAGCGTCACGAGCTGCTGACGGCATATCGCGAGCAAGCTCGCTCCTACACGGCCTGCAACCACTGTTCGATCAACCATCGCGAGATCGAGATGCCGGGCGACAACACTGCGCCCTGGCCATCGTCGCGGTCGCCGCCCCACTCGCCGCGGGCACGCGCGGCGAGCACTTCGTCGCGCGTGAACCAGCGCGCTTCCTCGAGTTCGTCGCCGACCTGCGGCTCGTCGCTTTCGGCCTGCGCACTGAAGCCGAGCATCAATGCGCCCGGGAACGGCCATGGCTGCGACGCCAGGTAACGGCAACGACGCACGCGCACGCCGGTTTCCTCGAGCACTTCGCGGGCGACGGTCTGTTCGAGCGATTCACCCGGTTCGACGAATCCGGCGATCACCGAGTAGCGCCGTGCCGGCCAGGCCTTCTGCCGGCCGAGCAAGAGGCGCTCGCCATCGCTGACCGCGACAATCACGGCCGGGTCGGTACGCGGGTAATGTTCGGCGCCGCATTGCTCGCAGCGGCCTTGCCAGCCCGCGCGCGACAGCGCGACCACGCCGCCGCAGACGCCGCAATGGCGATGGCGATTGCGCCAGTGCTGCAGCGCGCGCGCCTGGGCGAAAACGCTCGCCTCGAATCCCGGCCACAGCCCGGCGGCGCTGCGCAGGTCGACCCGGCGCGGCGCCACGAATGCAGTCAATGCACCTTCCAGTGCGAACCAGGCGCCGCCTTGCGCGTCCAGGCCGAGGAATACGGCAGCACCGATGCCACCGGGGCCTTCGCTGACCTGCTCGCCGTGCGGCGCCAACAAGTGGCCGGCGTCGTCGGCATAGGCATCGCCACGTTCGTCGAGCAGCACCACGCGCGCCCGTGGCCATGACGCCTTCAACGCATCGGGGTCGTCGCGCAGGCGATCGGCGCGGTCGAGGGCGGCGCGGCAGGCGGCATCGACGCCCGCCTCGACGAAGGCGAAAGGTGCCGGTTCGCTACTCACACCGCGAACGACGAGCCGCAGCCGCAGGTGGTCTTCGCGTTCGGATTGCGGATCACGAACTGCGCGCCATGCAGGCTTTCGGTGTAATCGACCTGCGCGCCCATCAGGTATTGCAGGCTCAGCGGGTCGACCAGCAGGGTGACGCCGTCGGTCAGCACGGCCAGGTCGTCCTCGCCCTGCTGCTCGTCGAACTCGAAGCCGTACTGGAACCCCGAACAACCGCCGCCCTGGATGTAGACGCGCAGCTTGAGGGCATCGTTGCCTTCTTCGGCGATCAGTTCGCGGACCTTGCTGGCGGCCGCGGAAGTGAACTGCAGGGGGCGATCGAGCGACTGGTAATCCGGCGTCGCGAGCGTGGGGATGAACGTTTCCATCCGATCAGGATGGGGGGCGCGGCGACGCGGTTCAAGCCTTGCGGGCTGTTGTCTCCCTCCCCTGCTCGCAGGGGAGGGCTGGGGAGGGGTGACGCTTTTGGGGCTGAGCTCGCTCGGCCTTCGGCCTCGACCCCCTCCCAGCCTCCCCCTGCGAGCAGGGGGAGGAGTCGAATGCGGCTACTCCGCCGCGGTCGCCGGCGCGATGTCGCGTATCGCCTCGGCCCAGGTGAACGACTGCTCGATCGCGGCGCCGGATTTCGGCGCCAGCCGCACGCTCACCCGCACCGGGGTGAAGTCCGCGGGCAGGAACACATCGCCTTCGACCTGCTGGAAGTACTTGAACGAGTACGGCACGCCGGTCGCACCCGGCTGCTGGCGCAGCTCGCCCCAGGCCAGCTTCTGCAGCTTGCCGGCGCGGGTGCCCTCGATGGTGATGCTCATCTCTCCGGTGCTGACCGCACCGCGGTTGAGGTTCTGGGTCAGGGTGGTGGTGAAGTGCCAGGCGGTGTCGTTCTGCGGCTGCAGCCGCAGGGCATGGACCGCCAGGCCGCGACGCTGCGCGGTGCTGCCGACGAGGCGTTCGTAGAAGGCGACGTCGGCTCGCAGCGCGGCCACCTCCTCGTCGCGCTCGGCCAGGGTGCTCTGCAGGTCGCGGTTGGCCTCCCGGCTGATCTGGTCGGAGCGGGTCAGGGTCGAGACGCGCTGCTGCAGCTGGTCGATCTGCGTCTGCTGGCCGCGGGCGGCACGCTGGCTGTCTTCCAGCAGCACGCGCGGGTCGCCCGGATCGGGCGAGATCACCCGCCACAGACCCCAGCCGCCGAATCCAAGGGCCAGAATTAGGGCGAGGCCGGCAATCGTCACCCAGCGCGTCTGCACCTGCATGACCGGCCACGCCGGCGCCGCCTCGGCTGCGGCGGCCTCGGTGGGCTCAGTGGTCGGGGGAGTCTCGGGAACGGGTTGGGTCATGCCGGTCGCCAGGGGATGTTCCGGCGACCAGCCTACCGCGCCTGACTGTGACGGTCAGCCCAAAGCGGCGTGGGCGTCCAGATGGCCTTCAGCCAGCGACAAGGCTTCGGCATGGGCCTCGGCGTGGATCAGGCGGCCGGTCAGCACCGAGCCGGCCAGCATCTCCACGACCTGGTAATGGACGTTGCCCTGGACGCGGGCCTTGGCCGCCAGTTCGACGCGCTCGCTGGCGTACACATCGCCGCTGAGCTGGCCGTTGATCACCACCACCGGCGCGCGAACCTCGCCTTCGATGCTGCCCTGCTCGGCCAGCGTCAGCGTCGCCTTCTGGCCGTCCTGCGCGATCACCTTGCCGACGATGCGGCCTTCGACATACAGCCCGCCGCTGAAGAGCAGGTCGCCGCGGATCACCACCTGCGGCCCGATCAGGGTGTCGACCTGGCCAACCTGCGCGGCCGTCTTGTTCTTGAACATCAGTCAGTGCTTCCGGTTGGTGGCCCGCGCCTGCGGACCGTTGCTGCAATGTGTGGATGGCTCAGAGGCCGGGTTGCTCAGAGACTGGCAATCGTGCCGCCATGGCTCCAGCCCAGGCTCTGTTCGATGGCGACGTCGCCGTTCTGCAGCGACACCCGCACCCGCTGCGGCGTGAACCCCGCCGGCAGCATGACGCTGCCGCCGAGTTGCTGGAAGTAGCGGAACGAGTAGTCCTGCGCCGGCCAGTCGCTGCGCTGGTGCAGTTCGTTCCAGCCGATCGAGGTGAGCTTGCCGTCGCGCACGCCTTCGACGTTGAAGCGCAGTTTGCCGCGGCTGATCGCGCCCTTGTTGAGGTTCTGCGTCAGCACGATCTGGTAGCGCCAGGTGCCGCCGGTCTCCGGCGTGAACTGCGCCGAATGCACGCTCAGGCCCTTGGCCTGTCCCGTGGCGCCGACCAGGCGTTCGTAGAAGGCGATGTTGGAGCGCAGGTCGGAAATCTCTTCCTCGCGCTCGGCCAGCTCGCTCTGCACCTGCTTGTTGGCGACGCGGCTGATCTGGTCCGAACGCGCCAGGGTCGCTTCGCGTTGCTCCAGCGTCTCGGCCTTGGTGCGCCAGTGGCTGAGCTGCGAGCGGGCTTCGTGCAACTGCGCTGACAGTTCCGGCAGCAGCGGCGCGGCGCGGCGCTCGGCGCCGAGCCAGGCCACGGTCAGCGAGGCCACCCAGGCCAATGCGAGCACGGTAACGATCAGCGGGCGCCGGTCCGGGCGCTGCTGGACAATGGTGAAGCGCGGCGGTGGCGCCTTGCGCGGCGGCTTGTTCATCAGCATGCGTGCCGATGGCCTGCGCCACCGGATCCCCTGCCCCTATACTCGGACCACAGTCTAGCGAGGTAAAAGCCGTGACGGATGCGCACCTGTTCGCAATTGGTGTAGTCCTGGCCTGGCTGGCCGGCATCCGGGTCTACCTGACCGTGTTCGGCGTCGGCCTGGCCGGCTTTTTCGGCTGGCTCGACCTGCCACAGGCGCTCCAAGTCACCGCCTCGCCGTGGGTGCTGGGGGTATCGGGCGTACTGGCGGCGGCGGAGTTCTTCGCCGACAAGATCCCCGGCGTCGATTCGGGCTGGGACCTGCTGCATACCCTGCTGCGTGTTCCGGCCGGTGCCTTCCTGGCCGCGGCGACGCTCTCGCCCGATGGCCAGCTCGGTGCGGGCGCGCTGGCGGCAGGTGCCGGGGTTGCGCTGACCAGCCACGTGCTCAAGGCCGGTTCGCGCGCCCTGCTCAACACTTCGCCGGAACCGGTCAGCAACTGGACCGCCTCGATCACCGAGGATGTCGCCACCGTCGGCGGACTGGCACTGGTGTTCGCCCATCCCTGGATCGCCCTGTCGCTGGTCGTGCTGGTCAGCGTGGTGCTGGCACTGCTGCTGTGGTGGGTGTGGCGGACGCTGTTCCGCCGTGCGCCACGGCCGGGTCCAGTGTGAAAGCTGCATCCGGCCAAGCTACCGGACATCGCCACCGCTCGACATAGGGCTTTTCTCAAACCATCCTGGCTTTTCTCAAAGCGGTTGCACAACGAAAAACGCCGCCGGAAGTTCCGGCGGCGTTCGTCTGCAGAGGGTTGCGGCGCGTGCCGCCGGACTCATTCCTCGATCTTGGTCAGCAGGTAGTTCTGCTCGCCCAGGCGCTCGATCAGCGACAGCTGGGTCTCGATCCAGTCGACATGCTCTTCCTCGGAATCGAGGATGTCGGCGAACAGTTTGCGGCTGACGTAGTCGCCCACCGACTCGCAGTACTTGATCGCCTCGCGCAGCATCGGCAGGGCTTCGAGCTCGAGGGCGAGATCGCAGGCCAGCACTTCGCGCGGGTTCTCACCGATGCGCAGCTTGCCCAGCGCCTGGAAGTTCGGCAGGCCGTCGAGGAAGAGGATGCGCTCGGACAGCTTGTCGGCGTGCTTCATCTCGTCGATCGACTCGTGGTACTCGTGGTCGGCGAGTTCCTTCAGGCCCCAGTTCTTCAGCATCTTGGCGTGCAGGAAGTACTGGTTGATCGCGGTCAGCTCGTTGTAGAGCGCCTTGTTGAGGTATTCGATGACCTTGGCGTCGCCCTTCATGGCCCGGCTCCTTGTGGGTGCAATGGCCGGACTCTACCCCGTTCACGCAAGAAGTGACGGAACGCGAATCGAGTGCATCCGCGAGCAGGAATCAGTGGCGATTGGGTCAACGACGATCGGAGCCGCGGACCCTGGTCCGCGGTGCCGCCTCAGGCGGCCTGTTGCATCACTGCGAAGGGCAGTTCGCGGACCGCACGGGCGGCATCGAGCATCGAGCCGGCCATGTCCAGGCAACTGCCGCAGTTTGCGCCGGCACCGGTACGCATCGTCAATTCGGTCACGCTGCTGCAGCCCGCGTCGGCGGCCTGGCGGATGTCGTGATCGGTAACCCCATTGCAGATGCAGACGTACACGGTGGCGGGTTCTGGCTGACAGCCGGATCGGCTGCGGGAGCCATTCCGCCACGAATGAGAATGATTGTCAATAAATACGGGCAGTGATTTTCATTAACGCGAGCCCTGCCCCGGTTCAGCCCCGCCGGGACCCCGCCAGCGCGGCCTCTGGCGGTTGCGGGGCTGGCTGCGGGGGTCGTGGCAATGGAACTCAGGGCCCGGCGCCGGCACGGCCTGGGGACCGGCGACCTGGCGGGCGACGGGGGCCAGGTGGTTGAGCGCGCGGGCATAGACCCCGCGCTTGAACATCACCACGTGCGCCACCGGGTACCAGAAGTCGACCCAGCGCCAGTTGTCGAATTCGGGCTTGTCGGTCAGGTCCAGGCGCAGGTCCGACTCCTGGCCGGTCAGGCGCAGCAGGAACCAGACCTGCTTCTGGCCAATGCAGACCAGCCGGTCGTGACGGCGGATCGCCCGCTGCGGCAGGCGGTAGCGCAGCCAGCCGGGGGTCGCGCCCAGGACCTCGACGTGCTCGGGAAGCAGGCCGGTTTCCTCGCGCAGCTCGCGATACATGGCCTCCAGCGGCGTCTCGTCGCTGTTCATCCCGCCCTGCGGGAACTGCCAGCCGTCGCGATGCACTCGTCGCGCCCAGAACAGGCGTCCGTCGGGGTGCATCAGTACAATGCCGACGTTGGGTCGGTAGCCGTCCGGATCGATCACGATGCGGACTCCTGAATTCACTGTGTCCGACTCTGCCACGCCGTACGCCGGGACGACAAGCTCTGCAAAGCAGCTGGCGCGCGGGCGGCCCGTCAAAAGACGATTGACGCGGACCCCCTCGGCATGAATAATTCGCGGTTCACCGCGTGGCTATGTAGCTCAGCCGGTTAGAGCACAGCACTCATAATGCTGGGGTCGGTGGTTCGAGTCCACCCATAGCCACCACACGTTGAACCGGAAAGCCCCGCCAGTGCGGGGCTTTTTGTTTTCAAGGGCTTCCGAGAGCCCTAAGTCCCGCTGCGGCCGATCCTTATCCGGGCACTGTTTCGCCGGCCTTCCTGCTGGAGAGCCTGCATGCTTTCATCTCCAAGGCTGTGAAGTGGGCGACGTCCGTTGAGAAGCGAACCTCCCCTGAGGTCATTTGGCTGACAGATCAGCCGCGGGAACTGATCATTTCGGAAGGGTTACAGTCAGACCGGAGGTGAGCCTCGCGTGGTTGACTAAGCTGCCTTGCACCGCACCGAGGCAGAGCAAGCGATCGCCCGCCGCCATCCAGTAAGATGCGCCGTCTCGAGGGCATGAAGATGACTGTTTTCACCATTGGCTACGAAGGCCTGGACATCGGCGGGTTCATGTCACTGCTTAACAAGCACGACATCGAGACCGTTGTCGACATCCGCGAACTGCCACTATCGCGCAAGCCCGGTTTCTCCAAAACAGCGCTGGCTAATGCGTTGAATCTCGCGGGCCTCGAATATGTGCATGTGTTTGCGCTGGGCTGTCCGAAGCCGGTGCGCAATCGCTACCGCGAAGACAGTGACTGGAAGCGCTACACGGAAGGGTTCCTGAAACACCTGAAGAAACAGCAAGACGCCATTGGAGCCCTTTCTGATCTGGTGACTGTTTCGAACTGTGTCCTACTCTGCTATGAGGCCGATTTCAATTTCTGCCATCGCTCGATGGTGGCCGACGCTGTCCGCAAGCATTGCGGTGCCAGCGTGAAGCACATCTCGGCCGCTAAAGGAAAAGCGCTCCCTGTCGGCCTTCCTCTGGTTGTCGCTTAGGCGGGTAGATCAGGCTGACGATCAGCCACTGGTCCTGGAATCGATGCTGGTTGCCCATCAGAAACATCAGACCCTTTCTACCAAGCTCGCCTTCCAGCTTCGCGCGAAAAGGTCCTTCCCAGCCATCACCATGGCTATGCCGGCAGTTCCAGAACAGCGCGCCCGCTTCCCAATCCACGATCTTATGCTTGTGCTCCTTCTCGCCCTCCGGCGTCTCGCAGACGTAACGGTAGTGAAAGTCGAACGGCACCTTACGAAGCTGCTTCACCTGCTGCTTCGCTTCCGCCTCGGAGAAAAGGTCGCCCTGCATCTGCTCGCGCTCGAGCTTCTCCTTCTCTTCATCCGTCCAGTCCGGATGTCGGGCCTTGGTGATGTCCAAACCAACCAGTCGCTTTGGATGCAATAACGCCAGCGAGAGCCCCTCGATTTTTCTAGCGTCGTCTATAGCTTGGAAGTCGTCGAATGCTGGAATCTTGTCAAGCCATTCCCATCTGGCTGCCCACGCCTTCCTGGTGTCTATTACGTCGCCACAGGCAATCGTATCGACGTAGACTTTGTGGCTTTCCGGCCGATGATCCTTGCTGGTCTTCTCGACGCGCACGTCGATCCATTGCCACTTCTTGAACTGCTGACCATCTTCGATCATCCGGAACGGCACAGGAAATAGCCGACGCATCGCGCCACATTGGGAGATGCCTGCCACACAGGACGTTTCGACATGCTTTGCGCTGGGCGATGGGTACGTTTTCGCCAAGACGAGGATTCGCTCCATTCGATCCAGTGCCATTGCCTAGCCCCCTCCCCTGTTCGGCTATCACTACCAGCACCAGACTCGACGAGCAAGCGCATTGCCTGACAACACTGCCAGGCGACCGCTGATGCGAAGAAGGTGGTTGAGGACATCGCGAATCCCGCGTCACCGCAGCAAAGGCACCATCCGTTTGATGACATTCTCATACGGCTGCAATCCGTGCCGCCCATCCAGTCGGACACGCTTGGCGGTCTCATCGATCAGCACCGTCAGGATGCAGCTAGTCAGTAGTGACCGGCGCGGCGGCGGCGGTGCCGTACCTGTCCTTCGACAACGGACTTAGGCCCAAGGTCCACAACGCAAACTTCCCGAACGGGAAGATAACGCTCGGCTTGGCGTCCATCGAAGCAGAATGTTCCCGATCGGGAATAAAGAGGCGAGGAATTGCCATGCCATCGGAATCTTCCCGTACGGGATTGTCCGAGCCGATAACGGACGCCGAAAGCTTGGCAAAGCAGGTCCGCGAGGCCCGTCGGCACCAAGGGATGACACAGGCCGAGTTGGCAGGCCTGTCCGGTACCGGGCCTCGCTTCATTAGTGGACCTGGAGCGTGGCAAGCCGACCGTGGCTTTGAACAAGGTCCTTTCGGTGCTGCTGGTGCTGGGTTTGCGCGTGCGGCTCGAAGGGGGCGCGCAGTGGCCAACGGCCTCGAAGTCCGCCTGTTTGAGCCGTATCGGGGCCCTTCGACAACGCATTGATCGAGGAATGTGCACGCGACCGCCTCAGGGATCCACGGGGTCCTCCGGGTCTGCGCTCTGCCGTGCCCCATGGCGCAACCGGTAGACGACATACGACAGCGCCGCCGCGGCCGTCAGCGTCGCCGGAACCAGCAGCGCGGCATAGTCGATGGCGCGGAATACCAGGGCGCCGACGATTCCGCCGCAGAGGAACCCGGAGATGACGAGCACGCACAGGCGAAGCCTGCGTGCATCGACAGTCAGCCCGCGCAGGACGTGGCCAAGGGAGATGCCCAGGTCGGTGAACATCCCGGAGACATGCGTGGTGCGCACGACCGAGCCGCTGTAGGTGCTGACCAGCGCATTCTGCAGGCCGCAGGCGGTTGCCGCGACATACATCCCGAACGCACTGCGATGCCCGAGCAGATACACCGCGGCGAACAGCAGGCACGATTCGAGCAGGAGCGCGACGCCATACCTTCGCCCGAGCTTCAGGGTGCTGTCCTGCACGATGAACCCGCTCAGCGTGCAGCCCAGCACGAACGCCAGGATCATGACGCCAAAATGGATCGCACCTCGCCCGTCGCCGTCGGCAACCGCGGCGCCGAGCAGGGAGGTGGTGCCGGTCAGGTGCGTGATTGCCTGGTGCTCGAAGCCGAGCAGGCCGACGACGTTGACGATTCCGGCGATGAACGACAGCACCCACGCGCCTGTCCACACCCACCCGGGCAGCCTGGTAATCACGATTGGTTTCGCCCCTGTAGGTTGATTGCGGGCAACTGGAACCCGTCCACTGGTTGACCCGCGACGCGAGTATGAATGGCCATGGCGCACTTGCCGCGGCGCTTTTTTGCCGCAGCCATTGCCGCGCAATGCCATCACGGCCTTTTCACGCTTCGCGGGCAGAAATGTACCAGCAATGATTCATCCGGCTGAGTAGACGCGCAAGGAAGTTCACCGTCGACGTGGGCCGCCTGCTCAAACAGCAATGACCGCCGGCAATGACCGCCGCAGGCGCGGCAACGGCAGCAGCTGCGCGCACTCAATAAAGGACGATGGAATGACCTCCCCACGACGCCACACCCGCCCGGCGATCCCAGGCATTGCGCTGGCGGCGGTGACAGCATTGCCGCTTTGCGCAGCACCCGCCGTGGCCAAGGCTCCGTGACCGCACCGGTGCCTGCGCGCCCCCGCTGCGCAGGCACGCACGAAGGCGGCCCGTGGCCGCCCCATTCGAGGAGAACGACATGCGTCACCCCGCGTTGATCACAGGTCTGTGCCTGGCGCTCGCCGCGCCGTTGGCCATGGCCGCCGTCCCGCCCGAGGCCGACAAACCGGCAGCCGCGTCCGCTGCTGCGCCGGCGGTGCAGCCGGAGGCCATTGCCGCGCTGGAGAAGATGGGCAAGTACCTGCGCTCGCTCAAGGACTTCACCGTCACCGCCGACACCACCATCGAACTGGTGATGGACGACGGGCAGAAGCTGCAGTTCCCCGGCACGCTCGACTACAAGGTACGCGCGCCGGACAAGCTGCAGCTCGACGTTCGCAGCGACCGCAAGGAGCGGCAGCTGTTCTACGACGGCAAGTCGCTGACCGTTTACGGGCCCAAGGCGAAGTACTACGCCACCGTCGATGCGCCGCCGACGATCCGCGAGCTGCTTGGCACGGTCGAAACGAAGTACGGCATCGAGATGCCACTGGCCGACCTGTTCCTGTGGGGCACCGATGCGGCGCCGACCTCGGCGCTCAGGTCGGCCACCTTCGTCGGCCCGGCCCGCATTGGCGGCTCGGTCACCGAGCAGTACGCGTTCCGCCAGGAAGGCGTCGACTGGCAGGTCTGGATCGAGGCCGGCGCCAAGCCGCTGCCGCGCCGCCTGGTGATCACCACCACCGACGATCCGGCGCAGCCGCAGTACGCCTCCACGCTGACCTGGAACACCGCTGCCGGGCTCAAGGACAGCGCCTTCACGTTCACACCGCCGAAGGACTCGCACCGCATCGAGATGGTCGCGGTCGATGTGGTCGCGGTCGAGGAGAAGTCGCCATGAGCATCCGTAACCTCACCGTGCTCGGTATCGGCCTCGGGCTGTTTGCCGGCACCACCGCGCTGATGGCCGTCAGCTTCGACGTCGGCGCCGGCCCGCACGCCCGCGGCGGCGCGCGCACCAGCGTCAACCATGCCGCGGCTCCGCGCGGCGGCGGTGGCGGCCATGCGGCGAACGTCAACCGCGGCGGCAACGCCAACGTCAACCGCAACACCAACGTCAATCGCAACACCAACATCAACCGCGACGTGAACATCCACAACGACATCGACATCGATGTCGACAACGGCTGGAACCACGGCTGGGACGATCACCCGGTTGCCACCGCTGCGGCCGTCACCGGCGCCGTGGCGCTCACCGCCGCCGCGATCGGTTCGATCGTCAACACGGTGCCGCCCAGTTGCGTGACCACCGTGGTCAACGGCGTCGCTTACCAGCAATGCGGCAGCACCTGGTACCAGCCGCAGTACGCGGGCACCAGCGTCCAGTACGTCGTCGTCAATCCGCCCGGCTGAGCCGGGCGGCGCTCATTGCGCCGTACGTATCTTGCGGCGCCGCACATCCGAACCGTTCGAGCTTGACTGCATCGAGGTCACCCATGCGCATCAATCCCATCGTGCCCGTCCTGAGCCTGGCCGTCGCCGTGCTCGCCGGGTCGGCCGTCTTCGGTGTCCCGCAGGTGGTTGCGCAGGGGACCACCGCGGCGGGTACCACTGCGGCCAGCATCGACGCGCGCCCGTTCCCGCGTGACTTCTCCGTGCAGGGCACCAGCTTCAGCGTGCACCAGCCGCAGTACGACAGCTGGGAGGGCAACCAGCTCAAGGGCCGCTTCGTGATGGCGGTGAAGTCGGGCGTCCACACCGGCAAGGACGGCAAGTCGGAGGCGTCGGTCGACTACGGTGTCGTGCAGTTCCAGGCCCGCACCGAGATCGACAAGGAAGCCCGCGCGGTGGTCCTGACCGACCTGCAGCTGCCATCGGCGAGCTTCCCGACTGCGACCGCAAAGCAGGACCAGTACCTGCAGCTTGCCCGGCAGCAGCTGAAGACCAAGTCGACCCTGACCGTGTCGCTGGACATGCTCGAGTCGGCGATGGCGATCGCCAAGGTCGACGCGAAGATGCCGCCGTCGCTGCCGGTGAAGAACGACCCGCCCGACATCATCTTCAGCACCACGCCGGCAGTGCTGCTGCTCGTCGATGGCGAACCGGTGCTCAAGCCCAGCGGCGCGTCGGGCGTGCAACGGGTGATCAACACCCGCTCCCTGCTGTTGCAGCAGGGCGGCAAGTACTACACCAACGTCGCCGGGCACTGGTCCACGGCGCCCGCACTGAGCGGCCCATGGAGCGCGGCTGCCAGCGTCGACGCCGCGCTGACGCAGGCGATGGCCAAGGCAGGCAAGGAGGTCGACACCTTCGACAATCCGCCCGATGCGCTCAAGCAGGACTTTGCCTCCGGCAGGGCGCCCGACATCCATGTGCGCACGCATCCGGCTGAACTCATTTCGGTGCAGGGCGAGCCGCAGTTCGTCGCAATTCCAGGCACGAAGCTGAGCTACATCGACAATACCGGCGCCGACGTGATCCTCGACGGCGCGGCCGACAATGCCTGGTACGTGCTGGTGTCGGGTCGCTGGTTCACCGCGGCGACCAGCAAGGGGCCGTGGCGCTACGTGCCGCCTTCGAGCCTGCCGGCCGGGTTCGCGAAGATTCCGCCGGACAGCCCCAAGAGCGGCGTTCTGGCCTCTATCCCGAACACGCCTGAATCGCGCGAGGCGCTGATCGCCAACGACATCCCGCAGAACGCGACGGTCAAGCGCAACGAAGCCAAGCTCAACGTGCAGTACGACGGCGCGCCGCAGTTCGTCTCGATCGGTGGCACCGCGCTGCAGTACGCGCACAACACCGCCGTGCCGGTGATCAAGGTCGCGGCCAACAGTTTCTACGCGGTCGACAAGGGCATCTGGTTCACCGCCAGTTCGGCGACCGGGCCGTGGACCGTGGCGACGAGCGTGCCGGCGGAGATCTATTCGATTCCGACCAGCTCGCCGCTGCACTACGTCACCTACGTGCGCGTCTATGGCAGCAGCGACGACGAGGTGTATGTGGGTTACACGCCTGGCTATTACGGCACGGTGGTGACCGACAACGTGGTCGTCTATGGCACCGGCTACGCCTGCGACCCATGGGTCGGCGCGTACTGGTACGGCTGCCCGGCGACCTACGGCATGGGCGTGTACTTCGGCTGGAATGCCTGGGTCGGCTGGACGTTCGGCTATGGCTGGGGCTGGTACGGCGGCTGGTATGGGCCCTACAGCCCGTGGTGGGGCCCGTGGTATGGCCCGGGATACGGCTGGGGTTACTGGGGCGGTGGCGCTGCTGCGTGGAATGTCTATGGGCATTGGGGCAACGCGGCCGTTCGCGGCACCGCTGCCGCCTGGGCCGATCCGTGGACCGGCAATGTCGGTCGCGGGGCCCGCGGTGGTTACTACAACGAAGCCACCGGCGGCCGCGGCGTCGGCCGCGCCGGCGTCAACACCAACATCTACACCGGTACCACCACTGCTGGCGCGCAGGGCATCCGCTACAACCCGCAGACCGGTCGTGTCGTCGCCGGCGGCGGTGCAGTGGCGGTCAATCCGTATACCGGCCAGGCGGCTGCAGGCGGCAGCCGCACCACGGTCAACACCAACACCGGGCGCGTCACGCAGAGCGCCGGTGGTGCTGTCGCCGGGCCCAATGGCGCAGCTGGTGTGGGCGGATTCGACAGCCAGGGCAATCGCGTCGATGCCAAGGGCGTCGGCGGTTTCCACTACAACGCCGACACCGGCACGCTCAATCACGGCGGCGTGGTGAACGTCAACGACAACGTCTATGCCGGCAAGGACGGCAACGTCTACAAGCATGACGAGAACGGCTGGAGCCAGGTCACGCGTCCGGACGCATCGAAGAACCTGAGTGGCCAGACCCGCGACCTCGACAGCGAACGCTTCGCGCGCGACCGCGGCAATGAGCGCATCACCGGCGGCAGCTACGGCGGACGACCGTCGAACATGGGATCCGGTGGCAACTACAACCGGCCCGCAGGCGGCTACAACCGTCCGGCCGGTGGCTATAACCGGCCTTCGGGTGGCTACAACCGCCCGGTCGGCGGCTTCCGGCCGAGCATGGGCGGCGGCCGCGGCGGCGGCGGATTCCGGCGGCGCTAAGAATCAACGGCCGGGGGGCCTTGAATGAACAACACCATTCGTGGATCCATCCTCGCAGCGACCATGAGCGTCGCTGCGATCCTCGCACCGGCGCACGCAACCGAAGGCGCGGTCGGACGTCCGATCACCGGCCTGCAGGCGGCGTCCTATTCCGGACTGATTCCGCCCACGCCGGGCTGGAACATGCTGATCGGCTATGCCCACTACTCCGGCGACATCGGCGGCGGGCGCGAGATTCCGATCGGCGGCGTCAGTTCGGTCGGGCTGACGGGCACGTTCGACATGCTCACCTTCACCGGTCTGTACATCTGGGACACCGGCGAAGGCCGCTGGAACTTCGCCTCGATGGCGACGATTCCCTTCGTCGATATCGAAGCCGATGCCGACGTGCGCCTGGGACCGATCACCGGTACCCGCAGCGACAGCGACAGCGGTCTGTTCGACGCGTTCTTCGCGCCGGTGATCGCCAGCTACCACATCGACCAGCTGCGCCACGTTTCGCTGTCGCTGTACATCTATGCGCCGACCGGCGACTACGAAGTCGGACGCCTGGCCAATCCCAGCCTCAACAACTGGACCTTCTCGCCCACGGTTGGCTACACCCAGCTGTTCCAGAAGGGCACGCTGGAGTGGAGCACCACGACCGCGGTCGACATCTACACCGAGAACGAAGCGACCGATTACCAGAACGGCGCGGTGTTCCGCGTCGACTCGCTGCTGGTCAAGCGCTTCGGCAACGGCTGGGGCATCGGCGGCGTCGGCGGCTGGATCGAGCAGATCGAAGACGACGACAGCGCGCTCGCCGACCGGCTGGACGGCTTCAAGGGCCACTCGCTCGCACTGGGACCGATCGCCACCTACGCCAAGAAGTGGGACGGCGGCCAGGTCGAGTTCTCCGCGCGCTGGCTCAAGGAGTTCGACGTGGAGAACCGCCTCAAGGGCGATCCGTTCCTGCTCTCGGCCAGCATCACGTTCTGAGCTGCCTTCCCGCACCAATCCAGGGACACCGCATGAAGCCACTGCTGGCGACGACCGCCCTCACCTTGTTCGCACCTGCACTCGCGTTCGCCCAGGAGGCCGCCGGCGGCCAGTCCGCCGACGAGATCGCGCGCAAGCTCAACGACCCTGGCGCACCGATGGTGTCGGTGCCGTTCCAGTACAACTACATGGGTGACGCAGGACCGGGGGACTGCTGCCACAACCAGAGCCTCAAGGTACAGCCGGTGATCCCGTTCGTCGGCGAGAACGGCAAGTTCCTGCTGCGCCCGATCCTGCCGCTGGTTTCCAACCAGTTCCCGCAGGACAAGAGTGGTGTCGGCGATCTGTTCGTCCAGGGCTATTACATCCCCAACACTACCGGTGCGACCGAGATCGGCTTCGGCCCTGCTGCGCTGCTCGACACTGCCAGCGATGACAGCCTTGGCACCGGCAAATGGTCGCTGGGTCCGGCGTTCGTACTGGTTCACAAGACCGCCGACAGGAAGTGGACGATCGGCGCGCTAGCCAACCATGTCTGGTCGATCGCCGGCGACAGCGATCGCGACGATGTCAGCCTGACCAACATCCAGCCGTTCTTCACCCGCAACCTGCACGACGGCTGGTCGCTCTCGTTCACCTCCGAGACCTCGTACAACTGGAAGGGAACGTCGGGCAACGAGTGGACGGTTCCGATCGGCGGTACCGTGGCGAAGGTCGTCCGCTTCGGCCATGTCCCGGTCAGTTTCGGGCTGGGCGGCTTCTACAACGTCGACCGGCCCGAGTTCGTCAATCGCTGGACGGCGCGGTTCTCGATCACCCTGGCGTTTCCGAAGTAGCGTCCGATGCGAAAGCGAAGTCCTCACGTCGCATTAGCGTCGCGTCCGTATCGTCCGACCAGACCCAGCCCGCTACGGAGCATGCGATGTCCGGACCCCAGGATCGGAAGGATCCGCCCATTCATCGCTCTCGCCGATCCGACACCGCCAAACCTGGCGAAAGGGGCGCTGGCGAGCGCGCGCGACGCAAGCGCCACGAGAGCGACAACCTCGATGAGGCGCTGAAAGAAACCTTTCCGGCAAGCGATCCGGTGTCGCCGTTCGTGCCGGCCAAACCGCGGGACTGAATGCCAGACAAAGCCCCTCTCCCGCGCAGCGCTGGAGAGGGGCTGCGTTGCGATCGCCGGTTACTTGCCGGCAACCGTCAACGCGGAGGCATCGACGCTCTTGACGCCCTTGATCTTCTTGGCAACCGCGACGGCCTTGTCGGCGCTCGCCTTGTTGTCGACGGTACCGGCGAGCTTGACCGTGCCATTGACGGTCTCGACATCGATCATCGTACCGGGCACGTCCGCCGTGGCCATCAGGTCGGTCTTGACCTTGGTGGTGATCCAGGTATCGCTTGCAGGCTGCGACGAATCGCCCTCTTCGGCTTCCATTGCCTGGGCCTTGTCCTGGGCCAGCAGTTGCATCGGCATCGCTGCCGCAATCAACAGCGATGCGCCTGCGATCATTGCAAGTTTGGTCTTCATTCTCGGGGTTTCCTCCTGTTGCGATGTGCGGCCAGTGTGCGTAGCCGCGCCTGTACCGCTGCGTGAAGACGTCGATAACCGCGTGTTGATGCTGGGGCGGGGTTCATCGATGCGAGTTCCGCGTGTACGGGCGCCGATGCGACACCGTGTTGCACGGGCGGTGCTGCCGGCGTGACCATTGCCATGGTCGAGGGCTGCCAATGCAGGCCAAGATGGCGACGTTTCCAGCGTGCCCTGACTCAGCGAGACCCGACCACGATGACAATGACCCGGATTGGCTTTGCCGCGTTGCTGTACTCCACCGCACTGACCGCAGCCGCGGCCGATGCCTGCCTCGCGCAGGCGCTGCCCCCGCTCGATGCCGGCGCCCTGAAAGGACAGATCGTCGTGTCCACGCTTGCGCCCGACGGCGCCCGCGACACGCGCGTGCTGGCGGCCCCTTCGGCAACGCCATTGAAAGGCGACGAAGGTTTCCGCATCGCCAGCGTGACCAAGACCTATGTCGCCGCTACGGCGCTCCGCCTGCACGAAGCCGGCAAACTCGACCTGCAATCGACGATCGACCGGTACCTGCCGCCGCAATGGATCGACCTGCTCGAACGCGATGGTTACAGCCCCGGCGAGATGACCGTGCGCCAGCTGCTCAGCCATACCTCGGGCCTGGCCGACCACGCGCAGGCGCCGCAGTTCATCGCCGCGGTCAAGGCCAACCCGGCGACGAAGTGGAGCCCGGCGGAGGACGTCGCGCATCTGGTCGAATGGACGCAGCCGGCCGGCAAGCCCGGCGAGAAGTATTCGTACTCCGACACCGGCTACATCCTGCTCGGCGCGATCATCGAACGCGTCAGCAGCCAGCCGCTGCCGAAGGCGGTACGCACGCAGCTTGCACTGAGCGCCCGCGGCCTGCCCGGCACCTACTGGGAGCACGCGGAACCGGCCCGTGGCCGCACGCGCGCGCACCAGTTCTTCGAGGGCGACGACACCTACGACTGGGATCCGTCGATGGATCTGTTCGGCGGCGGCGGCATCGTCGCCACGCCTGCCGACATGGCGACCTTCTTCGACGCCCTGCTGGCCGGTCGGATCTTCAGGAACGGCGCCACGCTGGCACTGATGCAGTCTCCGGTCGGCCTGCCCGCCGACAGCCCCTACCGCCTGGGTTTGCTCACCTACTCGTTCGACGGTGTCGCTGCGACCGGCCATTCCGGCTTCTGGGGGACGCTGGTGGTGCGCGAGCCGGCCTCGGGCAGGACCATTGCCGGCGCGGTCACCCGCCGCGAGGAGTTCGACCAGCTCAAGGCGCTGGTCGGCCGTTACGTCGGCGCCGCCAATGCCGCCGCCCGTGCCGGCGGCAAGGGCGGATGCGGGCCGCAGCTACGCCCGGAGTAAACTGGGCGGCATGAAGATCTTCAAGGCATTCACTCTGGAGGCAGCGCACCGCCTGCCGAACGTCCCCCCGGGGCACAAGTGCGCGCGTCTGCACGGGCACAGTTTCCGCATCGAGATCCATGTCGAAGGCGAGATCGACCCGCATGCAGGCTGGGTCATGGACTTCGGCGACCTCAAGGCCGCCTTCCAGCCGCTGTACGACCGCCTCGACCACCACTACCTCAACGACATCGACGGCCTCGACAACCCGACCAGCGAACGCCTGGCGGTGTGGATCTGGGACAACCTCAAGCCGGCACTGCCGCTGCTGTCGAAAGTGGTGGTGCACGAGACGTGCACTTCCGGTTGCCATTACCGCGGCAGCTGAAGAAGCTGAGGTGTGGGAGCGGCCTCCCACCGGATCGCGAGCAAGCTCGCTCCTACGGCCTATTTGACCGAGGGCCGCAGCAGCGAGCCGAACGTCAGGTACCAGGAACTCTCGCCATCGTCGTTGCCGCCGTAGGCCAGGAACATCGGCCCCAGCGGCGTGCTGAAACCGATGAAGAGGCTGCCGGCGAGGATCAGGTCGTCGGCATCCACCAGGTCCTTACTGAACCAGGCGCCGCCTGTTTCCAGGCTGGCGCCGACGTACATCGGCAACGAGAACAACCGGCTGGTGTTGCCGGTGCGCCGGTACAGCACCGCGCGCGCCAGCGCGGTCTGGTTGCCGAACAGCGCGCGCTCGTCGAAGCCGGACAGGTTGAGGAATCCGCCGAGGAAGCCTTGGGTCTGGAAGAAGTTGTCGTCTTCCAGCGCGCTGCTCATGCGCGCGCCCAGCAGCAGGTGGTAGCGACCCCAGGCGCGGGCCCAGTCGGCGGTGAGGCGGGCGACATTGCCTTCGACGTCCGCGCCCATCACGTCGTAGTAGGTTTCCAGGTCGACGCTGACGCGCGTGCCCTTGGTCGGGAAGTTGATGTTGTCCAGCGTGTCCCAGGTGGCGTTGTAGTCGATGCCGGCGTAGCCCTCCTTGCCGCCGCTGAAATCGTTGGGATTGCCGATCAGCAGGTCGGCGCGGTCGCGGCCGCGCAGCAACTGGGCGGAGACGCGCCACTCCGGCTCCGGCGTATACCCGGCTTCCAGTGCGATCTCGCGGCGGTTGATGCGGAACTCCGCCAGCTGGTTGCCGTTTGCCCACAGCGGCAGCGATTCGTTGCGCAGTTCCAGCGAGGGCTTCAGGTAGAACTCGCCGGTCTCGCCGAAGGGCTGGTAGAACTCCGACAGCAGGCCGGTGATGCGCCCCAGCCGCGCCACGTTGCGCCACTCGGCGCCGAGGCTGTTGATGTTGTTGAACGTCAGCTCCGACGAGACCATGTAGCTGTTGCGGCCGTTGAAGTTGTCGTCGAGCTGGAAGCCGAGCTTGCCGAACGCGCGCCACGGCTTGTCGACCGGGATGATCTCCAGTCCCATCTCGCCATTGCGTTCGGCCAGGCGGTAGTCGATCTGCTGGAAGCGGCCATCACCGTAGGCGGTGCCCAGGTCCTTCTCGATCTCGTCGACGTCGAAGGGCTTGTCGAGATTCTCGGCGACTGCGCGTTCGACCTGGCGGTTGGCCGAGGGCGACTTGACCTTGATGACGTCGAGGAACTGCACCAGCCCCGGGTCGAAGCTGCGTTGCCGTTGGCCCTCGCGGTACGCGGCGTAGGTGGCTTCGTCGACCGCCATCGAGCGCAGCTGCGGCAACACGGTCTCGGCGGCGCGTTCACCTATGGCGATCGCTTCGGCGCCGCGATTGAATTCCGAGGCGGTGATGTCGCCCAGCTCGGGTCGGATCAGCACGTCCTGGTCGCTCAGCGTGGCCAGCTGCGCGCGCACTTTCTCTGCCATCAGCGCGCTGATCATCTGGTCCATGATCGCCAGCGGGTTGGTCAGCGTCGCCTCGGTGTGCAATGGCGAGCCGACGTCGACCACGATCAGCCGCTGCGCGCCCATCTGGCGGACGACGTCGACAGGCACGTTGTCGGCCATGCCACCGTCGACCAGCAGGCGGTTGTCGATGCGCACCGGCGCGAATGCGCCAGGCACCGACATGCTCGAGCGGATCGCCAGGGCGAGGTCGCCATTGTCGAAGACGACCTTGTCGCCGGTGATGATGTCGGCGGCGACGGCGCGGAACGGGATCGGCAACTGGTCGAAATCCTTCACGTTCCACGTCGACAAGGTCAGCCGGCGCAGCAGCAGCAACAGTTTCTGTCCCTGCACGATGCCGACCGGCAACACCACGCGGCCGTCGGCGTAACCGATCTCCAGGTCGAGCAGGTAGCGGAAGTCGGCGTCCTTGCGCCGCATCGGCTGGCCCGGGCGCGGCGGGTCGTCGATGAACATGTCGGCCCAGTCGATGGTCTCGATCAGCGTTTCCATTTCGGCCGGGGTGTAGCCGGTGGCGTACAGGCCGCCGACGATCGAGCCCATGCTGGTGCCGGCGACGCGGCACACCGGGATGCGTTCGCGCTCGAGCACTTTCAGGACGCCGACATGGGCCGAGCCGCGGGCGCCGCCGCCGCCCAGGACCAGGCCGACGCAAGGGGGCTGCGCGGCCTGCTGGGCCAGGGCCGAGACGACTGGAAGCAGGGTCAACAGGGCCAGGGCGGCAAGCCGGCCGAGACCGTGCCGGGAGACGGCACTCAGGAGGCGGGAGCAGGCGGGCACGAGGTCTCGCATCATCTTCTGGTCATCCTGGAAGGCCATCATCCCTGCTGCGACGCATTCAGACCGTGACACGGGGCCCCGGGCGATCGCGTGACGCCAATTGTGCCAGCCGGTTCTGTCAGCCAGACATCCCGACCACTGGCTGAACCTGCCCTCCGGGCATGTTGCACTGCAACACAAACCCGGTTATGCTGCATCGCACAATCCGAACTCCCTCCCCGGATTGATCCACCCAACGGAGTCCACCATGTACCAGCCGTTCAACGAGCAATTTGCCGCCGCGACGCGCCAGTTCGCGGAGACCGCCGCGCAGGTGAACCGCCTCGCGCTCGCCAATGCCGAGGCCGTCATCGGCCTGCAGTTGGCCGCGATCGAAGACCGCGTCAACGCGACGTTCGCTTTCCTCGGCGAAGCCGCCGAAGTGCGTGACTTCGAAGCCGCCAAGTCGCTGCTGCCCAAGGGCGTGCAGGTGGCTCGCGAGAACCTCGAGCGCAGCGTGAGCACCGGTCAGGAAGTTTTCGGCCGCACGCTCAAGACCCACGGTGCGATCACCGAGCTGGCCAAGGCGCAGTTCGAGACCTCGGCCAAGGAAGTGCAGACGAGCGTCGACAACACCATCAAGGCCGCCAACAAGGCTGCCAAGTAAGAATCAGCTCCACGAAACAGCCGCCTCTCTCTCCAGGTTACTGATTTCATTTATCTCCCCCCGCCAACCCCTCCCGGCGGTGGTTTGGAAACCCGGCAGCGAAAGCTGTCGGGTTTTTTCTTTTGTGCTCTTGAACTCCTCTCCCGCTTGCGGGAGAGGGGTTGGGGTAAGGGCAAACAGGCTTTCTGCGTGCGTGGTCAGTGGGGGAGGAGGTGGGGTGTATTCCGCGAACCTCCGCTTCGCTCCGTTAACTGTTCGCGAAATACACCCCACCCCCTCCTTCCGGAAGCTGCAGTTGTTTTATCGACTTCGCGTGTTGGCTCCATGCGCTGTCCGCGTGACATGGCGGCAATGGCGGGACTCGGGCTGCCCCGATACGGGGCGGTGTCCGTGCCCTTGCTCATTCGCACGGCTGCTCGGTGAGCTCGGGGCCGGACGCCCGCGAAAGGATCAGGTGGTTTCAAACCCGCCATGGAGCAGAGTCACTGGGTTCCCGCTTTCGCGGGAATGACGGGCATCAGAGCAACGACGCTGGGTCCCCGCCTTCGCGGGGATGACGGGCTTCCAATCGTTGGGAGCCCCTCTCCCGTTTACGGGAGAGGGGTTGGGGTGAGGGCCGCCGAAGACCATGCAACGAAACACCGAAGCGTCGTCCGCAGACGACAGCCCCATCCGCAACAGCAACCGCACCAGCAGATCCTTCACTGCAGTGCCGCGCGATCGGGGCGCCGGGACGCCACTCTCGAGAGCAGAATCAGAAGCTGGCGCGCACGCCCAGCGAGTAGGTTTCGGTGGCGTCGCTCAGCACCGCGCCAGCGTGCAGGCCCCAGGTCTTGTTGAATGCGTACACAGCGCCGAAATCGGCGAAAACATTGCCGTCGTAACCCCGGTTGTAATCCGTGTAGCCAAGATAGGCATTTGCGGTCAGCTTGTCGGTGACGCGACCCATCACGCCGGTGGTGACGTAGCCACCATCGATGTGTTCGCGGCTGCTGAAACCGTGGGTGGAAGCCTTCAGGGTGTGGCGATCGTATGCCACCTTCGTCACCCAGTCGGCGCGGTCGCCGATCGGGGCGTTGAAGCCAGCGCCCAGCGACCAGTGACTGTCCTTGGCATCGAAGTTGACGTTATTGGCGGGGCCTTCGTAGTCGAAATCGTTGAGATCGTAGTCGCCCTTCACTTCGCCGTACTCGCCGAACATGAAGAAGTTGTCGGTGAAGGCATACGACCCGCTGAGGGTGCCGCCGTCCATGTCGAAGGCGTCGCTGTCGGTATAGACGTAGTCCAACTGCGCGTAGTTGTAACCGATGCCGTTGGATTCGCTGGCCTGCGCTGCGATCGGAGCGGCAATGGCGACCAGCGCCAGGGCGATCAGGGTCTTCTTCATCTGTTGTGTTCCTTGCGTGGGGGATATGCAGCGCGCAACTGCGCGCAGCCGCATAGCGTCCTCGATCGTCCCTTGCGCACGCCATGGGAGAATCTCGCGGGAACGCTCAGCTTCGATTCGCTATGCGTGAGTGCATGAGACGGATCTCATCGGAAGGCAAAGTCAAAATGGATCCCGGCGTTCGCCGGGATGACGGTGAGGGGGCCGATGACGGTGAGGGGCGTTTGACGCGGCGGGGATGACGGGCCCCTCAAGCAAACAGCCCGCCGATTGGCGGGCTGTTTGCATTTGCGGAGGCGTGCGGCGGTCAGGTCGCCGGGCGCGTCAGCGGTTCCTCGTCCTCGTCATGGACCAGTACCGGCTTCTCGTCGAGCTTGTCGCCGAGCACACGACGCACCGCCACGTAGAACACCGGGATCAGCAGCAGGCCCAGGAACGTCGCAAACAGCATGCCGCCGATCACGCCGGTGCCGATCGCATGGCGCGAGTTGGCGCCGGCGCCGGTGGAGATGGCCAGCGGGAACACGCCCATGATGAACGCGAACGAGGTCATCAGGATCGGACGGAAGCGCAGGTGCGCCGCTTCGATCGTCGCTTCGCGCAGCGTCTTGCCGTGCTGGCGCTGCTCAATGGCGAACTCGACGATCAGGATCGCGTTCTTCGCCGCCAGGCCAATCACCGTGATCAGGCCGATCTTGAAGTAGATGTCGTTGGGCAGGCCGCGCATCAGCGAGAACAACACCGCGCCCAGCGCACCCAGCGGCACCACCAGCAGCACCGCCACCGGCACCGACCAGCTCTCGTACAACGCCGCCAGGCACAGGAACACCACCAGGATCGACAGCGCCAACAGCGCCGGTGCCTGGTTGCCCGAGAGGATTTCCTGGTACGACTGGCCGGTCCAGTCATAGCCGAAGCCTTCCGGCAGGTCCTCCTCGACGATCTTCTGCATCTCGTTCATCGCCTCGCCCGAGCTGTGGCCCGGTGCCTGCGAACCGACGATCTCCACCGCCGAGTAACCGTTGTAACGGGTCAGCGACGGCGATGCGGTGATCCAGTGGCTCTTGACCACGTTCGACAGCGGGATCATCGCGCCGTTGGGATCGGTGTCGTCGGCATCGCCATCGGGGCTGGGCGTGTAGAAATTGGCCAGCGAACCCGGACCGGTGCGGTACGGCGCGTCGGCCTGCATGGTCACGCGCTTGACGCGGCCGGAGTCGACGAAGTCGTTGACGTACACCGGCGCCAGCATCAGCTGGATCGAGTTGTAGATGTCCGACACCGACAGGCCCATCGACTGCGCCTGCACGCGATCGACGTCAAGCTTGAGCTGCGGTGACTCCTCGAGCTGGTTCGGACGCACGGCGGTGAGCGCGGGGTTCTGGTTGGCCTTGCCCAGCAGCGTGTTGCGCGCCTCTGCGAGCGCGTCACGACCCTTGCCGCCGCGATCCTGCAGGTACATGTCGAAACCGCCGAACTGGCCCAGGCCGCTGACCGTAGGCAGGTTGATCACGAAGATCTGCGCGTCGCGGATGCCATACAGCGCCATGTTGGCGTTCTGGATGAACTCGCTGGCGGTGACCTTGCGGTCTTCCCACGGCTTGAGGCGGATGAAGGCGATGCCGACGTTCTCGCCCTGGCCAACGAAGCTGAAGCCGGAGACCTGGAAGATGCCGTCGAAGCCTTCCTGCTTCTGCATGGTCTCGCGGACCTGGTCGAGCACGACGTTGGTGCGGGTGATCGAGGCGCCCGGCGGCAGGCCGATCAGGGCGATCGCATAGCCCTGGTCTTCCTCGGGCAGGAAGCTGCCGGGCATGCGCGTGAACAGGAAGCCGCACAGCACCACCAGCAGGCCGAACACCATCATCCAGCGCGGCGTGTGCTTGATCGCACCGCCGATATGGCCGATGTAGGTGCTGCTGACCTTGTCGTACAACTTGTTGAAGTTGCGGAAGACGAAGTTGTCGCGGTGGTGGTCGGCCGTCGGCTTGAGCAGCGTGGCGCACAGCGCCGGGGTGAAGCCCAGGGCCAGGAACGCCGAGAAGAACATCGCCATGGCGATGGTGATGGCGAACTGCTTGTAGATCTCACCGGCCGAACCGCCCTGGAATGCCGACGGGATGAACACCGCCGCCAACACCACGGTGATCGCCACGACCGCACCGCTGATCTGGCTCATCGACTTGCGCGTGGCCGCCTTCGGCGACAGGCCTTCCTCGGTCATGATGCGTTCGACATTCTCGATCACCACGATCGCGTCGTCGACCACGATGCCGATCGCCAGCACCATGCCGAACAAGCTGAGCTGGTTGATCGTGAAGCCGATGAAGTACATGCCCAGGAACGTGCCAAGCAGCGCGATCGGGATCACCAGGGTCGGGATCAGCGTCGCGCGCAGGTTCTGCAGGAAGATCAGCATCACCAGGAAGACGAGCACGATCGCCTCGAACAGGGTCTTGATCACTTCCTTGATCGAGACCGAGACGAAGGTCGAGCTGTCGTACGGCGCGAACCAGCTCACGCCCGGCGGGAAGGTGCTCTGCAGCTCCTCCATGCGCGCATAGATGGCTTCGGCCACGCCCAGTGCGTTGGCGCCCGGTGCCAGCTGGACGGCGAAGCCGGCGGCCGGCTGGCCGTCCCAGCGGCTGTCGAAGCCGTACGCGGTCGCGCCAAGGCCGATGCGGGCGACGTCGCGCAGGCGCACGCTGGTGCCGTCGGTGTTGGTGCGCAGGATGATGTTGCCGAACTGTTCGGGCGTGCTGAAGCGGCCCTCGGCCGACACCGTCGCGGTGAACGCCTGCCCGGCCGGTGCCGGATCGGCGCCGATCTTGCCGGCGGCGAACTGCACGTTCTGGCCGCGCACGGCGGTCAGCACCTGCGTCGCCGACAGGCCGTAGCCGCGCAGCTTGTCCGGGTTCAGCCAGATGTTCATGGCGTATTCGCTGCCGAACTGCTGGGTGCTGCCCACGCCCGGCACGCGCGCGATCTGGTCGAGCACGCGCGACCCGATGATGTCGCTGAGGCTGTCGCGGTCGAAGCGCTCGCTGTCGGCGCGCAGTGCCACCACCATCAGGAAGCCGGCGTTGGCCTTGGCCACCACCACGCCCTGCTGGGTCACTTCGGTCGGCAGTCGCGGCGTTGCCAGCGCGACCTTGTTCTGCACCTGCACCTGGGCGATGTCCGGGTCGGTGCCCGGTGCGAACGTCAGGGTGATGTTGGAGCCGCCGCTCGAACTGGACGAGGAGTTGAAGTAGACGAGGTTGTCGATGCCGGTGAGCTGCTGCTCGATCACCTGCGTGACCGCGCCTTCGGCCGTCTCGGCGCTCGCGCCCGGGTACGACGCCGATACGGTGACCTGCGGTGGCGCGATGCTCGGGTACGACTCGACACCGAGGTTGAAGATCGCCAGCACGCCGCACAGCGATATCAGGATCGCGATGACCCAGGCGAAGACCGGGTGGTTGATGAAGAATCTGGACATGGCGGGGGGTCAGTCCTTGTTTGCCTGCGCCTCGGCGGCAGGCTTGGCGACAGGCTTTGCGTCCTGGGCAGGCGTGCCGGCAGCGGCCACCGGCGCGGCCTTCGCCGGCTGGCCCGGCGTTGCGCGCTGGATGCCCGAGACGACGATCTGGTCGCCGGCGGCCAGGCCGCTGCTGACGACCCAGTTGTCGCCCTGCAGGCGATCGGTGACGACATCCTTGCGCGCGACCTTGCCGTCGGCTCCGACCACCAGCACGTACGGACTCTTGGCATCGCGCAGCAGGCCGACCTGCGGCACGAGGTAGGCGTTGGCCTGCTCGCCGAGCGTCGCCTTCAGCGTCACGTAGGTACCGGGCAGCAGGTGCTTGTCCGGATTGGGGATGCGTGCGCGCATCGCGATCGCACCGGTGGCCGGATCGACCACGTCGCCGGAGAAGTCCATGGTGCCGGTGCGCTGGTAGGTGCTGCCGTCGGGCAGGATCACTTCGACCTGGCCCTCGCCGGTGCCGGCGCCGGTGCGGGCGCGACGGATCTGCTCGAGCTCGGTGACGCTGACCGAGAAGTTCACGTACAGCGGATCGATCTGGTCGACGGTGGTCAGCAGCGTCGCATCGTCCTGACCGACCAGTGCGCCCTCGGTGACCTGCTGCTTGCCGGCACGGCCGCTGATCGGCGCACGCACGGTGGCGTAACCCAGGTTGATGCGAGCATCGGCCAGCGCGGCCTGCGCCTGCTTCACCGCGGCGGCGGAGCTGCGTTCGGCGGCCAGGGCGTTGTCGAGATCGGACTGCGAGACGAACTTCGCCGGCGCCAGGCGGCGGGCGCGATCGGCCGCGGCCTTGGCATTGGCATACGTCGCTTCCGCTGCCGCGAGCGCGGCCTGCGACTGGCCGGTCGACGCCTTCAGCTGGTCCGGATCGATCTGGAACAGCACCTGCCCCGCCTTCACGTCGGTGCCTTCGTCATACAGGCGCTGCTTGAGCACGCCCGGCACGCGGGCACGCACGTCGGCGCTGCGGAACGCGGCCAGACGACCGACGAGTTCCTTCTGCAGCGGCACGTTGCCGGGCTGCAACTTGACGACGCCAACTTCCGGAGGAGGCATGCCGCCCCCCTGTGCCTGATCCTTGCCGCCACAGGCGGTGAGTGCGAGGGCCAACGCGGCGGCCATTGCCACCGAGCGCGGGTTCTTGACCATGGGGGAGGACTCCGATTCCGTCATGTACGAGCGATGATGCTCAGATTGGTTTAATTCCTATACCGTCCAGTCTAGCATTCTGAGTCTTCCGCCCACCCCCCAGAAGTCACACGGAGGGGCATCAGGCCGGATCAAGCACAGGAAGGCCCGGATGCGGACCGTTTCAAGCGCTGATCGGTGCCAGCAGATGGGCCAGTGCGGCTGGGTCGGGCCGATCGCGGAAAGGCAGCCGTCCCCAGCAAGGTATCGGCAGGCGCTGCCGCAGCAACGTGAAGTTGTCGTCGGCGCGCGCCATCTGCGGATCGATGTCGTTGGCGATCCAGCCGGCCAGGCGCAAACCATCGGCGCTGATCGCGCGCGCGGTCAGTCGCGCGTGATTGATGCAGCCCAGGCGCAGGCCGACCACCATCACCACCGGCAGGTCCAGCGCGCGCACCAGGTCGGCCTGGTCGAGGTCGGCCGACAGCGGTGCAGCCCAGCCACCCACGCCTTCCACCACTACCGCATCGGTCATCGCCGACAGGCGTGCATACGCCTCCAGGATCGGCTGCAGCTGCACCGTCACGCCGGCATCGGCTGCGGCCAGTTCCGGTGCCAGCGGCTGCAGCAGTGCATAGGGATTGACGTCGTCATAGGCCGGGCGCGGCTCGCTGGCCGCCTGCAGCAGCAGCGCATCTTCATTGCGCAGACCGTCGGCGGTGACCTCGCAGCCGCTGGCGAGCGGCTTCATGCCGACCGCACGCAGGCCGCGTGCGCGCAGCGCGTGCAGCAAGGTCGCAGTGGCCAGTGATTTGCCGATGCCGGTGTCGGTGCCGGTGACGAACCAGCCGGCACCGCCATCACGCCTGTTCATCGCCGGACCGCCCATCCCAAGCTCGAGGGCCACACGCTGGTAGACTGCGGGAAAGAGGCATTTATGTTCACCAGCGAAAGTCTAAGCGGGCCCAAGCCCGAACAGTACGCACAGTTGCTCGAGCAGGCGCGGGCGCTGGTGCACGGCGAACGCGACCGCGTAGCCAATGCCGCCAACCTGTCGGCCCTGGTCTACCACTCCCTGCCGGGCCTGAACTGGGTCGGTTTCTATCTGTTCGATGGCACCGAACTGGTGGTCGGCCCGTTCCAGGGGCTGCCGGCCTGCATCCGGATTCCGCTCGACAAGGGCGTCTGCGGGGCCGCCGCGACCACCCGCCAGACCCAGCGGATCGCCGACGTCCACGCCTTCCCTGGCCACATTGCCTGCGATTCTGCGTCTAACTCTGAACTGGTCGTGCCACTTGTGGGGGGGGATGGCCAGCTGATCGGCGTGTTCGATCTGGACAGCCCGCACTTCGACCGCTTCGACGCCGACGACCAGCGCGGCCTGGAAGCGATTGCCCAGGCTTTCGTGGAGTCGCTGGCATGACTATCGGTAAGGGCGGGGAAAAAGGCGCAGACAAGCTGCGCAACATCGGCCCCAAGTCGGCGGCCTGGTTGCGCCAGGTAGGACTGCGCTCGCGCGAGGACCTGACCGCGATCGGCACGGTCGAGGCGTTCATGCGGGTCAAGCGCGCCGGCTTCAAGCCGACGCTGAACCTGCTGTACGCCATCGAAGGCGCGCTGCAGGACTGCCATTGGCAGGAGATCTCCGACGAACGCCGCAGCGAACTGATCGCCGCCACCGAAGCGGCCATCGCCCTGCTGCCGCCGCCGCGCTACCGCCCGCCGGCAGGCCCGGTGACGACGACCCAGGTCGCCGAGGAAACGATGGCGATGCCGTCGCTGCTGGACGAGCCGGCAGACCGGGACTGAGGGTTTTGCCGTCGGTTACCGTCATCCCGGCGAACGCCGGGACCCAGGCCATCACGCCTTCCGCCACCTCACGTCGTCCCGGCGAAAGCCGGGACCCATTTGCTCTGCCTGCCGCGACAACGTCAAAGACAACGTCACTAGGTCCCCGCCTTCGCGGGGATGACGGTGAGGTGCTCATGACGGTGAGGGTGGTGATGACGGTGAGGGCCCCGGATGGCGGCGCCGGGCTCATTTGGGCAGCGACCTGCTAATCGCGTAGACTGCGCCCCGCTTCGAGGTGACCCGGCGGCGTCCTGCCGACGGGTTGAAACGGGAAGCCGGTGACGTCCCCGCAGGGACCATTCCGGCACTGCCCCCGCAACGGTAAGCGAGTACAAGCGCTGCATCCGCCACTGTGCATGTCACGGGAAGGCGCGGCGCCGGAGAGCACAAGCCTCCACTCGCGAGTCCGGAGACCGGCCTGGAAGCAGGGTCACGCGCCTTCACCGGCGCTGCCCACCCCTGGTTGCGATGCGGAGGGCATCGCGGCGGCGACGTTGGCGCCGTGCGCCCACACCGCAGCCTCGTGCACTCTCCTTTCGCGACTTCCCCAGTTGCCCGTCACGGCCCGAGCCGTGCGTTGGAGAATCATCGATGCAATTGCGTACTCTGTCCCTCGCCGTCGCGTGCCTGCTCGCCGCACCCGCGGTCGCCCACGCGCAGGACACCGCTGGCGCCACCGACCCGACCGACCTCGACCAGGTCATTGTCACCGCCAACCGCACCGCGATCAGCGTCAACGATGCGCTGGCACCGGTGGAAGTCATCGACGCCGAACAGATCCGCCACAGCCAGGCACGCTCGCTGCCCGACCTGCTGCGCGGCCGCGCCGGCATCTCGATGTCCAACCAGGGCGGCAACGGCAAGCTCACCACGCTGTTCCTGCGCGGCGCCGAATCCGACCACGTGCTGGTGCTGGTCGACGGCATCCGCGTCGGCTCGGCGACCTCGGGCCTGACCGCATTCCAGGACCTGCCGATCGAAATGATCGACCGCGTCGAGATCGTCCGCGGCCCGCGTTCGAGCCTGTACGGCGCCGACGCCATCGGCGGCGTGATCCAGGTGTTCACGCGTCGCGACAAGCACGCCTTCGCCCCGCGCGTGCGCTTCGACGGCGGCAGCAACGACACCCTCGGTTACGGCGTCGGTTTCGGCGGCGGCAATGACCGCGGCTGGTTCGGTGCCGACTACCAGCACACCCGCACCAGCGGCATCAACGCCTGCAACGGCTTCTTCGACCCGACCACGTTCGACGGTGCCGGCTGCTTCATCGCCATGGACTCGCAGCCCGACCGCGATGGTTACGAAAAGGACGCACTGTCGCTGCGCGGTGGCATCAACCTGACCGAGCAGTGGAGCCTGGAAGGCCACGCCCTGCGCAACGAAGGCGACAACGAGTTCGACGGCGACTTCACCGACCGCGCCGAAACCGTCCAGCAGGTCATCGGCGGCAAGCTGCGCTGGCACCCGTCCGACCGCGTCGACGTCCACCTGACCGCGGGCCGCAACGTCGACTCGTCCGACAACTTCCTCGGCGACACCTACCTCGACTTCTTCAGCACCGACCGCGACAGCGCCACGCTGCAAGGCGACTTCGGCGTTGCCACCAACCAGTTGCTCAGCGTCGGCCTGGACTGGCTCAACGACAGCGTCGAGAGCACCACGCAGTACGACGAGGACGAGCGCGACAACAAGGCCGCGTTCGTGCAGTACCAGGGCAAGTTCGGCGCGCAGTCGCTCGAGGCCAGCGTGCGCCGTGACGACAACGAGCAGTTCGGCGGCCACACCACCGGCGGCGCGGCCTGGGGCCTGGTGTTCGCCGACAACTGGCGCGTCACCGCCGGCTACGGCAGCGCGTTCAAGGCACCGACCTTCAACGAGCTGTACTACCCGTTCTTCGGCAACCCCAACCTGCGTCCCGAGGACTCCGAGACCTGGGAACTCGGCCTGGCCTACCTGGGTGACGGCTTCAACGTCCACCTCGACACCTTCAGCACCGACGTCGACGACCTGATCGCCTTCGATGCCGCGATCAACCTGCCCAACAACGTCGAGAGCGCGCGCATGCAGGGTGCCGAGCTGTCGGCGGATGCCACCATCGCCGACTGGACCATCAACGGCGCGATCAGCTACCTCGACAGCGAGAACCGCCGCGGCTTCTACGAGGGCAACGACCTGGCCCGTCGTGCCAGGAACAGCGCCCGCCTCGACGTCGACCGCGCCTTCGGTGCGTTCCGCATCGGCCTGACCGCCGTCGGCGAAGGTTCGCGTTTTGATGACGTCGCCAACACCCGCCGCCTCGGCGGCTACGGCACCCTCGACCTGCGCGCCGAGTACGCCCTCACCCGCGACCTGACCCTGCAGGCGCGCGTGGCGAACGTGTTCGACCGCGATTACGAGACTGTGGCGTTCTACAACCAGCCAGGCCGCGAGTGGTTCCTGACGCTGCGCTATGCGCCGGTGAACTGAGGCGTCGCTTCGATCCACAGAAAGGCCCGGCAATGCCGGGCCTTTTTTGTTTCCTGTAGGAGCGAGCTTGCTCGCGATCAGCCGTCACCGGCGCCGGTAACGGTGGGTCGCGAGCAAGCTCGCTCCTACGGGGCGGCCCGGGCACCTCCGGGCTGCGGCAGACGCATTGACACCATCGTCGTCGCGGGCAAATCTTGCCGTGGGGAAGCATCAGGGCGAGGCGAATGAATTCATCCGTAGCAGATCTGCTGGGCCAGTACGACCCGACCTTGCCGCTGGCGGAGGCCTCGACCATTCCTGCCTCCTGGTACGTCGACGAGCGCATCGGCGAGCGCGAGAAGCGCACGACGTTCTCGCGTTCGTGGCAGATGGCCGGGCGCCTGGACCAGTTGCGCGAGCCCGGGCAGTACGTCACCTGCGAGATCGCCGGGGAGCCCATCCTGGTCGTGCGCGGCAGCGACGGCGAGCTGCGCGGCTTCTTCAACGTCTGCCGCCACCATGCCGCGGCGGTGATGACCGAGCCGTCGGGCTGTGCGCAGAACCTGCGCTGCCCTTACCACGGCTGGACCTACACGCTGGAGGGTGCGCTCAAGGGCACGCCGAGCTTCAACAGCGAATGCCATTTCGACCGGTCGCAGCACGGGCTGGCACCGGTGGCCACGGCTGTCTGGGAGAACTGGGTGTTCGTGCGCCTGGATGCACAGGGGCCGAGCCTGGAGGAATTCCTCGGCGCCGACCTGATCGGGCAGATCCGCCCGCTGCAGCTGTCGAAGCTGCACTTCTTCGAACGCCGCCATTACCTGTTCGACTGCAACTGGAAGGTGTTCGTCGACAACTACCTCGACGGTGGCTACCACGTGCCGCACCTGCACAAGGGTCTGGACAGCGTCCTGGACTACAAGAACTACGCCATCGAGAACGGCGGCCGCTTCTGCCTGCAGTCGAGTCCGCTGACCACGGCCAAGGCGCAGGAGGACTACGCCGCGGTGCGCAAGGGGGATCGTGCGCTGTACTACTGGATGCACCCGAACCTGATGATCAACTGGTACGAGGGCATGATGGACACCAACCTCGTGCTGCCGCTGGGCGTCAACCAGACCGAGGTGATCTTCGATTTCTGGTTCGACGATGTGTCGGAGGCGGCGTATGCGCGCAACCGCGCCAGCGTCGATGTCGGGCAGCAGATCCAGGACGAGGACATGGCGATCTGCAAGTCGGTGCAGCGCGGGTTGCATTCGCGTGCTTATTCGACCGGGCGGCTGTCGGTGCGGCGCGAGGCGGGGGAGCATTTGTTTCATCGGTTGTTGCATGAGGATCTGAGCGCGGGCGGGTGAGGGCCCCGACCCGTCATCACTACCTCACCGTCTCACCGTCCCACCGACCTCACCGTCTTCACCGTCCTCACCGTCATCCCGGCGTACGCCGGGATCCAGGCCCGTAGCGCATCAGTTTCCCCACATCATCTCGCCCCTTAACCGTCATCTCGTCCCTTAACCGTCATCCCGGCGAAAGCCGGGATCCATTTGCCGTTGATGTTGCACGAAAGTCGCTGGGTCCCCGCCTTCGCGGGGATGACGGGCTTTTGGTCGCGGCGGGGGAGAGCAACGTCCATGGATTCCCGCCTGCGCGGGAATGACGAGGTGGAGGTTCCCGCCTTCGCGGAAATGACGGGGTGGTGGTTCCCGCCTTCGCGGGAATGACGGGGTGGACTTCGCGGGATGACGTGCAGCCGCCCTACTCCGGCGTTGGCGGCGTATCCCCAACCGGCTGCAGCCTCACGAGCTGCTCATGTCGCAACCACCACGCGGCAGTTCCCAGCCACAGCAGGATCATCGAGATCAACGTCTTCTGCCGCAGGCCTTCCGGCATGCCGTGCCAGTAGGCGTAGATCCACAGTGCGATGAAGCTGGCCACCGCCAGGGGCAACGCCAGTGCCACGTGCACGCGCCAGATCGCGTCGTAGTGGAAGCGCCAGGACTGCAGCACCATCGCCGATGTCACGCTCAGGAAGGTGGTCATCGCGGCGAGCCGGTGCAGCTGGTTTTCCTGGTCATGGTCCAGCAGCGGCAGATCGGTCTCGGAGATCGCGGTCACCGCCAGCGCGATCCCGGCCAGGGCCAGCAACATCGCCGGTATGGCGCTGCGCGCCTGTGGCTGCAACACGCGGTACAGGCCCGCACCCAGCAGGATCAGCGCCATGCTCAGCGAGTAATAGGCCAATCGCAGCCAGCCGCCGTAGGGCCCCTTGAGGTAGGCACTGAGCGGATCCTGGCGCCAGTCCAGGTCGGTGCGCAGCCACTGCAGCACGATGCAGGTCGACAGGAAGACGATCACCGCCACCAGGCAGATCAGCCCTGACCGGTGCCGCACGATGCCGTCGAGGAAGCTGCGTGACTTCCCTTGCACTGCCGCATCGACGGATACCGTCGCCTTCATGATGGTGCCAACGAGGCGGCCGCGGTTTCGCGGCCACCTCCGACTTTACGCGCCTGCTTTGGCTTTCAACACGGCCTGCGCGGCATTGCGCCCGGCCGCGCCGCTGATGCCGCCACCGCCGTGGCAGCCACTGCCGCACAGGTAGAGACCATCGACCGGCGTGCCGTGATTCGACCAGCCCGGCAGCGGACGCATGAAGAACATCTGATCAAGGATCAGCTGTCCGTGGTTCATGTCGCCTTCGCTGAGACCGTACTGTTGCTCCAGGTCGGCCGCCGTGATCGTGCGCACTTCGCGCACGGACGCTTCCAGCGCCGGGAACTGTGCGGCAACGATCTGGATGGCCGTGCGCCCGATCGTTCCCCTCGCCTCGTCCCAGCCGGTGCCACGCAGCTTGTACGGCGCCGACTGGACATGGATGGAAACGACCTTGCCGGCGGTGGTGACCTCCAGATAGGGCTGCGCTGAAAGCTCGCCGTACTTGGCCGCATCAAAGGCGCGTTCGAGGTACTTCAACGTCGGTGCGATCGCCAGCGTTCCCGCCGGCAGGCCATGCTGGCCGTTGGTCAGCAGGTGCACCTTGGCCACGGCGCCGCGCATCTTGATCGACTGCACCTGCCAGACGAAGTCCGGCGGCAGCTCCGGTGCGCCGACCAGGCCCAGCAGGGTGCGGCGCGGATCGGCGGCCGACAGCACCGTCGTTGCCGCGATCTCCTCGCCGTTGTCCAGGCGCACGCCCGACACCCGCAGCGAGTCGACCAGGATGCGTTCGACGCCGGCGCCCGTGCGCAGCTCGCCACCTGCGGCCCTGAATGCGGCCACCAGCGCCTCGGCGACCTTGCCGTTGCCGCCTACGACCGGACGCTGCGCGAGGCCACCGCGATTGAGCCAGTTGTGCATCAGCGTGTAGCCGGTGCCGGCCGACATCGATCCGAGCGTGTGACCGTGGATGCCGACCGCGGCGATCGCGGCCTTCACCTGCTCCGACTCGAACCATTCTTCGGTGAATTCCACCGTCGACATCGACATCGCCCGGATCACCCGGAACATGTCGCGGCCGCCCAGTCGGCGCAGCGTCCAGGCCAGCTTCGCCAGCGGCCAGCCCTCGGCCAAGCCGACATGCGGCAGGCGCGGCATCGGCGTGCGGTAGGCGGCATCGAGGAAGGCGGCGGCGCGATCCATGAAGGCGACGAACTCCGGCCAGCGCGCGGCGTCGGCGGAGGAGAACTGGCGGATCGATTCGAGCGTGGCGGCGTCGCCCGGCGTGGTCGACAGGTGCAGGCGCTTGCCGTCCGGCTGCAGCGACACGTACGGGGTTGCGGCCTCGTACACCAGTCCGTGCCTGGTCAGCCCGAGGTCGGCGACGATGTCGGGGCGCAGCTGCGCGCCCGCATGGAGCGGATCGAATGCGCTGTCGCCGAAGGTGTCGGCGGCGAGCTGCCCGCCGGCGCGGTCGCGCTGTTCGAGTACCAGCACCTTCTTGCCGGCCTTGGCGAGATAGGTCGCCGCGACCAGGCCGTTGTGGCCGGCGCCGACGATGAGGATGTCGTATCGCGTGTTCGTCATGGTCACTTCTGCAGGTTCTGATTCGTCATCCCGGCGAAAGCCGGGACCCATTTTGACGTTGACGCTCGCGCAAACGGCGAGATCAAGATGGGTCCCGACTTTCGCCGGGACGACGGGATGTGGTGGGCGGCCTTCACTTCCAGTCCTTCAGCACTTCCTGCGCCGCCATCTTGCCGGCCGCACCCATCACGCCACCGCCGGGGTGCGCGCCGGAGGCGCCAAAGTAGTAGCCCGGCAGCGGCGTGCGGAAGTCGGCCCACTGCGGCGCGGGTCGCAGGAAGAACAGCTGGTGCAGCAGCAGTTCGCCGTGGAAGATGTTGCCGCCGGTGATGCCGGCGATCTGCTCGATGTCCTTGGGCGTGATCACCTGCTTGCCGACGATCTTGCTGCGGATGTCCGGGGCGTAGCGCTCGAGCGTGGAGATCACCGTCTCGCCGAACGCGTCGCGCTTGGCATCGTCCCAGCCGCCCTCGATGTCGTACGGCGCGTACTGCACGAAGCACGAGGCCACGTGATGGCCCGGCGGGGCCATGTCGCGGTCAATCATCGACGGGAAGATCATGTCGATGTACGGCTGCTTGGCGAACTGGCCGTACTTGGCCTCATCAAAGGCGCGCTCGATGTACTCCATGCTCGGGCTGATCGAAACCGCGCCGCGGTGCAGCGGGCCTTCGCCGGGCAGGCAGGTGAAATCGGGCAGTCCGCTGAAGGCGATGTTGACCTTGCCGGAGGAACCGCGGACGCGGAAGTTCCTGATCTGCTGGACGAACTCGTCGGGCAGGTGCTTGCCTTCGACGAACTGCAGGAAGCTGCGCTTTGGATCGGCCGCCGAGATGACGACCTTGGCGCGCAGCTCGTCGCCGTTGGCGAGGGCGACGCCCGAGGCACGGCCACCGCGCACGACCACCTGCTCGACCGCGGCATTGGTGCGGATCTCCACGCCGAGTGCGCGCGCCGAACTGGCGATCGCCTGGGTGACGCCGCCGTTGCCGTTCTTGCAGAAGCCCCAGGCGCGGAAGGCGCCGTCGATCTCGCCCATGTAGTGGTGCAGCAGCACGTAGGCGGTGCCCGGCGAATGCGGGCCGAGGAAGGTGCCGATGATGCCGCTGGCCGACTTGGTGCCCTTGAGCGGGTCGAACTCGAACCAGTCGTTGAGCAGGTCGGCGGCCGACTGCGTCAGCAGCTTGGCGATCTGGTAGAGCTCTTTCTCCGACAGGCTCTTGCCGTACTGGCCGAGCTTGAGCAGTCCCTTGAGGTCGCGCAGGCTCAGCGATGACGGGTCCGGCGGAACCAGGCCGATGATCGGCTTGATCGCCTTGGCCGCGCGCGCCATCACCCGGCCGTATTCGTCCGAGGCTTCGGCATCGCGCGGCGAATGGCGGTAGAGCTCCTGGCGCGTCAGGTCGTGGTCGTCCCACGCGGCGAGGTAGTCGCCGTTGTCCATCGGCGTGACCGTGCTCGGCAGCGGCAGGATCTTCAGGCCGTGCCTGGGCAGTTCAAGGTCGCGGATGATCTCCGGGCGCAGCAGGCTGACGACGTAGGAGAACTGGCTGAAGCGATAGCCGGGGAACGGTTCGGCGGTCACCGCCGCGCCACCGACGACTTCGCGGCGTTCGAGAACGGCCACCTCCTTGCCCGCGCGCGCCAGGTAGGCGGCGGCGATCAGGCCGTTGTGGCCGGCGCCGATGACGATGGCGTCGTATTGGTTGGGGGTCATGTGGTCTGTTTCGTCAGTTGTTCGGAGATTGCCGTCATCCCCGCGAAGGCGGGGACCCAGCGACTTCAGGCGCAGCGCAAAGCAACGTCACTGGGTTCCCGCCTTCGCGGGAATGACGGGCTGCGCGCGGATGCGCGGCTTCATTTCTTCTTCCACTCCGGCTCATAGAACGGCAGCTTCACCACCTTGCCCGGCGCCTGCAGGCGCTTGTGCTCGACGGTGACTTCCATGGTGAGTGCGGTTCCCGGCTCGTAGTACGGGCGCTGCAGGTGCACCAGCGCGATGTATTTCTTCAGCACCGGCGACCAGGTGCTGGTAGACGCGTAACCCACCTGCTTGTCGCCCTGCATCATCGGCAGGCTCTCGCGCACCGCCATGCCGGGGATCTGCGGTGGCAGGCCGACTCGTGCGAACAGCGGCTCCATCTTTTCCCAGTCGACTTCGAAGCCGACCAGCTTCCACGCCGAGCCTTCGCGCTTCTCGCGCTCCAGCGCGCGGCGGCCGACGAAGTAGCCGGGCTTGTCGAGCTGCACCGCCCAGTCCAGGCCCATTTCCAGCGGCGTCGACTTCTGCCCTTCGATCCAGGCATGGTTGGCGGCTGTGTAGTCGACGTCGATCATGAACAAGCCGGCTTCCACGCGCGCCATGTCCATCGCCAGGATCCCGCACGGGACGATGCCGTAGTCGCCACCGGCTTCCATCAGCGCGTCCCAGACGTGCAACGCATCGGCCTTGTCGATCCAGATCTCATAGCCAAGGTCGCCGGTGTAACCGGTGCGCGAGATGGTGACCGGCTTGCCGGCCAGCGTGTTCGCCATCACCTTGAAGTACTTGAGCTTGTCGAGCGTCCTGGCGCAGCAGCGGTTGAGCACCGCGCGCGACTTCGGGCCCTGAAGGCTCAGTGCGGCGACCTGCTCGGTGACTTCGGTGATCGTCACGTCCATGCCAACGGCGTTCATCGACAGCCAGCGAAGCGACGGCTCGGCCGAGGTCAGGCGGAAGGTGTCTTCGGCAAGGCGCGAGATCGTGCCGTCGTCGAGCAGCTTGCCTTCCTCGTCGCACCAGCCGGTGTAACCGACCTGCCCGACCGCCATCTTCTGCACGTCGCGCGGTGTCAGCTTGTGCAGCAGGCGCGCGGCGTCGGGGCCGGTGATGATGTACTTCATCAGCGGCGAGACGTCGATCGCGGCGACGCCGTCGCGGATCGCCCAGTACTCGCGGTCCAGGTGAAGATCGTAGGAGCCGGCCACGATGTGCCCGGCCCAGCGTCGCCAGTTCTGCGGCAGGCACAGGCGCGAGGTGCGCTCGTGGAAAGGCGTGCGTTTGAGTTCCAGCATGTGAGTCCTGCGTGCGTGCTTTTGCGTGCGTGCTTTGCGTGTGTCGTTACTTGGGGTCGATCGCGAATTTTGAGAACAATCTCAATGCTTTGCGGCCGGCGGTACCAGCGGGCGGGCACCACCATTGCGCAAACGCAGCACGGTGTAAACCGGCAGGCCTGCGGCCGCCAGTACGATGGCCCAGCCGAACGGTTCGCCGCCCAGTCCGACGAAGGCGAAGATCACGTACGCCAGGCCCGGTACCGCGAGCACCAGCATGTCGCTGTTGGCCGGCCGCTGGCCGCGGCGCCACAGCACCAGCAGGGCCAGTGCGCAGCACAGGTACAGCGGCAGGTTGGCCGCGGTCACCACCGTGGTGATGAAAGTGAAGCCCTGCACCAGCGACTTGCTGTAGTTCATCAGGATCATCGCGCTGGCGAGTGCGCCGGTCACGACCAGCGCCAGCGCCGGCGCACCGAAGCGGTTGCTGCGCGCGAACGAAGCCGGCAGGCCGCCGTTGCAGGCGATGGTGCGGGTCAGTTCGCCGACCAGCAGCACCCAGCCGTTCAATGCGCCCAGGCCGCTGATGACCACGAACAGCGACAGCGCACGCCCGTAGCCGCCACCGACCAGGCGATCGAGCAGGTCGGAGAACGGCGCCTTCGATTGCGCCAGCTCGGCCGCCGGGATCAGCAACAGCGGCACGGACGAGACGACCAGGTAGATCACGGCTGTGATCATCGTGCCGACCATGGTCGCGCGCGGAATGATCCGGCCGGGGTCACGCACGCGGTCGGCCGGTACTGCCGCCGATTCGAAACCGAGCATCGCGAACAGCGCGATGGTAGAGGCCGCCATCAGCGGTGCCAGGCTGACCGGCTCGGTCGGCAGGTGTTCGGTGTAGCTCGACGGGTGGGTCAGCAGCAGCCAGATGCCGAGTCCGGCCACCGTCAGCATCGGCAGCAGCTTCAGCACGGTGGTCACGATCTGCACGCGCCCGCCGGCGCGCACGCCCAGCAGGTTGACCAGCACGAACATCCACAGCAGCGTCACCGCCTGCAACGAGGCCGGCACTTCGCGCAACGCGGGAAACAGGGTATCGAGATAACCGACCACGCCAATCGCGATAGCCGCATTGGTGATCCAGGTCGCGATCCAGTACGACCACATCGCCATGAAAGCGGGAATCTCGCCGAGCGTGCCGCGGATGTAACCGTAGGGGCCGTCGGCCGAAGGCATGTCGCGCGCAAGGCGGGCGAACACCCGCGCCAGCGCCAGGCAGCCGAACACGGTGATGACCCAGCCCAGCATCGCGCTGTAGCCATACGGCGCCAGCGATGCCGGTAAAAGGAAAATGCCGATGCCGATGGTGTTGCCGACCACCAGCGCGGTGCACATCCAGAAGCCGAGCTTGCGCTCCGGCCGGGTGTCGCAGTGTTGTGTCGTGCCAGCCTCGTTGACGCGCGGGTCCTGCATGCCTTGCCACCCCTGTTCAGTTGGTACTGCGGTGCGCGTCCTGCGAATTGTGTCGCCAGCTGTCCACTATGTAGTCGGTCATATGTAGTCGATCACCGTCGTGGACATCAATGGGGTTGCGTGCAGCGGTCCTCCGGGGCAGCGCAGACCAGCCGGCCCTGGGCAATCACCGCCTCGACCCGGCGCAATACCTCGACATCCGCCAACGGGTCGCCCTGGACGGCGATCAGGTCGGCCGACTTGCCCGCGGCCACGGATCCGAACTGCGCATCGCGCCCCAGTGACTTCGCGGCACTGATCGTGGCCGAGCTGATCGCCTGCATCGGCGTCTGCCCGTTGCGCACCATGTAGGCGAACTGGCGCGCGTTCTGCCCGTGCGGGTAGACGCCGCTGTCGGTGCCGAAGCCGATGCGCACGCCGGCCTTGACCGCCTTGGCGAAGCCGTCGCGCTGGGTCTGCGTGGTTTCGTTGTTCTTGCGCAGGATTTCCTCCGGCCAGCCGTCGCGGCGACCGATCTCCTCGATGTAGTCGCCGTTGTAGACATCGGCGACCAGCCAGGTGCGGTGCTCCTTCATCAGCGCGATGCCTTCGTCGTCGAGGTAGGAGCCGTGCTCGATCGAGCGGACGCCCGCGCGGACCGCGCGCTTGATGCCTTCGGCGCCATGGGCGTGGGCGACGACGAAGGTGCCGTGCAATGCGGCCTCCTCGACGGCAGCGTGGATCTCGGCCTCGCTGTACTCCGGCGCGCCCGGTTCGGTGCCGCTGGCGAGGACCGCGCCGGTGGCGATCAGCTTGATGAAGTCGGCGCCGCCGGCGATCAGCTCGCGCACGCGCTGGCGGATTTCCGCCTCGGAGTTGGCGACGCCGCGGCGCATGTCGGCGGGAACCTGCACGTCCGGCGCCAGCCCGGTGACTTCGCCACCGCCGCCGCTGACGGTGACGTAGGTGCCGGCCACGAACATGCGCGGGCCCTCGGCGATGCCCTCGTTGATGGCGTTGCGCAGTGCGACGTCGGTGAAGGCGCGGTAGGTGCCGACATCGCGCACGGTGGTGAAGCCGGCGCGCAGGGTGTCGCGGGCGTTGCGCACGCCGACCAGGGCGTCGCGCGCAGAGGTGCTCATCAGCGGCGCGGCGACATTTTCGGACTGGATGTCGCCGACCAGGTGCGTGTGCAGGTCGATCAGGCCCGGCAGCACCGTGTAGCCGGACCAGTCGAGGACGCGGGCGTCGCCGGCGGTAGCGGCCGAGTACGGCTCGACGCGGGTGATGCGCTCGCCTTCGATGCGGATCGCCTGGTCGCTGAGGACACGGCCATGATCGACGTCGACCAGGCGGCCGGCGCGCACCACAACGACGTCGGCAGGGGTTGCGGCAACGCTGGCGCCGGCGAGTGTGAGGGCCAGTACGGCAGCCAGCGCCTTGATCGGGAGATGGGTCATCGGGTCAGCCAATGGGGAGGTTTGTGAGATTCACTTCGGCGCCTGGTAGCGGCCGTAGCGCTTGAGCAGTTTCACCAGCGGCGCATGCGGAATGGCGTTGGCGTAGCGGCCACCTTCGCCGCGCATGTCGCGGGCGGCGACCATGGCGTTGACGATGGCCTCCTCGGTCGCCTGCACCGTCGCTTCGAACACGCCGTCGACGTTGTCGTTGCCAAGGAACTGCGCCTGATGCAGCGCGCCGGCACCCGAGGCGGGTGCGTTGGCGGTGGAGAAGGCGAGGAACAGATCGCCCGAGCCGTTGCCGGCATAGCTGCCCATGCGCGCCAGGCCCATGCCGGCACGCTTGGCGATGCGCTTGAGCTGATGCGGGAGCAGCGGCGCGTCGGTGGCAACCACTATCACGATCGAACCGGTGTCACCGGTGATCGCGGCATCGGTATAGACCCGGTCGTCTCGCAGGAACTGCCCGACCGGCACGCCGGCGATGCGCAGCGGATCGCGCACGCCATAGTTGGCCTGCACCAGCACGCCGACGGTGTAGTCGTGGCCGTCGCTGTTGATGCGGCGTGATGCGGTGCCGATGCCGCACTTGAATTCGTGGCAGACCATGCCGGTGCCGCCGCCGACGTTGCCTTCGGCGACCGGGCCATCGCGGGCATCGCGCAGCGCCTGCGCGACGTGTTCGGGCTTCACGTGGAAACCGTTGATGTCGTTGAGGTGGCCGTCCCAGGTCTCGGCGACGATCGGCAACGACCACCAGTAGCCGCTGGCGTCGGCGCCGCCGGCCTTGATCCGCTCGGCGATTACGGCATCGCGGACGACGCCGACGCTGTGGGTGTTGGTCAGCATGACCGGGCCTTCGACCTGGCCGGACTCGTCGATCCAGGCGGTGCCGGTCATCTCGCCGTTGCCGTTGAGCGCGAACCAGCCGCCGAACACCGGCGTCTCCAGGCTGGCCTTGCCGCGCGGCAGGATCGCGGTGACACCGGTGCGTACCTTGTGGCCGTCGGCGAGGTCCTCGATCAGGGTGACCTGGCCGACGGTGACGCCGGCGACGTCGGTGATCGCGTTGAGTGCGCCGGGGGTGCCTTCGAACGGGATGCCGAGGTCGCGGGCGCGTGGCTCGGCGGCGTGTGCGGTGGTCATCGCCAACAACGCAAGCAATGTAGGAGCGAGCTTGCTCGCGAAAGGCTTGCGGCGGCGTGGTTCGCGAGCAAGCTCGCTCCTACAGGAGTGGGGGCGGCGGCGTGGTTCGCGAGCAAGCTCGCTCCTGCGGGAATGGGGGCAGGTCATGGGGCTTCCTTCAGGTAGCGGTCGTACCACGCCAGGTTGCGGGTCAGGCGATCGCTGAGGTAGCTCGGCACGGTCAGCTGATGGTTCTGCCCGGGGTAGACGACCAGTTGCGTCGGCACGTTCTGCGCGCGCAGCGCCTGGTACATCTGCTCGGCGCCGAGGCACGGCACGTTGAAGTCGTCCTGCGCGCACTGGAACATCGTCGGCGTGGTGATGCGGTCGGCGTGCAGGAACGGATAGCTGGCGCGGTCGTACTGCTCGCGGTCCTTCCACGGCGTGCCCAGCTCGAGCGCGTACTCGCGCACGTACTGGTCGTGGCCGTACATCGCGTACATGTTCGACGCGCCGGCACCGCTGATGGCGGCCTTGAAGCGCGTGTCGCGGGCAATCACGGCATTGGTGAGAATGCCGCCGTAGCTCCAGCCGCCCAGGCCGAGGCGCTGCGGATCGGCGATGCCCATGTCGACCACGTGCTCGACGCCGGCGACCACGTCCTTGACGTCGACATTGCCCCAGTCGGCGTAGATCGCGCGGGCGAAGTCGAAGCCACGGCCGGAACTTCCACGTGGATTGACCGCCACCACCGCGTAGCCCTGCGCGGCGTACACCTGCCAGTCGGCCATGAACTCATGACTGAACTGGTAGACCGGGCCACCGTGGATGCGCAGGATCGTCGGGTAGCGGCGGCCGGGCTCATACCCGACCGGCTTGACCAGCAGTCCCTCGACATCGATGCCGTCAACCTTGAAGGCGATCGGCTCGACCGCGGCCAGCGTGCGCTGGCGCAGGAAGGCATTGTGGTCGGTGAGTGCGCGCAGGCCCTGCGGTTCGACCGCCGAGATTTCATAGGGATGCGTGTCGTCGCCGCCGAGCACGACCACGCGATCGTTGCCCGACACCGCCAGGTCGTAATCGAAACGGTTGCCGTGGGTCAGCTCGATCGTCGCGCCGCTGTGGGCGTCGACCTTCTCCACGCGGGTGACGCGGCTGCGCTCGACCAGCGCGTAGAGGTGGCGGCCATCCGGCGACCAGCGCGGCTTGGTCCCGCAGCGGTCGATCGGCGCGACCAGGCGCGCCTGACCGCTGGCGACATCGACCACGGCCAGCTGCCACGGTACGTAGTAGATCCACTTGTCCTCGCCGCTTTGCAGATAGGCGATGCGGCCACTGTCCGGACTCCACGACGGGCGCGTTTCCCAGTACGGGTCGAGGTCGGAACCGGGGAAGGTGGTGAGCTGGCGTTCCGTCGCGCCGGCGCGGGGCTCGACCACGTAGATGTCGTAGTTGAGATGACGGTCGGGGTCGACGCCACGCTTGCTGACATAGGCGATCAGCTTGCCGTCGGGCGACCAGGCGGGGAGCAGTTCGTCGTGGTCGCCGGAAGTGATCTGCTCGGAGCGGCCCGTGGCGATGTCGACGACGTACAGATGGGTGCGGTGACCGTCGAGGTAGCCGGTGCCGTCTTCCTTGAACTGGTAGCGCGTGGTGACGATCGGCGGCGGGTTCTTCGGTTCCGGTGTGCCCGCGGGCCGTTCCGGATCACGCACGATCACCGCCACGCGCTTGCCGTCGGGCGCCCAGACGTAATCGTCAACACCGCTGGCGAACGAGGTCACGCGGCGGGCGGCACCACCGGCGGCGGGCATCAGCCAGACCTGGCTGATCTCCTCCTCTTCCTCTCCCTCGTCGTCGCCACCCGCGCCTTCCTTGCCCGCCTCGGGTTTGCGCGGCGGCGGCGCGTCCGACAGGTAGGCGATCGACTTGCCATCGGGCGACCACAGCGGCTTCGACTCGCTGTGCTTGGGCGTGTTCGTCAGCTGCTTGCGAGCGTTGCCGTCATAGCCGACGCGCCACAGGTCGGTCTGGGTCAGGTCTTCGGCGCGGTTGACGGTCGTCACGCTGTAGACGAGCGCGGCACCGTCCGCAGACAGATCCGGTTCGGCGACATCGGCCAACCGGTCGAGATCGGCGATGCCGAAGCGGCCGGGCGGTGCCGGCGTTGCGGCCTGTGCCGCCAGCGTGGTCGCGGCCAGGCACAGCACGGTCCAGCGTCGTCGCATCAGCATCAGCTCACTTCCCCCCGGCCTTGCCTTGATAGATGGCCTGCGCCGCGCGCAGGTAGTCGAGCGTCGCACGTTTTTCTTCGGCGTCGTTGTAGTCGTCGCGGGCATCGGCGGCCTCGATCACGCGGCCGAGCCAGGCGGCGAAGTAGGCGGCGTCCTCGCGGGCGGGCGGCGCCGAGCCGGCGACGTCGAGCCAGACCGGATTGGTGGTCGCATACGGGTACAGGTCCAGCAGCTGCGGGTCGGCGCCGTCGTTCCAGGCGCGCAGCAGCAGCCAGCCGCCCTGCCCCACCTCGACGTCACCTTCGCCGTCGAAGCTGCGGCGGTCGCCGCCGAGTTCGAACTGCTTGATCACGCGGCCGTTGTGGACCAGTTCGAGGTGGTCGACGGCCACCGGCGAGCGCAGCGCGACCCGGTACTTCGTGACCCCCGGAGCGGACAGCGCGAGCGTGTCGCCGGGCTTGCGACCGGACATCAGCAGTCCGAGCAGCGGACCATTGCTGACGAAGCTGTGCCCCTGTTTCAGCGATGCCAGCATGTCGTCGCCGCCGCGCTGCTCGAGGAACACACGGTTCATACCCACTGGTCCGCGCAACGAGGCGTAGTTGGCCATGGCATCGGTGCCAGCCCCGGCCGCGAGCCGGTAGCCGAGGTTCAGCAGCCGGTACCAGACCGCGGCGGTGGCCTTGTGGTCGCTGAAGCCGACCACTTCGAGGTAATCGACCTTGCCGTTGGCGACGTCGGCCGGCAGCTGGTGGCTCAGTGCCGGATCCTTGGCCGGATCGGGCACCGTGTCGAACGGATGCACGTAGCCCACCACGCCCTGCTGCGCATGCGCCAGGTCGGCGATCACGCCGTTGTGCGGGTACGGGCTGGCCATGGCGGTGTGGCGGTAGGCACTGAAGTCCGGAGTGAGGTAATGGTCTTGCAGGTTGAGCAGGCCCAGGTGGCCCCAGAAGCTGGTGTGGAACTCCTGCGCATTGGCGATGCGCACCGGGCCGGTCGCCACCGATTCGCCGAAGTTGGCGATGTCGGGAATGCGCTGTTCCTTGTTGACGATCAGGTTCTCGACGACGTCGAGATCCTCCGCACGCGCCTGCAACGCCAGGTGCGCGGGCGAGTTGAAGTAGTGCCCGCCGTAGTTCATGTGCACGTGCAGGTCGGCGCTGAGCCACTTGCCGAACACGGCCGGCAGCGCGTGCGCCTGCAAGTCTGCGCGCAGTGTCGTCGTGCTACCCGTGGCCAGATCGAGCCTGCGCGCCCACGGCAGGTGGGCGAAGCCGTGCTGCACCGTGACCGCCGTGCTGCCGGCCGGCACGTCCAGCACGCACGGCGAAGCGCAGTGGAAGTAGTGGCTCTCGGTTGCCTGCACGGCGCGGTCGAAGCCGTCGTCGGCATGCATCCAGGCATCGGCCGGGCCCTGTGCGCGGGCGTCACTGCCCTGCACGCTCACGCGCGCGGGCACGTCACGGCCGTTACCGTCGCGGACCTGGATGTGCAGGCGAGCGGTCGGCGCCAGCGTGCGTCGCTGCTTCGCCACGACGGCTTGCGTCGCGCCGCCTATCACGTCCATCACCGACAAGGCGGTATTGCCGTTCGCGTCCTGGCCGATGAAGGCGATGCGACGACCATCGGGCGACCAGCGCGCGTTGCGGCGATCGCCTTCGCCGAAGGTCAGCGGCAATGGCGGCGTGCCATCGATCGTGCTCAGCCACAGCTGGTGGGTCTGGCGCCCGTGGTAGCCGGCGTACAGCAGGCGGCGGCCGTCGGGTGCCAGTTCCGGACGCGCGCTCCAGCTGGTTTCCTCGCGCAGGATCCGCGTCGGCGCCTTCGGGCGGTCGACGTCGACCGACCACAGGTCGCCGCTGCCCCAGGCGATCTCGGCGTTGCCAACGAAGACAATCCGCTTGCCGTCCGGCGACCACGATGGATTGATCGCATGGTCGTACGCCGAGTAGTAATAGCGATCGAGCGCGCTCTTGCGCTCGCCCAGCAGCGGTCGCGCCTTGTGCAGGCCGTCGCCGTCGATCTCTGCGACGAACAGGTTGAAATGCCCCGTGCCCTGGGTCGACACCCAGGCGATGCGTTTGCCGTCGGGCGACAGGCGCGGCTCGACATTGACCGCGTCGCCGCTGGTAAGTGCCTGCGCACGACCGCTCGCCAGGTCCAGCCGCCACAGTTCCATGCCGGCGCCGTCGTAGCGGGTGAACACGACGCTGCGTCCGTCGCGGGCGACATCGGGCTGGTAGTCGTAAGCGGCCTGCGCGTGGGTGAGCTCGACCGCTTCGCCGTCGCCGATGCGCTGGCGCCAGAGCGAGCCGGCCATGCTGTACACCAGCGACTGGCCGTCGGCCATGAAGCTCGCCGACGACGGGCCGGTGGTCAGCTGGGGCAGGTAGAGCTCGCGCCAGTAGTAGCTGTGCGGCAGGTCGACCTGCTTGAGCACGGGCTCGCGCCCGGCCGCGGCGGCGCCAACAACGGCCAGCAGCAACACGGCGGCGACGAGCGGACGGCTGGCGCGCATCCGGCTCAGCCCCGCGTCCCGGCCAGGGCTTCGTCGAGGCTGATCCGCAGCAGCGCGATCGCCTCGTCGATTTCGGCGCGGTCCACGTTCAACGGCGGCATGAAGCGCACCGTGCTGGTGCCACACGACAGCAGTAACAGGCCGTTGTGGAACGCGCGGGTGATGACGGCATCGCACAGAGCGCGCGCCGGCGTGCGCGTCGGATCGGACTCGACCAGCTCCATGCCGATCATCAGGCCGCGGCCGCGAACTTCGCCGATGCACGGGTAGTCGCGCATCAGCTCGCGCAGCTTGGAGGTGAAGTAGCCACCGGCCTGCTCGGCGTTGTCGGCAAAACCACCGGCGATCAGGTCGATGGTGGCATTGGCCGCCGCGCAGGCGAGCGGATTGCCGCCGTAGGTGTTGCCGTGCGCGCCGCGCTTCCACTGCGACATCAGGCTGGCCGAGGCGACCATCGCGCCGATCGGCAAGCCCGAGCCCAGGCCCTTGGCCAGGGTCATGATGTCGGGCTTGACGCCCCAGTGCTGGCTGGCGAACAGGCGGCCGCTGCGGCCGATGCCCGACTGCACCTCGTCGAAGATCAGCAGGATGCCGTGCTCGTCGCACAGCTCGCGCAGCCCGGCGAGGAAGCCGTCGGGCGGAACGACGTAGCCGCCCTCGCCCTGGATCGGCTCGACCAGGATGCCGGCGACTTCGGCGGCCGGCACGCTGCGTTCGAACAGCATGCGGATGTAGTCGAGCACCGCCACGCCCTGGTCGCTGCCGGCGAACAGCGGCCGGTACGGATTCGGATACGGCACGTGGGTGACGCCCGGCATCGTGGCGAAGAAGCCCTTCTGCTGGGTGTACTTGCTGGAGGTGAAAGCCAGCGAGCCCATCGAGCGACCGTGGAAGCCGCCGAGGAAGCCGATGAAGCGCGGGCGGCCGGTGACGTAGCGCGCCAGCTTGATCGCCGCTTCGACCGACTCGGTGCCGGACTGGCACAGGAAGCTCATCGCCTCCCCGCCTTTCATCGGCGCGATACGCGCCAAGCGTTCGCCGAGCGCGGTCATCTGCTCGTGCCAGTAGTCGCTGGAGATATGCAGGAACTGGTCGGCCGCCTCCTTCACCGCTTGCACCACCTGCGGATGGGCGTGGCCGGTGCTGCACACGGCGATGCCGGCGGCAAGGTCGAGGAAGCGGTTGCCGTCGACGTCCCAGACCTGGGTGCCGCGTCCGTGCGACATCACGAACGGGTAGTCGCGCGGGTACGACGGCGAGATCACCCGCGCGTCGCGCTCGATCATCGCGCGCGCCTTCGGGCCGGGCAGTTCGGTACGGATGTGGTCGTTGCGCATGGCGGACTCGTGGAAGTGTCGGAGAGATCGAACTGTGGGAGGGGCTTCAGCCCCGAAGCCCGCCGCACATCAGGTCGGGGCTGCAGCCCCTCCCACCAGTGTCTTTGGCAGCACCACCGGTTTTGAGTGCGCCTCGCGCGTGCGCGCATGCAGCGCGCGCAGGATCGCCAGCTCCGACTCGCTCGGCGCGGCGATGGTCTCCACCGTCTCGGCCAGCAGCAGCGGCCAGGCCACCGCCGCGCGTGCCTCCTCGACGGTGGCACCGGCATAGAGCGCGCTCAGCCGCAGTTCGTCGCTGCGCGGGTGCGGGGTGAGGATGCCGAAGTCGGTGATCACCGCGCGTGGACCGTCGCCGGTCGCGCCGGTCCTGGCGCGCGCGCCGTGGCCATCGAGGTAGCCGGCTGAGGTACGGAAATCCAACTGCTCGACCAGGCTGCGCGGCGACGCCTTGAGCATGACGAAAGTCTGGCGCGCGTGCGCGGCGATCTCCGGCGCACCACCGGCGCCGGGCAGGCGCGTGGTCGGCGCTTCGTAAGGTCCGATCACGGTGCTGTTGAGGTTGCCATAGCGGTCCACCTGGGCCGCGCCGAGGAAGCCGACGTCTACCCGTCCGGCCTGCAGGTAGTGGCTGAACACTTCCGGCAGCGGCACCACGAACGACGCCGTCTGCGCCAGCTCGCCGTCGCCGATCGACAGCGGCAGCACGTCCGGCCGCGTGCCGATCGTGCCCGACTCGTAGATCAGGACAATGTCGGGCGCATGGGTGAAGCGCGCCAGGTTGCAGGCCGCACTCGGCAGGCCGATGCCGACGAAGCAGACGCAGCGGTTCCACAGCATGCGCGCAGCCGCCACGGTCATCCATTCATCGCGGGTGGCTGCGGTCATGCCGCCTCCGCCCGCAGGCTGGCGAGGAAGCCGGCGTGGTCGTTGGTTTCCAGCACGTGTTCGCGCATCCAGTTGGTGAAGCCGTCGCGGTCGCGCGAGATCGCGTCCCAGCGCTGATAGAAGTCGTTGTCGCGCGAGTAATGGCCGTGCGCGTAGGACGGGTAGGCACCGCCCGGGCAATGCACCACCGCGTCGACGGTCCAGTGCGGCAGGACGATGCCGTTCATCGCCGGCGCCAGTTGCTCGACGATTTCCTCGACGGTGACCACCAGCGCACCGGCCGCCAGCGCCGCTTCGCGCTGCGCGCCGACGATGCCGTGGATGGCGACGTTGCCCTCGCGATCGGCGCACTGCGCGTGCAGGATGGTGACGTCGGGGTTGATCGCTGGCACCGCCGCCAGGCGCTCGCCGGTGAACGGGCACTCGATGCGGCCGATACGCGGATTGACCTTGCCGAGGTCGTTGTCGAGGTAACCGCGCAGCATGCCGAACGGCAGCCGTGCCGCGCCGGCGCAGAACGCCGCGGCCATGCCGGCGTGGCTGTGTTCATCGAGTTCCAGCGGCCGCGGCCAGCCGTGTTCGACCGCATCGCGCAGCCGGTGCAGCGAACCGATGCCAGGATTGCCGCCCCATGAAAACGTCAGCCGCTTCGCGCAGCCCATGCCGATCAGCTGGTCGTAGATCAGATCCGGCGTCATCCGCACCAGGTGCAGGTTGCGCCGGCCCTGGCGGATCAGCTCGTGGCCGGCGGCGAACGGAATCAGGTGGGTGAAACCTTCCAGTGCGACGCAGTCGCCGTCGGCGACATGGGCGGCGAGTGCTTCGCGCAACGACATCAATCGCATCGACCGCTTACTCCACGACCGTGCGCGACTGTTCGCGCAGGTACTGCTGCAGGTAATAGAACGAGGCGATCGCCTTGCCGGTCGAACCCGAGCCCTTCCAGCCGCCGAACGGCTGGTAGCCCGGCCAGGCGCCGGTGGTCGCGCCTTGCGGGCGGTTGGCGTAGGTCACGCCGGCTTCGATGCGGTCCTGGAACCACGGCACTTCGTCACTGCCGCCGTAGAAGCCGGCGGTGAGTCCCATGTCGGTGTCGTTGGCCAGGCGCATCGCGTGCTCGCGGTCGCGGTAGCGGTGCAGCATCACGATCGGCAGGAACATCTCCTGCTTCCACAGCGGGTGCGCCAGGTCGGCCTCGGCCAGCACCGGCTCGACGTAGTAGCCGCGCGCCAGGTCGCCATCGCGCAGCTGGCGTCCGCCGGCGACCACGGTCGCACCATCGGACTGCAACTGCTGCAGGTAGCCGGCGTAGTTGCCGTAGGCGCTTTCGTTGATGACCGGCCCCAGCCAGTTCTCACGGCTGCGTGCATCACCAATCCGGATGGCCTCGATCTTGCCGCGCAGCAGCTCGATCAGCCCGTCGGCGACGCTGTCGTGCACGTACAGCCGCGACAGCGCGGAGCACTTCTGCCCGCCCATGCCGAAGGCCGAGCGGACGATGCCGGTGGCGGCGCGCTCGAGGTCGGCATGCTCGGTGACGATGCACGGGTTCTTGCCGCCCATCTCGGCGATGCACGGGCGCGGCCAGGCGCCGCCGGCCATCTGCCGCAGCAACTGCATGCCCACGCCGACCGATCCGGTGAAGGTGATGCCGGCGGTCAGCGAATGCTGCGCCAGTGCCTCGCCAACCTCGCGCCCCGACCCCGACACGTAGTTGAAGACGCCCGGCGGCAAGCCGGCATCGCGGATGCAGTCGGCCAGCAGGCGGCCGGACCAGGGCGTATCGCTGGCCGCCTTCACCACCACCGTGTTGCCGGTCACCAGCGCGGCGGCGACCGGGCCGCCGGCCAGCGCGAACGGGAAGTTGAACGGCGCGATCACGACCCACACGCCGTGCGGCCGCATCACGCTGCGGTTGCGCGAGACGGTGCCCTCGAGCGGGTCGTTCGGCAGCGGCCGGTCGTAGCCGGCGTTGCGCTCGTAGTCGTCGGCGTAGTAGTGGAAGAAGTCGACCGTCTCCTGCGCCTCGCCCAGCGCCTCCATGCGGTTCTTGCCGACTTCCAGGGTCAGCGCCGCGGCGATGTCGTAGACGCGCTCCTCCATCAGGTCGCCGACCTTGCGCATCAGGCGTGCGCGCTCGGCGACCGGCAATGCGCGCCAGACCGGGAACGCCGCATGCGCGGCGCGCATCGCGCTGTCGACGTCACCGGCACTGGCCAGCGCGAACTCGCCCAGCGACAACGCGCTGTCGATCGGGCTGCGCCGCTGCGCATGGTTCGCCGCAGGGCGGTCCTCGCCGTTGATGAACAGTTCGTGCCGCCGCCCCAGGTCGGCACTGACCCGGGCCATCGCGGCCTCGAAGCGCTCGTGCATGGCTTCGGGCGGGTTGAACATCGTGGCGTAGGTCAGGCGGAAGCTCATGGCGGCCTCGCTGCGGTCAGGACGATCGCGGAATGGATGAAGGTGTGAAGCTCGGGATCATTTGACGAAGAATTGCGCCAGCAGGCGATCGAGCAGCGCCACCGCGTCGGCCAGCTCGGCCTCGGTGACCACCAGTGGCGGCGCCAGCACGATCAGGTTCCCGCGCGTCGCAAAGGAGACACCCTCGGCCATCGCGGAATCGACCAGTGCCTTCAGCGCCGGCGGCGTCTGCGGCCACGGCGCCAGCGGCACTCGGCTGTCGCGGTCGGCAACCAGTTCGATCACCGCGAACAGGCCATGGCCGCCGCGCACGTCGCCGATGACGCGATGGCGCGACTGCAGCTGCTGCAACTGCGCCAGCAACTGCGCACCCAGCGCGCGTGATCGCGCGATCAGGCCTTCTTCTTCATAGGCCCGCAACGCCGCCACGCCGGCGGCGCAGGCCAGCGGATGGCCGCAGTAGGTCAGGCCGGAGTACAGCATCTCGTGCTCCAGCGTCGCCGCGACATCGGCGCTGAGCACCACCGCGCCCAGCGGCAGCGCGGCGCCGGTGAGGCCCTTGGCCAGCGTCATCAGGTCGGGACGGCCGGCCTCGCCATGGCGCTGCCAGGCAAACCATTCACCGCAGCGGCCGAACGCGCTCATCACCTCGTCGGCGATCAGCCAGACGCCACGGTCGGCGGTGTGCTTGCGCAGCGCCGGCCAGTAATTGTCGGGGGCGACGATGCCGTTGGTGCCGGCATCGGGCTCCATGATCACCGCCGCGACCCTGTCGACGCCGAGGTCGTCGATGCGATCGGCCACGGCGGCGGCGGCGCGTTGGCCGCATTGCACTTCGTCGCGGCCACCGAACGGGCAGCGATAGCCGTACGGCGGCGGCACGTGGTGCACGCCCAGTGCTCGCGGATCGATGCCCAGCGCATGCGCGCGGCTGTCGCCCGACAGCGCCATCGCCAGCTGCGTCGCGCCGTGGTACGAGCGCTCGCGGGCGATGATCGCGCCGCCGGGCTTGCGCCCGGCCTGGCGTGCGATCCGCACCGCGTGCTCGTTGGCATCGGCGCCGCCGAGGGTGAAGAACACCCGCCCGCCTTCGAACCCGGACCGCTCCAGCAGCGCCTGCGCCAACTCCGCGCGCGGCGTGGCGCCCCAGGCATTGGTGACGAAGCACAGCCGCTCGGCCTGGGAGCGGATCGCCTCGACCAGGCGCGGATGCTGGTGGCCGAGGTTGCTGCACTCGGCCAGGCTGCTCATGTCGAGGATTTCGCGCCCGTCGGCCAGGCGCAGGCGCGCGCCGCGGCCACCGACCACGGTCGGTGCGTCCCAGTCGGCCTGCACCGACCAGCTGTGCAGGACACTGTCGCGCTCAGCGATCTCCATCGACTGCCTGCCTCCCCAGCAACAGATTTGTGCGCTATGCGCACCGATGTGCGTATTGCGCACCACTCTACGGAAGCTCTAATCTCGTCGTCAATCCGGTCCGCGCCAGCATCGCCCCGCTCCTCAGGTCGATCAATCGCAGTGACCACAGCACGTCACAGCATGGAGTGAAGGAACCCGGCATGCCGAGGAAAGCAGAGGGCTCGGACCTGTTCGAGGATGGCGGCGACTACGTGCAGTCGCTGGCCCGCGGGCTGTCGGTACTGTCGGCCTTCGGACGCGATCGCAGCCGCCTGGCCCTGGCCGACATCGCCACGCGCACCGGGCTGTCGCGCGCCGCGGCCCGGCGCCTGGTCCTGACCCTGCAGCACCTGGGATACGTCCGCGCGGTCGGCCGCGAGTTCATGCTCGGCCCGCGCGTGCTCGAGCTGGGGTTCGGCTATCTGGGTTCGCTCAACCTCACCGACCTGGCCCAGCCATTGATGGAAGACCTGGCCCGCAAGGTTCGCCAGAGCAGTTCGATGGCGGTGCTCGACGGGCAATCGATCGTCTACGTGCTGCGCGTTCCCGGCCAGCGCGTGATGAGCGTGAGCCTGGGCGTCGGCGCGCGCCTGCCGGCGTTCTGTGCGGCGATGGGCCGGGTGCTGCTGTCGGGCCTGGACGATGCCGAGCTCGATGCCTGGCTGGCGCAGTGCAAGCCGACGAAGCTGACGCCGCACACGCAGACCGACCTGCGCCGCCTGCGCCGGATTGTCTCCGACGTGCGCATGCAGGGCTACGCCTACGTCGAGCAGGAACTGGAACTGGGCCTGTGCTCGATCGCGGTGCCGCTGCGCAACGCGCAGGGAAGGATCGCCACCGCCATCAACGTGTCCATGCCCTACCACCCCGATGCCTCGCGCCATGCGCACGAAAACGTGCTGCCGCAACTGGAGCAGACCGCGCAGGCGATCGAGGGCTGCGTGCCGGCGAACCGGCTGCAGGCGGTGACTGCATGAGGACGGTCCGCCAATGACCGGCATGCGCCCCGTCTATCTCTGCGACGGCGTGCGCACGCCGTTCGGGCGTTATCGCGGCGGCCTGTCGATGGTGCGGGCCGACGACCTGGCGGCCCTGCCGATCCGGCAGCTGATGCTGCGCAATGCCGGTCTAGACCCGGCGGCCATCGACGAGGTCATCCTCGGCTGCGCCAACCAGTCCGGCGAAGACAACCGCAACGTCGCGCGCATGGCGCTGTTGCTGGCGGGATTGCCGGTGTCGGTGCCGGGCGTCACCGTCAACCGCCTGTGCGCATCGGGGCTGGAGGCCGTCGGCCAGGCCGCGCGTGCGATCGCCCTGGGCGAGGCCGGGCTGGCGATCGCCGGCGGCGTCGAGAGCATGTCGCGCGCGCCCTACGTGATGGGCAAGGCCGACGGCGCGTTTGATCGCGAACAGACCCTGCAGGACACCACCCTGGGCTGGCGCTTCGTCAACCCGACGTTCGAGGCACTGCACGGCGTCGACCCGATGATGCGCACCGCGCAGAACCTCGCCGACGAACACGGCATCGCCCGCGCCGACCAGGATGGGTTCGCCTTGCGTTCCCAGCAGCGCGCGGCGCGGGCCATCGCCAACGGTCGCTTCGCGCGCGAGCTGATGGCGGTGGGCAAGTTCGACAGCGATGAACAACCGCGCAGCGACACCACGCTGGAAAAGCTTTCGTCGCTGGCACCGCCCCTCGGCGCCGGCACCAGCATCACCGCCGGCAATGCCTCGGGCATCAACGACGGCGCCTGCGCGCTGCTGCTTGCCAGCGAGGACGCGGTAGCGCGCCACGGCCTGACGCCGCGTGCCCGGGTGCTCGGCATGGCCAGCGCCGGCGTGGCGCCGCGGACGATGGGGATCGGGCCGGTCCCGGCGATCGGCCGGCTGTTGCCGCGGCTGGGGCTGGGCCTGGACGACTTCGACACGATCGAGATCAACGAAGCCTTCGCCGCCCAGGTACTGGCGGTCACGCGCACGCTCGGCCTGGCCGACGACAGCCCGCGGGTCAACCCGAACGGCGGCGCGATCGCGCTCGGCCATCCGCTCGGGGCCAGTGGCGCCAGGCTCGCCCTCACCGCGATGCACGAACTGGAACATCCCTTGCGAAGCGCCGCTCCTGGAAGCGCCGCCGGCCAGCGGCGGGCGCTGCTGTCCATGTGCGTAGGCGTCGGCCAGGGCGTCGCCCTGGCCCTGGAGCGTGTTTCGTGAACCAGCCACCGAACCGGCCGACGTGTGTACTGTTAAAAATTGGTGATTGTTGCCGCCTGATTCGGCATAGTCAGGTGGCGTCACCGCACTGCCAGCCCCCGCCGTCCTGTCACGCGTGAGACCCAGCATGAGCGCCGCACCCGAGCCCACCGCCACCCTCGAGATCGCACTGGCCCACGCCGTGCGGCTTCTGGACGAGCAACCGGCGCTGGCCGCGGCACAGGCCACCGAGATCCTTCAGCATTTGCCCGGTCACCCGACCGCGCTGCTGGTGCTGGGCGCTTCGCGCTCGGCCTGTGGCGACCATGCCGGCGCACTGGCCGTGCTCGAACCGCTCGCCCAGGCGCAGCCGGGTTCGGCGCGGACGCACCTGGAACTGGGCATCGCGCTGGGCCGGAACGGTCGCGGCGACGATGCGCTGCTGGCATTGCGACGCGCCGTGGCACTCAAGCCCGAGCTTCCCAGCGCCTGGCTGGCACTGGGCGATCACCTTTCGGCCACCGGCGACAGTGCCGCCGCCGAAGCCGCCTACAGCCAGCACGTGCGCTATTCCAGCCGCGACCCGGCGCTGCTTCGTGCCGGCGCGGCGTTGGCCGAGAACCGCCTCCCCGAGGCCGAGGCGCTGCTGCGCGCGCACCTGGGCAAGTCGCCCACCGATGTCGCCGCACTGCGCATGCTGGCCGAACTGGCCGCCCGCCTCGACCGCACCAGCGACGCCGAGCAACTGCTGGCGCGCTGCCTGGAACTGGCACCGACCTTCCATGCCGCGCGCCAGCATTACGCGCTGGTCCTGCACCGCGGCAACAAGTCCGAACAGGCGCTGGCGCAGATCGATGCGCTGCTCGCCGCCGCCCCGGACAACTCCGGTTACCGCAACCTCAAGGCTGCCGTCCTGTGCCGCATCGGCGACTACGCCACGGCCATCGACCTGTACGACAGCATCCTGCGTGCGTACCCGCGCCAGACCCGGGTGTGGATGAGCTACGGCCACGCGCTCAAGACCGCTGGCCGCCAGGACGAAGCAATCGCCGCTTACCGCCGCTGCATCGCGCTGGAACCGTCGCTGGGCGAAGCCTGGTGGAGCCTGGCCAACCTCAAGACACTGCGCTTCAGCGCGCAGGACATCGACACGATGCGCGCGCAGCTGGCGCAGCCGCGACTGTCGGACGAGCACCGCCTGCACCTGGAGTTCGCGCTCGGCAAGGCGCTCGAGGACGTCGCCGAGTACGAGGCATCCTTCCGGCATTACGCGCGCGGCAATGCCGTCCGCCGTGCCCAGCTCGACTACAACGCCGGCGCCACCACGGCCAAGGTCAAGCACGTCCACCGGCTGTACACGCGTGAGTTCTTCCAGCGCCGTGCAGGCAGCGGCGACGATGCCCGTGACCCGATCTTCATCGTCGGCCTGCCGCGTTCGGGCTCGACGTTGCTGGAGCAGATCCTGTCCAGCCACAGCCTGGTCGAAGGCACGATGGAGCTGTCGGAAGTCACTTCCATCAGCCGTGAACTGCGCTCGCGCGCGGGACCGGACGCCAGCGGCCCAGGCCGCTACCACGACGTCCTGGCCACCCTCGACGGCGACGAACTGCGTGCCCTCGGCCGCCGCTACCTCGACCGCACCCGCATCCACCGCCGCACCGACGCGCCGTTGTTCATCGACAAGATGCCCAACAACTTCATGCACGTCGGCCTGATCCAGCTGATGCTGCCCAACGCGCGCATCATCGACGCACGCCGGCATCCGCTGGCGTGCTGCTTCTCCAACTTCAAGCAGCACTTCGCCCGCGGCCAGGGCTTCAGCTACAGCCTCGACGACATCGGCCGCTTCTACCGCGACTACGTCGCGCTGATGTCGCATTTCGACGATGTGTTGCCGGGTCGCGTGCACCGGGTGATCTACGAACGCATGGTCGACGACACCGAGAACGAAGTCCGTCGCCTGCTCGACGCCTGCGGCCTGCCGTTCGAGGCGCAGTGCCTTCGCTTCTTCGAGAACGAACGGCCGGTGCGCACTGCCAGCTCCGAACAGGTGCGCCAGCCGATCTTCCGCGAAGGCCTCGATCAGTGGCGCCATTACGAACCCTGGCTCGAACCGCTCAAGGCGGCACTCGGGCCGGTGCTCGACGCCTACCCCGAGCCACCCGGGGAGTTTTGAAGCTGGCAGTTCGGTTTCCGCGCCATTTCGTCCGTCTGGGGAGAGAAGAACGATGCAGAAGTCCGGCAGTAGATCACGTACACCCGTTGCACCGGCGCGGCTTTCATCCACGCCGTTCAAGCGCTTTCCGCTGACGGCAGCCATCTGCCTGGCGTTCGCCTCACCGGCGTTCGCACAGGATGCCGCCACGCAGGCCACACCGGCGCAACCGGCCCAGCCCATGCAGACCGCCGGGCAGCGCGAGGCACTCGTGCTCGACACGGTCACGGTGACCTCGCAGAAGCGCTCGGAGAACCTGCAGAAGGTGCCGATCAGCATCGAGGTGCTCGGCGAGCAGAAGCTCGACGAACTCAACATCACCGATTTCGAGGACTACGTTAAGTTCCTGCCGAGCGTCTCCTACCAGACCTTCGGCCCGGGCTTCTCGCAGATCTACATGCGCGGCGTCGCCAGCGGCGGCGACGGCAACCACTCCGGCTCGCTGCCGAGCGTGGGCGTGTACCTCGACGAGCAGCCCATCACCACGATCCAGGGCCCGCTCGACCTGCACATCTACGACGTCGCCCGCGTCGAGGCGCTGTCCGGCCCGCAGGGCACGCTGTACGGCGCCAGCGCCCAGGCCGGTGCGCTGCGCATCATCACCAACAAGCCCGACGCCAGCGGCTTCTCCGCCGGCTACGACCTGGAGCTCAACAGCGTCAGTGACGGCGGCATCGGTCACATCGAGGAAGGCTTCGTCAACGTCCCGCTCAGCGACTCGGCCGCGTTCCGCCTGGTCGGCTGGAACCAGCACGACGCCGGCTACATCGACAACAAGCCGCAGGACCGCCAGTTCCCGATCCGCGTCGCAAGCGACGGCGGCACTCCGGATGACGACAGCGACGACGTCAAGCCGAGCTGGGGTGGCGTACTGACCAACCGCGACTGCACCAGCACCGACCAGCTGGTCTGCACCGGCCGCGCCGAGGACGACTACAACGACGTCGACACCACCGGTGCGCGCATGGCCCTGCGGTGGGACATTTCCGACGACTGGGCGATCACGCCGATGATCATGGGCCAGAAGGCCGTGGCCAACGGCGCCTTCTTCACCGACCGTGAAGTCGGCGACCTGGCGATCAGCCACTTCTACAAGGAGAGGTCGGACGACCGCTGGTGGCAGGCCGCCATGACCGTCGAAGGCAAGATCGGCAACTTCGACCTGACCTACGCCTACGGCCACCTCAAGCGCGATGTCGACGTCGACTCCGACTACAACGACTACGGCTTCTGGTACGACACGCTGATGTCGTACAACGCCTACGACGACAACGACAATCTCATCAATCCGTCGCAGTACATCCAAGGCAAGGACCGCTACAAGAAGGACAGCCACGAACTGCGCCTGAGCTCGCCCAGCGAAGACCGCTTCCGCATCACCGCCGGCCTGTTCTACCAGACCCACAAGCACGACATCGAGCAGCGCTACAAGATCGACGGCTTCGGTTCGCAGTACTCGATCACCGGCTGGCCCGACACGATCTGGCTGACCAAGCAGGAGCGCGAGGACAAGGACGAGGCGGTCTTCGGCGAGTTCTCGTACGACTTCATTCCCGAGGTGCTGATCGGCACCATCGGCGGCCGCCACTTCCGAGCCGAGAACAGCCTCAAGGGCTTCTTCGGCTTCAGCAACGGCTGGTTCCCCGACGCACCCTATGGCGAGTCGGTCTGCATCGCCCAGTTCGGCGAGGATCCGGCCAACTGGCCATCGTTCAACGGCGCGCCGTGCGAAGTGTTCGACAAGACCGTCAAGGAAAGCGGCAACCTGGGCAAGGCCAACCTGACCTGGCAGATCACGCCAAGCAAGATGGTCTACGCCACCTGGTCCGAAGGCTACCGTCCGGGCGGCATCAACCGCCGCGGCACGCTGCCGCCTTACCTCTCGGACTACCTCACCAACTACGAGATGGGCTGGAAGACCAGCTGGGCCGACAACCGCTTCACCTTCAACGGCTCGGTGTTCCACCAGGAGTGGGAAGACTTCCAGTTCTCCATCCTCGGTGCCAACGGTCTGACCGAGATCAAGAACGCCAACCAGGCCAGCATCGACGGCCTGGAAATGGACATCAACTGGGCCGCGACCTACAACCTGCAGATCGGCGCCGGCGTGGCGTTCTACGACGCCAAGCTGACCGACAACTTCTGCGGCTGGACCGACGAGGGGGGCAATTCCGTCACCGTATGCCCGGCTGGCACCATCAACCCGGGCGGCACGTTCGACGATACCAGCGACGACGTTGTCGTCGATGGTCCGGAAGCGCCGGACGGCACCCGCCTGCCGGTCACGCCGGAGTTCAAGGGCAACATCATCGCCCGCTACAACTTCACGGTCGGCACGATGGATGCCTTCGTGCAGGGCGACGTGGTGCACGTGGGCTCGCGCACGTCGGACCTGCGCATCCTCGAGCGCGGGATCCTGGGTGGCCTGGACGCTTACACCGTGGCCGACCTTTCGGCCGGCATCAGCCGCAACAACTGGACGTTCAGCGTGTACATCAACAACGTCTTCGACGAGCGCGCCGACATCTACCGTTTCACCAACTGTTCCGAGACGGTCTGCGGCGCGGCGGGCGTGGTACCGGAGTACCCGAACGGCCAGATCTACACCGTGACCAACCAGCCGCGCACGCTGGGCATCCGGTTCGGGCAGAAGTTCTAAGGGGAAGTGCGGCAAGAGGTATGGGTGAGGGAAGCCGGCGGCAATCGGGGGGTTGCCGCCGGCTGTTTTTCCCAACCCAAGCCATCACGGCCCTTCGCCGCCATCCCGGCCCGCGCCGGGATCCAGGCCGACAGCGTCTACCGTTGGCAGAATGGCTGCATTGCCAGGAGCTCGGCAGCGGTGATAGCGTCCCGACCGGAATTCCTGAATGGAATCATCCGCCGGAATGTTACGCACCGGGGTTACGCACCGACTCCGGTGTCAGGTGGTTGATTTCTTTGGTGGTCCACCGAAAGCGAATCATTCACCGGCGTGATAGGCACCGGGATTACGCCCCAAATTGTCCTCGAATCGATAGTTAGGCGGCTATGAAACGTAGATCGCGTCCTTGGCTAATAGCTGGATCAATCTTCAGCGCGCTCGCGTCTCTCTACTGCTTTCTGTGGATATTCTCGGCAGCCAGCCTGGCTTCCGGGTACTGCAAGGGCAAGTTCTCGCTCTTCGCGGAAGCCTTGCGCTGCAGGCAGGTCCACTTCGCAATGATCCTTACGGTTCTATTCGCTTTGCTCTGCTTGTACCTTGGCTGGAAGGCGGCGCGTGTAGGTCGTGCGTACGCCGCCTAACAATTCCGTAAGGAGCTTCCCGTCAACTCCGGGTGCATGACGCTCTTGCCTGGAGCTTGAAGGCCGTTGCTGGTTCTCATG
>NZ_JBDGKY010000008.1:0-147061 GCF_057656135.1 Lysobacter sp. Soil_N_23
CCGCATTCGGACAGGATGTCCGACTAAGGGGCGGAGCAATCCCCGGCCCGGCGGACGACGCCCCTCCGCAGACGCAAACCCAAAACGCAGAAGCACCAACAGCTCACTGCCTTCGGGACGACAAGCAAGCGGGAGAGAGCACCTCAACGTGGAGGTCCGCCTCAGCGCATCTTCGCGGCCACCCTCGCCGCACTGCGCCCGACCAGCGCATAGAACGGGATGCTCACCACCAGCACGATAAACGCATTGCGATCCAGTTCGGCCGACTGGCCAAGGATCACGCCGCCGCAATACACGCAGGCCAGCAGCCCTACCGCGATCAGCAGGCCGCGACGCGCCGCCGGCATCTCCAGGGTGGCATTGAGGCGCCACATCGCCACCACCGAATAGACGTAGGGGATCACCATCAGCACCACCGTGGCATTGGTGATACGGGTGAACTGGTCGGCGACCGTCGGCGAGACGGTGAGCACCAGCAGCGCAGTCATCAGCACGCCGGTGATGACCAGGTTGCGCGCCGGCATGCCGCGCGCATTCTTGACCGCGAACACCCGCGCGAACATCCCATCCTCGGCCGCAGCCTGCGCCGACTGCGCCACGATCAGGATCCAGCCGGTCAGCGCGCCGGCGGCTTTCGCGATCGCTGCCAGAGAAATGACGATCGCCCCCCACGGACCGAGCATGACCCGCGCCGCATCGGCGAACGGCGCACCCGACGCCTTCAGTTCGGCATTGCTGAGCAGCCCCATGATCACCGTGCAGCACACCACATAGATAAGCGTCGACACGACCAGCCCGATGATCGTGGCCAGCGGCACGTTGCGCTTCGGGTTCTCGATGACGCCGGCCGACACCGCCGCGCTCTCGACGCCGAGGAACGCCCACAGCGCGATCGACGCGCTATGCGTGATCGCCGAAGGCGCCGGCAGTGCACCGGGATTCCAGCCGGCCATGAACACCTCGGGACGGAACCAGAACCAGCCGAGCAATCCGATCACCGCGATCGGCAGGATGCCGGCGACGGTGGTGATCGCGGTGAACTGGCCGACGGCGTTGGCGCCGCGCAGGTTGAGCCAGATGAAGGTCCAGATCACCAGCGCCGTGCACGCACACGCCAGCCACGGATGGACCAGGAGCGGGAAGAACACCGCCAGATAGCCGGTGACCGAAACCGCGATGGCGATGTTGCCGATGACATTGGCCACCCAGTACAGGAAGTTGGTCTGGAACGCGGCGAACGGCCCCAGGTGATCGCGGGCATAGGCATACGGGCCGCCGGCCTTGGGGTCGACCATGCCCAGGTGGGCAAACACCAGACCGAGCGCGGAGGCACCGATCGCCGCCGCGATCCAACCGTAGATCGAGATGCTGCCGATCGAGGCCAGACTGGCCGGCAACAGGAAGATCCCGGTGCCGACCATGTTCGCCACCACCAGCGACGAGGCCCCGAGCAGCCCCATCTTGCCGCTGCCACCATGCGTCGCCATGGCCTCAGCCCTTCGTCAGGCACTGCACGTAGTACTCGCCGTCTTCCACTTCGACGCCGTGCGTGTCGTGGCCGAAGCCCGGGAACGCGGCGTCCCAGCCCTGCAGCGACTTCAGGTAACCGATGTGCGGGCCGTTGGCCGCACCGGCGGACTCGCCTGGCATGACCATCGGAATTCCCGGCGGATACGGCACGATGCTGGTGGCGACGGTGCGGCCGGCGAGCTTCGGCAACGGCACCCGCTCGACACGCCCGAGGATCAGCTCCTGATACGCATCGGCCGGCGTCAGCTTGATGTCCGGCATGTTCGAGTAGGCCTTCTGCAAGTGCGCCGTCTGCCCGCCCTTGCGCAGTTCGGCGAACATCTGGTCACCCAGTCCTCGCAGTCCCAGTCCCTCGTAGCGTTCCGGGTAGTCCTTCACCAGGTTCGGCATGACCCGGCCCAGCGACTGGTCGATGTCGTAGTCGCGCTTGAAGTCGAGCATCGCCGCCAGCAGCGTGCTCCACTTGGCCTTGGTGATGCCGATCGAGAACAGGAACAGCACGGCGAAGTCGCTGGTCTTCTCCACTTCGATGCCGCGCGCGTCCAGGTAGGCCGTCAGCAGCGAGGCCGGGAAGCCCTGCTTCTCCAGCTCGCCGTCATCGCCCATGCCCGGCGTCAGCACCGACACCTTGATCGGGTCGAGCATGCAGTAATCGTCTTCGAGCTTGTCGAAACCGTGCCAGCCATCGCCCGGATGCAGCACCCAGCACGACGGATCGGTGGCCAGCACTTCCGGCGGCGCGTCCTCGAAGGCGACGCGCTTGCCGCCGACCTTGACCTTGTCGGCGTTCCAGGTGCGGAAGAACCATTCCTTCTTTTTGGCGAATCCGGCGTTGATGCGGCCGACGGTCTGGCGGAAGCTGACCGCCTCGTCGATGCTCTCGCGCGTCAAGGCCAGGCCGCCGGCGCCGTCCATCATCGACGCGGCGATCTCGTTGGAGGCGATGATCGGATAGAACGGCGATGTCGAGCCGTGCATCATGAACGATTCGTTGAATCGCGCATGCGGAATCGGATCGCGACCATCGCGCACGTGGATGTAGGACGCCTGCGAGAACGCCGCCAGCAGCTTGTGGGTCGAGTGCGTGGTGAAGACCGTCGGTCCCTTGCGGTCGTGGTCGGCGGCCTTGCCGTGCATGCCAAGGCGTCCGGCATACAGCGGGTTGAAGCGCGCATAGCCGTACCAGGCCTCGTCGAAGTGGACGCGATCCACCCAGCCGCCGAGCTGCTCGAGCACGCGCGTGGCGTTGTAGCACAGGCCGTCATAGGTCGAGTTGGTCACCACCGCGAATACCGGCTGCTTGTCCTTGAGCCCCTTGCTGATCGGCGTGGAGGCGATGGCCTTGGTCAGATAGGCCTTGGCCAGGCGCTCCGGGTAGATCGGCCCGATCAGGCCGTAGCGGTTGCGCGACGGAACCAGGTACTGCGGCACGCCACCGGTCATGGTCAGTCCGTGCTCGATCGACTTGTGGCAGTTGCGGTCGCACAGCACGACCTTGTCGCGCGCGACGCAGGCCATGAAGATGATGCGATTGGAGGTCGACGAGCCATTGGTGACCGTGTAGCTGCGGTCGGAGCCGAACACGGTGGAGATGTACTTCTCGCTGGCGCCGATCGGACCGGTGTGGTCGAGCAACGAGCCCAGTTCGCCGACGCTGATCGACAGGTCGGTCTGGAATACGTGCTCGCCGTAGAAATCGTGGAATGCGCGCCCGGCCGGGTGCTTGAGGAACGCGGTGCCGCCGGTATGACCCGGCGTGTGCCACGAATACTCATGGACCTGGTTGAAGTTGTAGAGCGCACTGACCAGCGGTCCGAACAGGCCGCCTACATACTTTCCCACCGCCGCCATCACCCGGCCGCAGACGAAGGTGGATGCGTCCTCGAGCAACCAGACCAGTTCGTCGATGGCTTGCACCAGCTCGATCGTCAGCGACCGCGCCTTCTCGCGCTCGGTCAGCAGGAAGATCGGCACGAACTCGTTGCGTGCGCGGATCGTGGTAATCAGGTCAATGGCAGCGGAATTGCCGCGCTCCTTGCCATCCTCGTCGGGCAGCGACCAGTCGATCAGCATGGCCTGGATCGATGTGTCGGAAATGATCGTGGCGCGTGCATCCTCGACGTGGGTCGCGGTCACGGTCTCGACATTGCGGTCGTGGAATTCGTCGACCAGCATCTTGCAGGCGCGACCGCCGGCCGTGTCCGTGCCGATCTTCGCGTGGACGATGAGGACGCGGAACTTCTGACGCTGGGCACGGCGCTGAAGCATGACGATGCACTCCTGGCTCACGGATAGGACGCGACCTGCCCGCGTCCGGCGAATGTCGGGGTCCTGTCGCGCCGTCAGGTCAGCAGGCGTGCGCGCTCCTCAGGGGTTGAGGTCGTAACGGATCGTTGCCTGCAGGCGTTGCGCTTCGCCGTCGTTGTCGGCCAGGTCGGTGTTCTTGCCCCACAGGTACTCGACGCCGAGCATGGCGCGTTCGGAGAACTGCCAGGCCAGGTTGAGCGAGGCGAAGCGGGTGCTCTTGGGCAGGGTCGGATCGATCAGCATGTCCGCATCCGGACTGATGCGCAGGTAGCCGTACGAAGCACTGGAACTGACGTTGTCCGCCCAGCCGTGGGTGTAGCCCAGGCCCCAGCCGCGTGCCTCGATGGCCTCGAGCTCGGCCTGCGAATTGAAGGCCGCATCCAGTCCGAAACCGGAAATGTCCTGCAGGAAGTTCGCATAGCCCTCGCCATAACTGGCCCAGGCCTGGACGCTGTCGTTGTCGAACACGCCGCTGGCGAAGCTGAGCTGGGTGGCATAGGCGTTGGTGTTGCGCTGGTGGTCGTCGATCGCGGTCTGCACGCCCAAGTCGCGGAACAGGTTGGCCCACTGGATATGCCAGTCTGGCGTTTCCCAACGCAATCCCAGGGTCAGGTCCGGAACGCGCGAATACGTCTCGAAGTCGCCGATGAGGGCGATGTCGGCATTGGGCTTCTCCACCGACATCGGGATCGTCAGCTTGCCCTCGCCCGAGCGATACACGATCGGCGAGTAGCGCACCTGCGGCGTGTACTTGAAGGTGAAGGAGTTCGGACCCTCGTAGTCGAGGGTGTTCGGGAAGGCGTCGATGTCGGTGAATGCGGACAGGTAGTAGCCGGCGATCAGCGAGTAGTTCTTCGCTTCCAGTTCGCCGTACAGGTACTGCATGTTGTACGGCATGTCGCCGCTGCCGCTGCCGAAGAAGTTGTTCTTGTAGACCACCTTCATCAGGCCATAGTCGGTCTGGCGGCGGAAATCGAGGCGGAACACGCTCTGCCTGGCGCTCAGGTTGCTACGCGAATCGGAATCGTGGAATGGTTGACCCTGCACCGGTATGGACGAAGGCACGAACAGGTCCTTGGCGCCCATGAACTTGTTGTCGAACATCATGTCGAACTGCGCGACGACGTCGATCTTGATCAGGTTGCCGGTATCGCCGAGCTGGACATAACCCTCCGGAAGCGGCTCGGCCGTTGCCGGCAATGCCGACGGTGGGCGCGGCACGCGGGACACTTCGGTAGGTGGCAACGTCGCCGAGGAAATCAGCGGTGCCGGCACGGCCGTTGGGGCAGCCGGCGGTGGCGCGGCCTTGGCCTGCGCGGCCTCCTTCGATTCCAGTTCGTCCAGGCGCTGTTGCATCTTCTGCATCATCTGCTGCTGCTGTTGCAGCTGCTGGCGCATCTGCGAGATCTCTGCCTTCAACTGCTCGGACGAGGCCGTTGACTGGGCTTGCACAGGCAGCGCGCAGACTGCAGCACAAGCTGCAACTGCTACGGCCAGCGAGGAAGCTGCGAAATCATGTCGCATGATGCTTCTCCTCCCACAGGGTTCGCGTGGCACGGCGGCGCGAGGGCACAACTTAATGCGCCTTAACGTGAAGCGCCCGTGATTTCCCGATGGGCGGTTGTGCACTCTGAATTCACATTTGACGACGCGATCATCTCGCCGTCACAGAGTTGACAAGCGACGATCACATCCGGGGCATTACATCCGGGGCATTACATCCAGTGCATCACATCCAGTGCATCACATCCAGTGCATCACATCCAAGATCGGTCGCCGGTGAACTCGATCGTCAGCCAGAACTGCGGTGCGTTGGCGCCAAGGCGCGCGGCAATGTCCCTGCGGATCGCGTCGACGCGCGCGATCGGCCCGATCTCGTGATCGGCCGGCACCAGGATCAGGATCTCCACGAACCTGCCCCGCCCCACCTTCGCCACGTGGCTGGAGTACTCGAGGAAGCCGTGCTCGGCGACGACTTCGTCCATGACCTGCTTGACCTCGCGATCCAGGTCGCCAGGCGCAACCTGCAGGACTTCACGGATTGCGCGCCAGGTCGAGCGCATCGGCACAGCCAGCATCGCCAGCGCGATGCACAGGAGGATCGCCGGGTCGATGAAGGGCACCCAGCCCTCATGGCTTGTGCCTTTCATCGACACTGCGACGCCAAACCCCAGCAACAGGGCCAGGCTGAGTGAACCACTGACGAGCCAGGCGCGGGCATCGAGCGCCAGCAGATTCGACCCGAGCCGACGCGCGTGGCCGCGCATGTAAGCCGACATGCCCATGCCGACGATGCAGAGCACGCCAGCCCAGATCGCACCCAGGCCGTACGACACCTCGTTGCCGCCTGAGGTCAGCCCGATGATCGCGGTGAAGGCCGCATAGAGGCACGACAACGCGAGCGTGGCGCCGCCGAATGCCTCGACCATCGGCTCCAGGTGCCAGTAACCGAACTGGAAGCGACGACTGCCCTCAAAGGCCACCAGTCGCGACACGCTCAGCGAGGCCACGGTCAGCACCACGTCGACCAGGCTGTACATGCCGTCGAAGATGATCGCGTCGGAATTGACCAGCAGGCCGCTGGCGATACCGACGACGCCGACGACTATAGTGATTGCAATGGAAAGCTTGAGGAGACGCTGCTCGGGTCGGGTGTCCATCGAATCTCCGTGGTCGGGCGGAGTCGGATCATGGGAAGTGCCCGGATTGTGTTGCACCCGGCCGTGACGCCAGTGTCGGTGCCGGTGACGCTCTGCCCTGATCAGTCGCCCGCAGAGCGGACGACGAACTCGCCGAGCAGCTTGCCATCGTCCTTCAGGGCGAACTCGACCGCCACCTTGCTGCCCGGCTTGAGCGCCGCGCCCGGCTGCATCAGCATCAGGTGCATGCCACCGGGCTTGAGCACGGCGGACTCACCTGCGCCGATGCGCAACTCCGGCAGCGCGCGCATCCGGCTGACGCCGTCGACCACGCGGGTCTCGTGCAGCGACACATCGCCGAAGGCGACGCTGCTGACGGCGACGATCGTCACCGGCCTTGCGCACGGATTCTCGATGCGAGCGAAGCCGGCCATCATCGGCATCGCCACCGGCGGCATGCGCACCCAGCCATCACGCACGACGGGCGTGCACTCGCCTGCGCAGGCAGAGGAGGACAAGGCTGCGAGCAGGGCCAGCAACCCGGGGCGGATGCGCGATGCGTTCATGGGTCTATGATACTAGGGCAGCGCCGATCAACGCTCGTCCTGTCGTCCCGAGCGTAGCGAGGGATCTGCTTTATGCGGCGAGACAACAGGTCCCTCGCTGCGCTCGGGACGACATTGGACACTGATTCCATGAGCACCATTCAATGAGCGACCCCACCCGCATGATCCAGACCCATTCCGCCGACGGCATCGTCGAGATCCAGCTGGCGCGCGCGCCGGTCAATGCGCTCAACCCGGAGCTGTGCAATCAGCTGACCGCCGCGATCGGCAGCGCCGTCGCCGGCGGCGCGCAGGGACTCATCCTCAGCGGCAGCCCCAAGGTGTTCTCGGCCGGGCTCGACGTGCCCTACCTGGTCTCGCTGGGCAACGATCGCGATGCGCTGATGTCGGCCTGGGAGTCGTTTTTCCTCGCCGCGCGCACCTTGGCCGAATGCCCGGTGCCGATCGTGGCCGCGATCGGCGGCCATGCGCCTGCCGGCGGCTGTGTGCTGGCACTGTGCTGCGACTACCGGGTGATGGCGCGCAGCGAGGATCCGGCCAAGCCGTTCCGCATCGGCCTCAACGAAACCCAGGTCGGACTGGTCGTGCCGGTCGGCATCCTGCGCCTGATGCAGCGCGTGGTCGGCATCTACCAGGCTGAGCGCCTGGTCGTGGCCGGCGAGATGGTCGCTGCCGATCGGGCCGAGCGCCTCGGCCTTGTCGACGAGCTGGTCGACGCCGATCAGGTGGTCACACGTTCACGCCAGTGGCTCGGATCGCTGCTGGCATTGCCGCAGCCGGTGATGCGCCAGACCCGCGCCATCGCCCGCGCCGACCTGGTCGCCGCGCTGCAACCGGAACAGATCCAGCTGCCACGCTTCATCGATGCCTGGGGCGATCCGGCCACGCAGGCAGCGCTGCAGGCGCTGGTGGCGCGCCTGGGCAAGTAACGCGGCGAGGTGGCGAGCCAGCGCCGCCACCCTCACCTCGCAACACCTACAGCAGCCAGATCTCCACGCGCTCGTTGCGCAAGCGCGCGCGCGCATCCGCCGGCGCCTTCAACGGCACCTGTGCGCCCATTCCACGCGCATGCAGCACCGGCAGCCCCAGCGCCATCAACTCGTGCGCCACCAGGTCGGCGCGGTCGTTGCTCATCATCATGGTCGCCGCCACCGACGTGCTGGTGCCGACATCGGCGAAGCCCACCACCAGCAGCTGCCGCCCCTGGTTCACGGGCAGTTTCATGAAGGCAGCCAGGCGCTCGATGTCGCGCACCGAGCGGCTGTCGTACACGCTGCTGGCCACGCCGCTGTCGTTGTTGCCGGTGAAGTTGAAGCGCAGGCTGAGCGGAAGCCGCATGGCATTGCCGATCAGCGCCTTGTATTCGGCCGGACCGAACAGCGACGGCGGCTTGTAGCCCGGCCGCAATGTCACGCCCAGGTGACCTGCCGAGGCGACTGCGTCCTGGCCGTGCTGGCCCATCGCATACAGCGCGAAGCTGCGGCTCAGTGCGCCCATCATCTGGCTGCCGTACATGTACAGGCGACGCGTCAGCGGATAGTCCTCGCTGAGCACGTTCAAGCGCGTCGGCGCGACGGCACGACCGCCTTCGGCGATGGCCAATGGTTTGACGCCGGCGCCCCAGCGCTGGCGCAGCGTGATGAAGCCGATCGCCTGCGGGTCGGCCGCAACCGCGTCCAGCAGCGCCGGCCCGTCCGGATGCTGGCGGCTCATGCCGTAGGCGCTGCCTGCCATCACCTGCTCATCGACGAGGTCGCGCGCGGAGTTCGCACCCTTCACCAACTGCAGGCGCACCGGCCCCGGACGCCCACCGACCTCGCGCCAGTCGCGCACCTGTCCGGAGAACAGCCTGCGCAGCTGCGCGATGTCCAGGCGCGCGACCGGATTGTCGCGATTGACCACGACCGCGACGCCGTCGAGCGCCAGCACGAATTCCTGATCGTGCGAGGCGAGGTCGCCGAGCTGCCAACCCTCGTCGAGTTCGGCGGCGGTCGGCCGCCGCGTCATCATCGCAATCTGCGCTTCACCGGCGACCAGATCGGCGTAGCCCTGCTTCGTACTGCTGCCGGCGATCTCGACGATCAGCGGGAGGCCGTCGCGGACGGCGTGGATCTCGGTCGTCGCCGGCGCCGCCTGCACGCGACGGATGTCCTGATAGCCGATGTCGCGCAACCAGGCCTCGGCCACTGTCGGCACCAGTCGCGCACCCAGCGTCTGCGAACCGTGGATGCGCACCCGCTCGGCATCCACCTGCGCGTGCGCCATCGCGCACGTCCCGAGAATCAGCAAACCCCACACAAACCGTGCGATACGTGACATCGCGCACGCCCCCGATGCGAAAAACCGCAAGCATCGGGAGGTTTGATGACGTTCTTGTTACCGCGTGCGAATTCTTGTTACAGCTGGCTATTCGCCTGTCGCTTCGCCTGTCTCAATTTGGCGTGTCGGATCGCCGATCCATCCGCTCCATGATCCCTTGAACAACCGTGCACCCTTCAGGCCGGCATGCTCCATCGCCAGCAGCAGGTGGCAGGCGGTGACGCCAGAGCCGCACATCACCGCAACGTCGCTGGCCGGGCGACCGGCAAGCAGGGCCGACAGCTCGTCGGCAAGCTCATCGGCCGGTCGGAAGCGGCCATCGCGCATGCTCAGTGCATAGGGTCGGTTGCGCGCCCCGGGCACGTGGCCGGCGACGCGGTCGATCGGTTCGATGTCGCCGCGGAACCGCTCGTGCGCCCTGGCATCGAGCAACAGTCCGCCTGCGTCGAGGTGCGCCTGCACTGCGGCCGCATCGAGCAACCGGGATTCGTCGAACGTGCCGACGTAGCGGGTCGGCGTCGGCTGCGGCACGTCGGAGTCGACGGGCAGCCCCTGGGACTGCCAGTGCTCCCAGCCGCCGTCGAGCACGGCGACGCACTCGTGGCCAAGCATCCGCAACAGGAACCACACGCGTGCGGCCGCAAGGGCGCCGTCACCGGCGTCGTAGGCCACGACCTGGGTCTGCGGCGTGATGCCCCAGCGACCGAGTGCGGCGAGGAAGTCGTCGAGTTGCGGCCAGGGGTGGCGGCCGGCGTCGATCTGCAGCGCCGGCGCAGTGCCCTGCGGCGCGGAAAGGTCGCGCTCGAGATGCGCGTAGCGCGCCCCAGGAATGTGCGCCTCCCGGTACGCCGCTTCAGCGGTGGCGGGGGCACCCAGCCTGGAACGCGCATCGATCACGACCAGGTCGTTGCGGCCCAGCGCGGACGCCAGCTCCGCTGCGGAGATCAACGTGCCCCAGGATTGCGTCGTGCTCATGCGATGGCCTCAAGTCGTTGCCGCAGGTTCAACAGCATCGACGCGGTCGCGCCCCAGATGCGTTGCGCGGGATAGCGGTACTCCAGCACTTCGCGCGGGCGACCACGGAAGTCGAGCGTGTGCGTGGCCAGGTTGGCCGGATCGAGCAGGAACGACAGCGGCACCTCGAACACGTCGGCGACTTCGTTCGGGTCGGGACGGGCGACGTAGTCGTCGTCGAGCAGCGCGACCACCGGCTGCACGCGGAAGCCGGTGATGGTGGCCAGTGGATCGAGGAAACCCAATGGTGCGATCTGCGCCGAGGCCAGGCCGATCTCCTCGCAGGTTTCGCGCAAGGCCGTGGCGACGGCATCGGCGTCGTCGCGTTCGACGCGGCCACCGGGAAAGCTGACCTGCCCGGCGTGCTGACGCAGTGCATCGGTGCGACGGGTCAACAGCACCTGCGTGCCGCCGCTGCGGGGAACGAGTCCGACCAGTACTGCCGCCGGAACCGACACCGTTCCGTCCGGAACCAGGTCGTGCAGCTCGGCGAGATTCCAGCCCGGCCCTGGCGGCGGCGACAGCAATGGATACAGCGCGGCCATCAGGCCGGGACAGTCAGGCAGAACCGGTCCGGCTGGCACGGGCTTCACCCTCGTCTGTGCTCCCGTTCGGGCAAGGTGGTTTCCATCATGCGCAGGCGCTCGTCGTCGTTCATCTGCGGCCAGCGCGCGATCTCGGCACTGGTGCGATGGCAGCCGCTGCACAGGCCTTCATCGTCGAGTGCGCAGACGCCGATGCACGGACTGAGCACGGCGCGGAAGAGATTATTCATCAACTGACAACCGTAAGGCGGGAGAGCATGGGATACAACTGCCTTGGCAGTGGTTGCCCATAAAGACATTGAGCCGGCGTGGAGGCCGGCTCAATGGGTGGTGCGTTTGTCGCTGCGTCGTTCGCGCTTCGCGCGAAACTGGATCCCGGCTTTCGCCGGGATGACGAGCAGAAGCCTCAACAGCAAAAGCTGGATCCCGGCTTTCGCCGGGATGACGATTTGACAAAGCCGTGGCCGCGAAGCGGCCACGGGTCAAATCGTCACTTCACGCTGACCAGCTTCACTTCGAACTGGACGGCGACGTTCGGCGGGAACGGGGTGCGCGGGTCGGCGCCGTACGCCTTCTCCGGCGGCAGGGTGACTTCCCACTTCGAACCGGCCGGCATCTGCAGCAGTGCTTCGCGCATCGCCGCCATCTCGATCTCGCTGACCTTGATCGCCGGGATCGCCTGCGCCGGACGCGGCTGCTGCGGACGCTCGCCCCATGCGTAGGGACCTGCGACTTCCAGCTGCACCGTGTTGGCCTGGGTCGGCTTGGCGCCGGTGCCGGTCTCGATGACGCGGTACTGCACGCCGCTCGGAAGCGACTTCACGCCAGCCTTGGCCTTGTTGGCGGCGATGAAGCCGTCGCTCTTGGTCTTGTTGGTCGCCGCCGCCTTGTCCCACTCGGCCTTGGCCTTGGTCTGCTGGCGCTGCTGCATGTTCTGCACGGCGGTGCGCAGCTGGTCGACCGGAACGGTCGGCTGCTTCTTGCCGTAGCCGTCCTGCAGGCCCTTGATGATGGTGTTCACATCGACCTGCTCGCCGCTTTCAACAGCGTTGCGACCGAGGTCATAGCCGAGGGCATAGCTGAGCTTGCCTTTCTCGGTCGAAGTGTCCTGCGCGACGGCGTTGCCGGCGGTCAGTGCCAGGGCCGCAACGGCGGCAGCAATCAAACGCAACTTCATTCGGTGGAATCTCCGTAATGGATCGAGGGGCGGGTTGGCCGCACCGTCTGTGTAAAGCCTGATGTGTGAAGCCCGCACCGGTCGAATCGGCCCGGATGGACGCGCTAGGATAACGGCGCCAAGGCTTAATCGCCACTGATGCCGCCCTGCTCTGACAGCGCTCCTTGCCGGGAGTTCCGTAGAAGTCATCGGCGGCCCGGAACCGACTCCAGATCCGCCTCAGAATCCTCTCAGCGAACCCCACCGACATGTCTGAAACGCCCGTCCTGATTGCCGATCGTGGCCCCGTACGCCTGATCACCGTGAACCGCCCGGACAAGCTGAATGCGCTCAACGCGCAGACCCTGGACGCCCTGCTGGCCGCCTTCGAGGCCGCCGAGGCCGAGCCGGAGGTCCGTTGCGTCGTCCTGACCGGGGCCGGATCCAAGGCCTTCGTGGCCGGCGCCGATATCTCCCAGATGAATACCCTGACGCCGGTCCAGGGTCGGGACTTCTCCCTGCGCGGCCAGAAGCTGATGCGCCGGATCGAGAAAATGCCCAAGCCGGTCATCGGCATGATCAATGGCTTCGCCCTGGGGGGCGGGCTCGAGCTGGCCATGTCCTGCCACCTGCGGATCGCCGCCGACAACGCCAAGGTCGGCCAGCCCGAGGTCAACCTGGGGCTGATCCCCGGCTTCGGCGGCACCCAGCGCCTGCTGCGCCTGGCCGGCCGTGCCGCGACCCTCGAGCTTTGCCTGGCCGGCGCGCCGATCGATGCAGCGCGTGCGCGCGAGCTGGGCATCGTCAATCGCGTGGTCGCCGCTGCCGAGCTGGAAACGGAAACGATGAAGCTCGCCGACCAGTTGGCGGCTTCCGCGCCGCTGGCGCTGCGCGGCGTGCTCGACTGCGTCAACGTCGGCGGCGAATGCGGCATCGAGGAAGGCCTCGAGTACGAAACCGCGCAGTTCGGCCTGATGTTCTCCACCGCCGACATGCGCGAAGGCACTGCCGCTTTCCTGGAGCGGCGCAAGCCGAGCTTCAGCGGTCAGTGATGGCAACCGCCTTCAACGATGCCTGCGTTTGCGGTTGCCGCGATGGCGCAGGCACAGGCACAGCGGTGCATGCGATTGCCGCTGCGCTCGCCGAGGATGACCTCGATCGCGCAATCACGCTCGGCCTGATTGCAGTCGATCCCCTCGCGTGCGCCAGCTGCAGCGGCGACTGCCGCGCACGCCTGCAAGCTGTGCGCAGCGAACGGATGCAGGCACTGGCCGCACGCGAGCGCTACCGCGCCCGCAACGCACGCCTTGAGCGACGCGCCCGTGAGCGCGCCGAGCATCGAGCCGCGGCGGTGCCTGCGGCTGCTGGCTTCTCCACCGATGCACCGACACCGGCTGCAACCTCCCTGCCCTCGGCCGCCGCTGCCGCGCTGGCGCGTGCGCGCGCCAAGGCCGCCGCGCGTCACAAGCCCTGACCAGACCCCGCCCACCGCATGCCAGTCGCCAAAGCGAAAAAAGCCGCTTCGACACGAACCCGTCGCAGCAGCCGCCTGCGTGCCGCGGAAATCGAAACGATGTTCGCCCGCCTCAAGGCGCTCGATCCCAGCCCGAAGACCGAGCTGGAATTCACCACGCCCTACGAACTGCTGGTGGCCGTGACCCTGTCGGCGCAGGCGACCGATGTCGGCGTCAACAAGGCCACCCGCAAACTGTTCCCGGTGGCGAACACCCCCCAGGCCATCGCCGCCCTCGGGGTCGAGGGCCTCAAGCCGTACATCGCCACCATCGGCCTGTTCAATACCAAGGCCGCCAACGTGGTGGCCATGGCCCGGCAGTTGCTGGACCACCACGGTGGCGAAGTCCCGCGCGACCGGGCTGCCCTCGAAGCCCTGCCCGGGGTCGGCCGCAAGACCGCCAACGTGGTGATGAACACCGCCTTCGGCGAACCGACCATGGCCGTGGACACCCATATCTTCCGCGTCGCCAACCGCACCGGCCTGGCCCCGGGCAAGACCGTGCGGGCGGTCGAGGACGGCCTGCTCAAGGTCGTGCCGGCGCAGTACCTGCATGACGCCCACCACTGGCTGATCCTGCACGGCCGCTATGTCTGCAAGGCGCGCAAACCGGACTGCCCGCACTGCGTCCTGCGCGATCTGTGTCGTTTCAAGGAAAAGACAGCCGGGGAACCCGACCGTCTGTCGGAATGACCGTCAGGCCTCGCTGGGCCCGATAACGACTGGTCACGGCCATGGCTGCCGGCTGGCGGCGGTAATGCCAACGTCATCCCGACGAAATAAGTCAGGACTGTCATATTTACGCAACTTTCACACCCTAGCCTGCGCAGCGTCTTCCAACGCCCCAAGGGCTACGTCCATGAAACTGTCTCGCAGCACCCTTTCCGTCGCGCTGCTCGCCGTCCTCGCCGCTCCTGCCGCCCACGCCGAAATCGCTTTCGACGTCATCGGTGGTTCCGAGATCTCGTTCGAGGGCCTGGTCCAGGCCGACTACAACTACTTCGACAACGATTTCGCCAACCTCAACGGCGATGCCCCGGACGGCAAGGACAGCGACAACGAAATGCGTCGCGCCGAACTCGTGCTCAAGGGCAAGGGCCCGGGCAACATCGACTGGGTCGTCGGCTACGACGCCAAGGCCGACAAGTGGCTGGACGTCAACGCCAAGTACAAGCTCGGCGGCGATGCCAACCACTGGTTCCAGGCCGGTCAGTTCAAGCAGCCCAACAGCCTGGAAGAACTGTCGTCGACCAAGAACAACGACTTCATCTCCAAGTCGCTGGTCACCAACACCTTCGGCATCGCCCGTCGCCTCGGCGCCGCTTACCACTACGGCACCAACGACTGGGGCCTCACCGCCAGCTACTTCACCCGTGAGCTGACCGAGCATCCGGCTCCGACGCCGCACGGCCCGGGCTTCGGCTTCCGCGGCAACTGGGCGCCGATCAACGAGAAGGGCAACATCTTCCACCTCGGCCTGTCCTACATCGATTACGACACCTTCACCGACACGGTCCGCATCCGCGCCCGTCCGGACGCCGACCTGGCCGGCCAGCGCATCGTCGACTCCGGCAACCTGACCAATGCCGACCGCCAGTCGACCATCGGTGCCGAGGCGATGTGGGTGACCGGTCCGTTCAAGCTGCAGGGTGAGTACATGCAGTCGACGGTCGACCGTTACAACAACGGCAACGCCCGCCAGTCGAACGACTTCGACAGCAACAGCTGGTACATCAGCGGCCTGTGGAACATCACCGGCGAGACCTGGGGCTACAAGGACGGCGTGCCGACCACCCCGCTGCCCGACAGCCCGGCTTCGGGCATGTGGCAGGTTGGCGCCCGCTTCGACACGATCGACCTGGACGACGGCACCGCCATCGCCGGCGCCACCCCGACCGACTCTTCGATCATCGACGGCGTGCTCGGTGGCCAGATGGACACCTGGACCGTTGGCGTCAACTGGTACTGGCGCTCGAACTTCAAGTTCATGCTGAACTACGTGATGGTCGACAGCTCGCGCTACTTCGTCCGCACGCCGGCCGCTCCGTACGCCGACAACCCGGCCAACAACAACGTGCTGGTCAACCGCAAGGTCGACGACAACCCGAACATCCTCGAAGCCCGCGTCCAGCTGTACTGGTAAGCATCACGGGGGCCCGCTCTTCCGGGCCCCCTGTTTTTCCCGGCTTCCGACAATCTGCTGCCTCTTTCCTCCCCCTCGGGCGCGGCTCAGCCGTGCCCATTTTTTTTGGGGGTTTCTGTTTCACCTGTCACGCCGGTGTCACATAGCCGTCCCGGCACTGTCATCGAACCGTTATCAAATGCGCCCCGTACGGGTACGGCCAAAGTCAAACCCGTTGTCGTCACTCCAGGAGACCACTGTGTTCAAATCCATCCAGTTCCGCCTCGCCGCCCTCGCGCTGGCGACGGCATTCGTAGCCAACGCGCAGGCCGCCGACGTCACCGGTGCCGGCGCGTCGTTCGTGTATCCCGTGATGTCGAAGTGGTCGGCCGACTACGCCAAGGCCAACGGCAAGCGCGTCAACTACCAGTCGATCGGTTCCGGCGGCGGCATCGCCCAGATCAAGGCCGCGACGGTCGATTTCGGCTCCTCCGATGCTCCGCTCAAGCCCGAAGAGCTGGCCCAGCATGGTCTGGCGCAGTTCCCGTCGGTGATCGGCGGCGTGGTGCCGGTGGTCAACCTGCCGGGTGTCACCTCCGGTGCGCTCAAGCTCGACGGCGAGACCCTCGCCAACATCTTCCTGGGCAAGATCAAGACGTGGAATGACCCGGCGATCGTCGCCCTCAACGGCGGCGTGCAGCTGCCGTCGAAGAAGATCACCGTCGTGCATCGTTCGGACGGTTCGGGCACCACCTTCAACTTCGTCAACTACCTGTCCAAGGTCAGCCCGCAGTGGAAGAGCGGCGTCGGTGAAGGCACCGCCGTCAAGTGGCCGGTCGGCATCGGTGGCAAGGGCAACGAAGGCGTCGCCGCCTACGTCAAGCAGATCTCCGGTGGCATCGGCTACGTCGAGCTGTCCTACGCGCTGCAGAACAAGATGGCCTATTCGCGCCTGAAGAATCCGGCCGGCAACTTCGTCCTGCCGTCGGACGAGACCTTCCAGGCCGCCGCCGCCAGCGCTGACTGGGCCAGCGCCAAGGACTTCTACCTGGTCATGACCAACGCTCCGGGCGAGAACTCCTGGCCGATCACCGCCACCAACTTCATCCTGATGTACAAGCAGCCCAAGAACGCCGCCGGCGCCAAGAACGCCAAGGAATTCTTCCGCTGGGTCTACACCAATGGCGATGCCCAGGCCAAGGCACTCGACTACGTGCCGCTGCCGGACGCGCTGGTGCAGCAGATCGAGCAGTACTGGTCGACGAACATGAGTTACTGAGCCTTCCAGCTCGGGCAATATCCAAAAAGCGGGCCTTCGGGCCCGCTTTTTTGGTTCCTCTTCCGTTTTGTGAAAGTTGGCGTTGCTTGTCGTCCCGAACGCAGGGACCTGCTGTTGCTGTTGTGTGTTGGGCTTGCGTCTGCGGACGACGCTTTGGGTATTTCGTTGCCCGGTCTTCGGCGGCCCTCACCCCAACCCCTCTCCCGCAAGCGGGAGAGGGGCTTAACACCGTCATCCCCGCGAAGGCGGGGACCCAGCGTCGTTGCTCGATGCCCGTCATTCCCGCGAAGGCGGGAACCCATGGACGTAGCTCCCCCGCGCTTCGCGAGCCCCCCCTACAGTGCTGCTCCGGGGCCTCCCGGCTTGGCTACAGAAATGTGACGGTTCCATGTCATCGGGGTGTAACAAAAAGATCATCAAATGGCGCAGCCCGGGGCGAGAGCCTTGGATTCCCGATTCATATCTCCCTCCCCATACGGAGTTGCGCATGAACACGACGACGGCCCGCGTTGCCGCCCTCGCCCTCGCCTTCGCCATTGCCCTGACCGCGACCGCCTGCAAGCCGGCCGGCGAGGCACAGGCACCTGCTGGCGATACCAGCACGTCAGCCGCAGCTCCCGCTGGCGACAAGGTCGCCGCGCAGATCACCGGCGCCGGCGCGACGTTCATCTACCCGCTGATTTCGAAGTGGTCGGACGACTACAACAAGACCACCGGCGCCAAGGTCAATTACCAGTCGATCGGCTCCGGCGGCGGTATCGCCCAGATCAAGGCCGGCACCGTCGACTTCGGGTCCTCCGACAAGCCGCTGACGACCGAAGACCTGGCCGCGGCCGGTCTTGGACAGTTCCCCTCCGCCATCGGCGGCGTGGTGCCGGTGGTCAACATCGAAGGCATGGAGCCGGGCAAGCTGCGCCTGACCGGCGCGCTGCTGGCCGACATCTTCCAGGGCAAGGTCACCACCTGGAACGACCCGGCGGTCGCCGCGGTCAACCCGGGCGTCACCCTGCCCTCGACCAAGATCAACATCGTCCACCGCTCCGACGGTTCGGGCACCACCTTCAACTTCACCAACTACCTGTCCAAGGTCAGCCCGACCTGGAAGAGCGGGATTGGCGAGGGCACCACGGTGAAGTGGCCTGGTGGCGTCGGCGGCAAGGGCAACGAAGGCGTGGCCTCGTACGTGCAGCAGATCAAGGGTTCGGTCGGCTATGTCGAACTGGCCTACGCCGTGCAGAACAAGATGACCTACACCTCGCTGCAGAACGCCGCCGGCAACTGGGTGCAGCCCAATGCCGAAAGCTTCCAGGCTGCCGCTGCCGGTGCCGACTGGGCCAACGCCAAGGACTTCAACCTGGTGATCACCAACGCCAGTGGCGCACAGGCCTGGCCGATCACCGCGACCAATTTCATCCTGATGTACAAGCAGCCCAAGGACGCCAAGCGCAGCGCCGACACGCTCGCCTTCTTCAAGTGGGCCTTCGAGAACGGCCAGACGCAGGCGCAGTCGCTGGACTACGTGCCGCTGCCGCCGGCGCTGGTACAGCAGGTGGAAGCGTACTGGGCCGCGGAATTCAAGTGACGAACTGGCCCGTGTCCGCAACGCGGACACGGCTTTGCCAGTTCGTCATCCCCGCGAAGGCGGGGATCCAAGGACCTGGAAGGTGCTCTTGCGTCATCCCCGCGAAGGCGGGGATCCATGGACGTAGCTGTTGCGCTTGCGTTTTCCTGCCGACCCGCCCGCACGATCAAGGCCCCGCCTCTCCCCGATGAACGCAACCACCATTCCCGCGGCAGTGCCCGGTTCGCGCGATCACTACGACGCTCGCAACGACAAGCTGTTCCGCTACATCCTGACCGGCACCGTGGTATTCGTGCTGATCGCCCTGGCCGGCGCCGCATTGTCGATGCTGTGGGGCGGTCGCCACGTGCTGGCCGCGTCGGGACTGGATTTCTTCATCACCTCCGAATGGAATCCGGTCGAAGACAAGTACGGTGCGCTGGTGCCGATCTACGGCACCATCGTCACCGCGATCATCGCCATGCTGATCGCGGTACCGGTCAGCTTCGGCATCGCCTTCTTCCTGACCGAGGTCGCCCCGCGCTGGGCGCGCGGCCCGATCGGCACCGCAATCGAGTTGCTCGCCGGCATCCCGTCGATCATCTACGGCATGTGGGGCCTGTTCGTGCTGGTCCCTGTCATGACCGAGTACGTCACGCCCTGGCTCAACGACAACGTCGGCACCTGGCCGGTGATCGGCCAGTTCTTCCAGGGCCCGCCGCTGGGCATCGGCATGCTCACCGCCGGCATCGTGCTGGCGATCATGGTGATCCCGTTCATCTCCTCGGTGATGCGCGAGGTCTTCCTGACCGTGCCGACACGACTGAAGGAATCGGCTTACGCGCTGGGCTCGACCAAGTGGGAAGTGAGCTGGGACATCGTCCTGCCGTACACCCGTTCGGCGGTGATCGGCGGCGTCTTCCTCGGCCTTGGCCGCGCGCTCGGCGAGACCATGGCCGTCGCCTTCGTCATCGGCAACAGCGTCAACTTCTCGGCCTCCCTGCTCGAGCCGGGCACCACCATTGCCGCGCTGATCGCCAACGACTTCGGCGAAGCCACCGAAACCTACCGTTCCGCACTGCTGCTGCTCGGCTTCGTGCTGTTCATCGTCACCTTCGTCGTGCTGGCCGTTGCCCGCCTGATGCTGATGCAGCTGTCGCGCAAGGAGGGCAACTGATGGCCACCACCGCCAAGGCACTGAAGGCCACCGACCACCGCGTCGCCGATGGCCTCTACCGCAAGCGTCGCATCGTCAATGCCGTGTCCATCGTGCTGGCCTGCGCGGCGGCCGTGTTCGGTCTGTTCTTCCTCGGCTGGATCCTGTGGACGCTGGTCGCCAAGGGCATCGGCGGCGTCAACCTGGCGCTGTTCACCCAGAACACGCCGCCGCCGATGCAGGAAGGCGGCCTGATGAACGCCTTCTTCGGCAGCGCGGTGATGTGCGCGATCGCGATCCTGATCGGCACGCCGCTCGGCATTGCCGCCGGCACCTGGCTGGCCGAGTACGGCAACGCACGCAAGATCGGCACCGTGGTCCGCTTCGTCAACGACATCCTGCTGTCGGCGCCCTCCATCGTGCTCGGCCTGTTCGTCTACACCCTGGTGGTGATGCAGTCCGGCGGCAACTTCTCGGCGCTCGCCGGCGCGATCTCGCTGGCCTTCATCGTGCTGCCGGTGGTGGTACGCACCACCGACGAAATGCTGCGGCTGGTGCCGGCGCAGATGCGCGAAGCCGCCCTCTCGCTGGGAGTTCCGCAATGGAAAGTGATCGTCCAGGTGCTGTACCGCAGCGCCTCGGCCGGCATCGTCACCGGCGTGCTGCTGGCACTGGCGCGAATCTCGGGTGAGACCGCGCCGCTGCTGTTCACCGCCTTCGGCAACCAGTACTGGAGCACCAATGTCCTCCAACCGATGGCCAGCGTGCCGGTGGTGATGAACCAGTTCGCCGGCAGTCCCTACGAATCGTGGCAGGTGCTGGCGTGGGCTGGCGCGCTGGTCCTCACGGTGTTCGTCCTCCTCATCAGCCTGGTGGCCCGCGCCATCGTGCTTCGAAACAAGATCAGCCATGACTGACCTCACGCCCTCCCGAATCGCCCGGACTCCGGCCATGAACGACTCCCGCCTTACGGTCGCCACGCCCGAGCGCGCCAGCGCCGCAGCGGCACCGGTGAAGCTCGCCGCGCGCGGACTGAACTTCTACTACGACAAGTTCCATGCGCTGAAGGAAATCAACCTGGAGATCCCGGAGAAGCGTGTCACCGCGCTGATCGGGCCCTCGGGCTGCGGCAAGTCGACCCTGCTGCGCATCTTCAACCGCATCTATGCGCTGTACCCCAAGCTGGAAGCCAAGGGCGAGGTGCTGCTCGATGGCGACAACATCCTCGACCCGCGCTACCCGATGAACCGGCTGCGCAGCAAGGTCGGCATGGTGTTCCAGAAGCCGGTGCCGTTCCCGATGACGATCTTCGAGAACGTCGCCTACGGCATCCGCCACCACGAGAAGCTGTCCAGGGCCGACATGAACGACCGCGTCGAGCATGCCCTGCGCCAGGGCGCGCTGTGGGACGAGGTCAAGGACAAGATGGGCCAGAGCGCGCTGGGCCTGTCGGGCGGCCAGCAGCAGCGTCTGTGCATCGCCCGCGCCGTGGCCCTGCGCCCGGACGTGCTGCTGCTCGACGAGCCGACCTCGGCACTGGACCCGATCTCCACCAGCCGCATCGAGCAGCTGGTCGAAGAGCTCAAGAAGGACTACACGATCGCGATCGTGACCCACAACATGCAGCAGGCCGCGCGTGTGTCGGACTTCACCGCCTTCATGTACCTGGGCGACCTGATCGAACACGGCAACACCGAAACGATCTTCTCCAACCCGAGCAAGCAGCAGACCGAGGACTACATCACCGGCCGCTTCGGTTGATGCATTTTCTTAGCCCCTCTCCCGCTCGCGGGAGAGGGGTCGCCAGGACACCCAGATGAGCACCCAAATGCACGACCATATCGTCAAGAGCTACGACGAAGAGCAGCGCCGGCTGCTCAACGAAACCCTGCGCATGGGCGAGATGGCCGCCGCGCAACTCGAGGCAGCACTCGACGTCGTGCAGCGTCGCGACGACAAGGCCGCCGAACGCATCATCGCCAACGACGAAGCCATCGACGCGCTGGAGCAGGAAATCAGCCACGACGTGATGAAGCTCGCGCTTCGCGGCCCGATGGCGCGCGACCTTCGCGAGATCCTGTCGGCGATCCGGATCGCGGCGGACATCGAGCGCATCGGCGACTACGCCGCCAATGTCGCCAAGCGTTCCACCGCGCTGAACCTGTCGCCGCCGCTGCCGCACATCAGCGGACTGCACGCGATCGGCACGCTGGCGGTGCAGCAGGTGCGCGACGTGCTGGCCGCGTACCGCGACAACAACATCGAACTGGCCCAGCGCGTGCGCGCCCGCGATGCCGAGATCGACATCGCCTACACCGCGCTGTTCCGCGAGCTGCTGACCTACATGATGGAAGACGCGCGCAGCATCACCGCCTGCACGCACCTGCTGTTCATGGCCAAGAACATCGAGCGCATCGGCGACCACGCCACGAACATCGCCGAGAACGTCTGGTTCCTGGTCAGGGGCGAGGAACTGTTGCCGCCGCGCGAGAAGCGCGACGACAGCAGCACCACCGGCGCGGTCTGATCGCCCAGGCTCCACCGTAGGAGCGAGCTTGCTCGCGATCAGCCCCGTAACGGGCAATCGCGAGCAAGCTCGCTCCTACGGCTGTTTTTGCAAGTCGTCAGGTCCGCGGCCGTGGCTTTTCCGGCCACCTGCACGCACGTAACCCGTGCTTGAACGGATAGCTGCCGGCCAGGACGCTGGCTACCATGCTCCGTCGACTTGGGGCCAGCGAGCAAATCGCTCCGACTGGGGCGGCGGAACTGAACGGACTCTAAATAACCGCGCGGATTGAAGTTCCGCGCCGAATCATTCCGCCCTCTCCCCAACTCATGGCTTATGCGCCGGCCTTCACCCGGCCCCATGCTCTGACAGGAGAATCCCGCGGCATGAAGCAACTTATGGCCAATGGCGATCTGCAAGCGGCGCACATGGGCGATTGCCTCGCACTGGAGCGGGTGCTGTGCCGTTCGCGCCAGGACCTGCGCCGCTATGCCGAATTCCACTGCGTCATCAACGACGTCGAGGACGCCGTACAGGAAAGCCTGATAACGGTTTCACGCAAACTCTGCGACCTGCGCACGCTCGAATGCTTCACCTCGTGGTTGTTCCGCATCGTCAAGCGCGAGTGCAACCGGCTCAAGCGCGGCCGGCGCTGGCTGACCGGCGATGCAGTCACCGACGAGATCATGCCGGTGGTCACCCCGGAACCGGCCGAATGGCGCCACGATGTCGCCGCCGCGCTGGAATCACTGCCCGCCCACTACAGGGAAGTGGTACTACTGCGCGACCTGGAAGGACTGACCATCGCCGAAATCGCCGACCACCTCACGCTAACAAGCGAAGCGGTCAAATCTCGACTGCATCGCGCGCGGGCACTGGCACGCGAGTACCTCAGCCAGTGAATCGTTTTGCCCTGACGGTGCCTCTTGTTGGCACCGGAACCGGCTAGCGACGAGTTCGAACCGGACCGTTTCCCATGGCGGATCCCCCGCCACCACCCGCAGGAGAGAACACATGTCGAAGCAAACCAACAAGCCCATCGCCCTCGCCCTCGGCGCCATTGTCGGCGGCCTTGCCCTGTCGGGCTCGGCGTTCGCAATGAGCGACCTGGCTTCGGGCTACATGCTCGGCACCGGCGCGGCCGCGTCCGACAACAAGGCCGCCGAAGGCAGCTGCGGCGTCGACAAGATGGACACCGACAAGGACGGCAAGGTTTCCAAGGCCGAGTTCGGCGCCGCCCACAAGGGCGACACCAGCAAGTTCGCTGCCCACGACGCCAACAACGATGGCTTCATCACGGCCGACGAGGCCAAGGCCACCGGCGAAGGCAAGTGCGGCGCCGACAAGGACAAGAAGAAGGCCGGTGAAGGCAAGTGCGGCGAAGGCAAGTGCGGTGGCATGGCCTGAGCCATGACCGCGGACGGCATCGGCCAGCTTGATCCTGGTGCCGCCGGCCTCGGCTTGCGGCGGGCCCTTCTGGGCCCGCTGCAGTCGGCGCCTCCCGGCGACTTCGACTTCCTCGAATGCGCGCCGGAAAACTGGATCGGTGTCGGCGGCAAGTTCGGCGAGGCACTCCAGGAGCTGACATCGCGCCATGCGCTGGTCTGCCACGGCCTGTCGCTGTCGCTGGGCGGCGTGGCACCGCTCGACGAGACCTTCCTGCATCGCGTCCGCCGTTTCCTCGACCAGCATCGCGTACCGATCTACAGCGAGCACCTGAGCTACTGCAGCGATGACGGCCACCTCTACGACCTGCTGCCGATTCCGTTCACCGAGGAAGCGGTGCACCACGTCGCCGCGCGCATCCGCCAGACCCAGGACATCGTCGGCCGCCGCATCGCGGTCGAGAACGTCTCCTACTACGCCCCGGCACCGCCCGACCGCGACCAGGCGGCGCTGAGCGAGATCGACTTCATCAATGCCGTCCTGGTCGAGGCCGATTGCGACCTCCTCCTCGACGTCAACAACATCTACGTCAACGCGATCAACCACCGCTACGACGCCAGCGCATTCCTGGCCGCGCTGCCGAGCGAGCGCATCGCCTACATCCACGTGGCCGGCCACTTTGATGAAGCCGACGACCTCAAGGTCGACACCCACGGTGCCGCGGTCAAGGACGCAGTGTGGTCCCTGCTCGGCGAGGCTTATCGGGTCCATGGCCTGCGCCCGACGCTGCTCGAGCGCGACTTCAACTTTCCGCCCTATGCCGAACTGGTCGGCGAACTGGCGACCATCCGCAAGGTGATGGACGAGGTGTCGCCACGGCACGCCAGGCGTGCGCATGGCTGAGGCTCCCGATCGCCTGCGCGCGCAGCAGTTCGCGCTGACGAGGCACCTGCGCGACCCGCAGGCCAGCCCGGCGCCGGAAGGCTTCGAGGATCGCCGCCTGGCGATCTATCGCGAGCTGCTGTTCAACAACATCGAAGGCCTGTTGTCGGGCAACTTCCCGGTCATCGGCAAGCTGCTCGGCGAGGACGCGTGGAAGACGCTGGTGCGCGATTTCTACCGCGACTACCGCTGCCACACGCCGCTGTTTCCGGAGATCGCACGCGAGTTCCTGCGCTATCTGGAAGTCCGCGCGGAGGTCGACCGGGCCGACGACCCGCCGTTCCTGCAGGAACTGGCGCATTACGAGTGGGTCGAACTGGCGTTGCAGATCGCCGAAGTCGACGACGACATCGGCGCCGACCCGGCCGGCGACCTGCTTGACGGCGCGCCGGCACTGTCGCCCCTGGCCTGGCCTCTGGCCTACGCCTGGCCGGTGCACCGCATCGGTCCGGAATTCCAGCCCGACCATCCTCCGGCGGCACTCACGCTGCTGTTGCTTCGTCGCGACGACGACGGCACCGTGCGGTTCTCCGAACTCAGCCCGCTGGCGTTCCGCCTGGTGCAGCGACTGGGCGAGTCACCGCAGCTCACTGGACGCGAACAGCTGCAGGCATTGGCGGCCGAAGCCGGCAGCAGCGACATCACTGCGTTCGTCGAACAGGGCGCCGCGTTGCTGGAGCAGATGCGCGGCAGCGGTGTCGTGCTTGGCGTCCACCGCGCAGATCCATCGGCCTGATCGGCGTCTCCTGCAAGGACTGACGTCATGCCTGGGGGCATTGCCTGTTGCCGCTGCCGGCCCGGCGCGGGCAACGCTGATATGCGCGTCTGCTAGGCTTTTGCCCATGACCGATGCTGGCTTCTCCCCCAAGACCCCCGCCGCCCCCGCCCACCCGACGCTCGCGAACCGCTTCCGCGGATTCCTGCCGGTCGTCGTGGATGTCGAGACCGGCGGCTTCGACTGGAACCGGCATGCGCTGCTCGAGATCGCGGTGGCGCCGATCGACCTCGATGCCAATGGCCTGCTGGTGGTCGGCGAAATCACCAGCAGCCACGTCGTGCCGGCGGCCGGGACCGAGATCGATCCGAAGTCGCTGGAGATCACCGGCATCGACATCGACCATCCGTTCCGCAACGCCCTGCCCGAGCGCGCCGCGCTCGAGACCGTGTTCGCGCCGGTGCGGGCGGCGGCGAAGAAACACGGCTGCCAGCGCGCGATTCTGGTCGGACACAACGCCCATTTCGACCTCAACTTCCTCAATGCCGCGGTCGCGCGCAGTGGGCACAAGCGCAACCCGTTCCATCCCTTCAGCGTGTTCGACACGGTGACGCTGGCTGGCGTCGCCTACGGCCAGACCGTGCTGGCACGCGCCGTGCAGGCCGCCGGCTTCGACTGGAACGGCGAAGAGGCGCACTCGGCGGTGTACGACACCGAGCGCACCGCGCAACTGTTCTGCAAGATCGTCAATGCGTGGCCGAAGCCGCTGCCGGTGGTGGCGCCAGCTGCGCCTGCGTCCGGCTGAGAACTCCCCGCGCCCTCAGGGCGAGGCAAGCTTCAGCCCGACCAGTCCGGCGATGATCAAGCCGACGCTGATCATCCGCAGCGCGTTCACCGGTTCGTTGAACAACACGATGCCCAGTATCACGGTGCCGACCGCGCCGACGCCGACCCAAATTGCATAAGCGGTACCGACCGGCAGCGACTTCATCGCGATCCCTAGCAGGCCCAGGCTGATCGCCATTGCCGCCACCGTGCCGACCGTGGGCCACAGCTTGCTGAAGCCATCGGTGTACTTCAGGCCGATCGCCCAGCCCACTTCGAACAGGCCGGCGAGTACGAGAATGATCCAGGGCATGACAGCGTCTCCAATCGAAGGTGGGGCCGTCCCCTTGCGATGATGGAGCGGCGGGGTCGTCCCCGCTTCCTTGTGCTGGCGAAACGGTAGCACACCAGGGAACGTCATCCCGGCGAACGCCTACGGGCACGTCATCCCGGCCAACGCCGGGATGACGGTGAGGGGACTGCGATGTTACGGGCCTGGATCCCGGCTTTCGCCGGGATGACGGTGAGTGGGATGACGGGACTGCCGGGGCGTGCGCCCGCAGCGTTGCGCGGTTACTTCGCCACGCCGCGCTGGCGCACGACTTCGAACAGCGTCACGCCCGTGGCCACCGACACGTTGAGGCTCTCCACGCCGAGGCTGCCGGCACCCGGCATCGGGATCTTCACCAACTGATCGCAGTTCTCGCGCGTGAGGCGGCGCAGGCCGTCGGCTTCGCCACCCAGCACCAGGCCGACATTGCCGCGCAGGTCGAGCGAGTACAGCGACGTGTCGGCTTCGCCGGCCAGGCCATACAGCCAGACGCCGAGCTTCTGCAGGTCGCGCATGGTGCGGGCGAGATTGGTCACCGGGATCACCGCGACGCTGTCGGCGGCACCGGCGGAGGTCTTGCGCACGGTCGCATTGACCTGCACCGACTTGTCCTTGGGAATGATCACCGCGGTGATGCCGGCCGCGGCGGCGCTGCGCAGGCAGGCGCCGAGGTTGTGCGGGTCCTGCACGCCGTCGAGGATCAACAGCAGCGCGCGGCCCTCGGCGGCTTCGACCAGGGCTTCGAGTTCGTTCTCGTTCCAGGTCTTGGCGGCGGCATAGCGCGCGACCACGCCCTGGTGGCGCAGGTTGCCGACGACGCCGTCGAGCGCCTGCGTGGCGACGCGGCGCACGTCGATGTCCATGCGGCGCGCATTGGCTTCGATCTCGACGATGCGCGGGTTCTTGGCGCCGGCCTCGATCAGCACCTCACGGACATGCTCGGCATCGTGCTCGAGCGCAGCCGCGACCGCGTTGATGCCGGCAATCCACTGCTTCTGACTCATTGCTTTCTCTCATGGCCCGGCGGGCCGATGCCGCGCCGGCAGGACGTTAAACAGGATGTGACGTTCAGTAGGGTTTCTTCGCCCGCTTGGCCGGCTGCCCGCGCGGCGGCAACGGCTTGGCGCCGCGCTCCTCGACCAGGCGGAAGTCGATCTTGCGATCCTCGACGCTGGCCTTCATCACCACGATGCTGACGCGGTCGCCCAGGCGGAATTCGCGACCGGTGCGCTCGCCCGCGAGGGTCTTGCGGATCGGGTCGAAATGATAATAGTCGTGCGGCAGCTGGGTCACGTGGATCAGGCCGTTGACCTTGGAGTTGTCGAGCTCGACGAACAGGCCGAAGCTGGTGACGCCACTGATCACGCCGTCGAACTCACCGCCGACGTGCTGCTCCATCCACGCGGCACGGTAGCGCTCGTCGACTTCGCGCTCGGCCTCGTCGGCACGGCGCTCGCGCTCGGAGCACTGCAGGGTCAGTGCCGCCATCTCGCTGGGCGAGTAGCGGTACTTTTCCGGACGACCGCCGGTCAGCGCGAACTTGATCGCGCGGTGCACCAGCAGATCGGGGTAGCGTCGGATCGGCGAAGTGAAGTGCGCATACGCCTCCAGCGCCAGGCCGAAGTGGCCGACGTTGTCGGGCGAGTACACCGCCAGCGACTGGCTGCGCAGCAGCACCGACTCGATCAGCGCGGCATCGGCGCGCTCGCGCACCTTCTTCAGCAGGATGGTGAAGTCGCGCGGTTCGACCTTCGCCCACGGCGGCATGCGCAACTTGAATTCCTTGAGGAACTCCTGCAGGTCGGCGTACTTCTGCTCCGGCGGGCGCTCGTGGATGCGATACGGCGCCGGCACGTGATGGGCCAGCAGGTACTTGGCCGCTTCGACATTCGCCGCGATCATGCATTCCTCGATCAGCTTGTGCGCGTCGTTACGCTGCAGCATGCCGGCCTGGACGACCTCGCCCTTGGGGCCGAGGACGAAACGCACTTCGCTGGACTCGAACTCGATCGCGCCGCGGCGCTCGCGCGCCTTCGACAGGATCTGGTAGAGCTGGTGCAGGCGCTGGATGTTGGGCAGCAGCGAGCCGATCTGGCCGAGCGCTTCCTCGCGCGCATCGTCGGCGATGCCCTCGCCCACCGCATTCCAGACCTGGGTGTAGGTCAGGCGCTCATGCGAGTTCATCACCGCTTCGTAGAACTTCGACTCGCCGACTTCACCGTTCCTGTCGACCTGCATGTCGCAGACGAAGCACAGGCGGTCGACCTTCGGATTGAGCGAGCAGATGCCGTTGGACAGCGTCTCCGGCAGCATCGGCACGACGAAGCCGGGGAAGTAGACAGAGGTCGCGCGCTTCTGCGCTTCGTCGTCCAGCGGCGTACCAGGGCGCACGTAGCTGGAAACATCGGCGATCGCAACGATCAGGCGGAAGCCGTCGCGGTTGGGCTCGCAATAGACCGCGTCGTCGAAGTCCTTAGCGTCCTCGCCGTCGATGGTGACCAGCTGCAGTGCGCGCAGATCGACGCGTTGCGCCGCCGTGGCAGCATCGACAGTCAGCGGCACGGCCGCGGCTTCGTCCAGCACTTCCTGCGGGAACTCGTGCGGAATCTCGTGACCGTGGATCGCCGCCTGCACCGCCAGTGAGGCCGTGAGGCGATCGCCGAGCACGGCCAGGATGCGGCCGATCGGCGGTCGTTGCGGATCGGGCGCCTGCAGCAGCTCGCAGACCACCAGCTGGCCGTTCTGCGCGCCCAGGCGCTCGTCCGGCGGGATCTGCACGTTGCGCTGGATGCGGCGGTCGTCCGGCACGACATAGCTGATGCCGGCCTCGAGCACGAAGCGGCCGATCAGGCGGTTGAGGCGACGCTCCAGCACGCGCGTGATCGCGCCTTCGCGGCGGCCGCGGCGATCGACGCCGGTGACGCTGGCGAGCACGCGATCGCCATGCATGGCCTTGCGCATCTCCATCGGCGGCAGGAACAAGTCGTCACCGCCGCCTTCCAGGCGCAGGAAACCGAAGCCATCCGGGTTTGCGATCACCACGCCCGGCACCAGCGCGAGCTGCTGCGCCGGCAGGAATTCGCCCATGCGGTTGCGCAGCAGCTGGCCGTCGCGAACCATCGCGCCCAGGCGCTTGCCGAGCGCGTCGAATCGTTCCGGTGCGGCCAGGCCCAGGCGCTCGGCCAGTTCCTCGGCCGGCATCGGGCCATCGCCATCGGCCAGCATCTGCAGGATCACTTCGCGGCTGGCGATCGGCTCGGCGTAACGGGCGGCCTCGCGTTCGGCGTAGGGGTCGTGGAAGCCACTTGGACCACTGCCGCTGGCTCCGCTGCGGGCAGGCAAATGCGGCGGCGGTTCAGGCAGCCAGCCTGGGCGTTTGGCGGGCTTCTTCGCCCCGCCGGCTTTGCCCGACCTGGCGGGAGCGCCAGACGTCTTGCGCGAGGGGGACTTGGGGCCGGACTTGCCGCGACTCGGGGGTTTCTTGCTCATTCAGCCATGGTCGCACATCGCCATGAATACGGTGTCGCCGGAGATGCGTGAAGGCATAGGTGCGGCCCGTGCCGCAGAAACGAAAAACCCGCCTGTCGGCGGGTCATCGATCCGGTCGCGATGCATTTCGACCGTCTTGCAAGTGGTGCCCAGGAGAGGACTCGAACCTCCACGGTTTTACCCGCTAGTACCTGAAACTAGTGCGTCTACCAATTCCGCCACCTGGGCTCTCTGCAACGGTTTGTGCCGTGCGAGGCCGCGTATGTTGCGTTGCGGCGGGCACCTTGTCAACGGCTTGTGAGCAAATTTTTCTGATTGCGTGTTTCGCGGCTCGACGGACGTGGCCCGTCGCGCTGATCGTCATCCCGGCGAACGCCGGGATCCAGCGACGAAGCCGGCGAAGTGAACGGCTTGGGCGCCGGACGGAAAATCAGGAGGCCCGTCCGCCGCCGTCAGCCTGGGTCCCGGCGTTCGCCGGGACGACGATCTCTTGGGGCCCGGACTCGCTGGATCGTCGATGAATCCGGCCGGGAGCCGCCTGTTGCCGCCTCCCGGATTCGGGGCTATGGTCGCCGTACATCACTAACTGGCGGGCGACGCACCCGGTGCGTCGCCCGCGCTGCTATTGGAGACCCATCCATGAACCACCCCACTCCCCCGCCCCTGCTGATGTCGCGCCTGGACGTGGAGCGCATCGAGGCCCTGCTCGAGCTGCCGATCGCCGAGGGCATCGACACCTCGGCGCTGGAGGCGGAGCTGGAACGGGCCGAGATCGTCGAGCCCGGGCAGATGCCCACCGACGTGATCACCATGAACACGACCGCGCGCTTCCTCGACGAGACCAACGGCGAAGAGCACGAGCTGACCCTGGTCTACCCGCGCGATGCCGATGGCAGCCCGGACAAGGTCTCGATCCTGGCGCCGGTCGGCAGCGCCCTGCTCGGCCTGCACGTGGGCGATGCGATCGAATGGCCGCTGCCCGGCGGCCGCACCATCCGCCTGAAGGTGCTGTCGATCCGCTCCCAGCCCGAAGCCAACGGCGAAGCGCATCCCCGCTGATCGCAGCACGCATCGCCCCTTTGCGTCGCCCGCAGTGCGACGGCGCAGGCAGAACATGCGACCCGGCCAACAGCCGCGCCAACGTGCGCGGCTAGAACGTGCAACGTTAAAATCCGCCCAACGACTCATTCCAGGTTCGTATCGCCATCCCCATGAACGAAACCGTCCGTCCGGCCTTCCACGGCTTCGAGCAGATCCCCCTGCGCGAGTACGCCGAGCGCGCCTACCTCGATTACTCGATGTATGTGGTCCTCGACCGCGCCCTGCCCTTCCTCGGCGACGGCCTCAAGCCGGTGCAGCGCCGCATCATCTATTCGATGAGCGAACTGGGCCTCAATGCCGGCGCCAAGCCGAAGAAGTCCGCGCGCACCGTCGGCGACGTCATCGGCAAATACCATCCGCACGGCGACAGCGCCTGTTACGAGGCGATGGTGCTGATGGCGCAGCCGTTCTCGTACCGCTATCCGCTGGTCGAGGGCCAGGGCAACTTCGGTTCGACCGACGATCCCAAGTCGTTCGCGGCGATGCGCTACACCGAATCCAAGCTCACGCCCATCGCCGAAGTGCTGCTGGGCGAGCTCGGCCAGGGCACGGTCGACTGGACGCCGAACTTCGACGGCACCCTGGAAGAGCCGACCTGGATGCCGGCGCGCCTGCCGCACCTGCTGCTCAACGGCACCACCGGCATTGCCGTTGGCATGGCCACCGACGTGCCGCCGCACAACCTCAACGAGGTCGTCAGCGCCTGCCTTCGGCTGCTCGATGATCCCGACGCGACCACGCGCGACCTGTGCGAGCACGTGCTCGGCCCGGACTACCCGACTGCCGCCGAGATCATCACCCCGCGCGCCGACCTGTTGAACATGTACGAGACCGGACTGGGCAGCGTGCGCGCCCGCGGCGTGTACGTGAAAGACGGCAACAACCTGGTGATCACCGCGCTGCCGTACCAGGCCTCTCCCGGCAAGGTGATCGAGCAGATCGCCACGCAGATGCGCGCCAAGAAGCTGCCGTGGCTGGAGGACATCCGCGACGAGTCCGACCACGCCAACCCGACCCGCATCGTGCTGGTGCCGCGCAGCAACCGAATCGATGCCGAACAGCTGATGGGCCATCTGTTCGCGACCACCGACCTGGAGAAGAGCTTCCGGGTCAACTTCAACGTGATCGGCCTCGATGGCCGCCCGCAGGTGAAGGGCCTCAAGGCGTTCCTGAGCGAGTGGCTGTCGTTCCGCACCGACACCGTCACGCGCCGCCTCAAGCACCGCCTCGACAAGGTCGAGCGTCGACTGCACCTGTTGGAAGGTTTGTTGATCGCCTTCCTCAACCTCGACGAAGTGATCCGCATCATCCGCAGCGAGGACGAACCGCGTCCGGTGCTGATGGCGCGCTTCAAGCTCAGCGACGAGCAGACCGACTACATCCTGGAAACCAAGCTGCGCCAGCTGGCGCGCCTGGAAGAGATGAAGATCCGCGGCGAGGAAGCCGAACTGGAAGCCGAGCGCGAGCGCATCATCGCCACGCTCGACAGCAAGGCCAAGCTCAAGAAGCTGGTCAAGGACGAGCTGATCGCCGACGCCAAGAAGTTCGGCGACGCCCGCCGTTCGCCGCTGGTCGCACGCGGCGCCGCGCAGGCGTTGTCGGAAACCGAACTGGTGGCCAGCGAGCCGATGACCGTCGTGCTCAGCGAAAAGGGTTGGGTGCGCGCAGCCAAGGGCCACGACATCGACGCGGCTGGGCTGAGCTACCGCGACGGCGACGAACTGCTGGCGGCGACGAAGAGCCGCAGCACGCAACAGGTGGCGTTCCTGGATTCGACCGGTCGCGCGTATTCGACCGTGGTGCATTCGCTTCCATCCGCACGTGGCAATGGCGAACCGCTTACCGGCCGCTTCTCGCCGGCACCGGGCGCGTCGTTCCAGGCGCTGGCCAGCGGCGACAACGACCAGCGCTTCGTGCTCGCCTCGAGCCATGGCTACGGCTTCGTCACCCGCTTCGAAAACCTGACCGGCCGCAACAAGGCCGGCAAGGCAATGCTGTCGCTGACGCCGGGCGCCAAGGTCGTCCAGCCCGCGCTGGTCGGCGATGTCGACCAGGGCCGGATCGCGGTGGTGACCAACGTCGGCCACCTGCTGACCTTCCCGGTCGGCGAACTGCCCGAGCTCGACAAGGGCAAGGGCAACAAGCTGATCGACATCCCCAAGGCCAAGCTCGGCACCGAGCGCGTGATCGCGGTGGCGGTGGTGGTACCGGGTTCGACGCTGGTGGTGAAGTCCGGGGCACGGACGATGTCGCTGTCGTTCAAGGATCTCGATGCCTACGTCGGTGCACGCGCGACCCGCGGCGGCCTGTTGCCGCGCGGCTGGCAGAAGGTGGAAGGGTTGGCGGTCGAATAGGCCATGCAACCCGACTTCTGGCACCAGCGCTGGCGCGAAAAGCAGATCGGCTTCCATCAGGACAAGCCGACGCCGCTGCTGCTCAAGCATTGGCCTTCGTTGCAGGTCGCTGCCGGCAGCCGCGTGTTCGTGCCGCTGGCCGGCAAAAGCCTGGACATGGCCTGGCTCGCGTCGCAGGGATTGCGCGTGCTCGGCGTCGAGCTGTCGCGCATCGCCGTCGAGGAGTTCTTCGCCGAGAGCGGCCTCGAGCCCGAAGTCAGCCAGTCGCCGTTCGGAACCCACTATGTTGCCGAAGGCATCGAACTGATCTGCGGCGATGCGTTCGCACTGGACGCGACCGTGCTTGCCGACTGCACGGCCGTGTTCGACCGTGCCGCCCTGATCGCGCTGCCCGCGTCGCTGCGCCGGCGCTATGTGCACGAGCTCTACCCGCGCCTGCCGGGCTGCCGCGGACTGCTGATCACGCTGGAGTACCCGCAGCACGAGAAGGACGGCCCGCCGTTCGACGTGCGCGAGGACGAGGTGCGCGAACTGTACGGGCGCGACTGGAACGTGGCCACGCTGGAACGCCGCGACATCCTGGCGCAGCAGCCCCGATTCATCGAGGAAGGCGTCAGTGCGCTGGAGACGGTGGTCTACCGGATCGAGCGACGACAGGCCTGAGTCCGGCCGAAATTGACCTGGATCAAGGCAGTCACCGCGCTCCCGGCCTAGCCTTTTTGCATGGCCACGCCGTCTCCCGCCTTCGACCCCGACCTGCTGCGCCGCTACGACCGGCCCGGGCCGCGCTACACCTCCTACCCGACCGCGCCGCAGTTCTCCGCGGCATTCCAGGCCGGCGAGCTGCGCGAGATGGCCGCCATCAGCAATGGCGACCCGATTCCACGCCCGCTGTCGATCTATGTGCACGTGCCGTTCTGCGCGAGCCCGTGCTTCTATTGCGGCTGCAATCGCATCATCACCCGCGACAAGGCCCGCGGCGCCGCCTACCTGACCCGGCTGTACCGCGAGATCGGGATGATGTCGACGCTGTTCGACCGCGATCGCGAGGTCGCCCAGCTGCACCTGGGCGGTGGCACCCCGAACTTCCTCGCGCCGGACCAGATCGCCGAAGTGGTCGATGTGATCCACCGCCACTTCTCGTTCACCCGCAGCGGCGAGCGTGACTGCTCGATCGAGCTCGATCCGCGTTTCGTTTCCCCCGACGACATCCGCATCCTCGCCGAAGCCGGCTTCAACCGCGCCAGCCTCGGCGTCCAGGATTTCGACCCGGTCGTGCAACAGGCGGTCAACCGGATCCAGAGCGTGGAGGAAACGCTGGCGATCATCGAGGCGTGTCGCAAGCATGGCCTGCGGTCGGTCAACGTGGACCTGATCTACGGCTTGCCGCTGCAGTCGCCGGAGGGTTTCGAACGCACCCTCGACATCACCCTGGCCGCGCGCCCGGACCGCCTGGCGATCTACAGCTACGCGCACCTGCCTTCCCTGTTTCGCCCGCAGCAGCGTATCCGCGGCGAAGACCTGCCCTCCCCGGCAGTCAAGCTCGGATTGCTGCAGCGGGCGATCGAGCGTCTTGGTGAAGCGGGCTATGTCTACATCGGCATGGACCATTTCGCCCTGCCCGAGGACGACCTCGCCGTGGCCCAGGCGCGCGGCGGCCTGCATCGCAACTTCATGGGCTACACCACCTGCGCCGACAGCGACCTGATCGGCCTGGGGGTCAGCGCGATCAGCCACATCGGCGCCAGCTTCAGCCAGAACCCGCGCGACCTGCCGAGCTGGGAGCGCGCCATCGACGAAGGCCGCCTGCCGGTCTGGCGCGGCATGCGCATGGACGCCGACGACCAGGTGCGGGCCGACGTCATCCAGCAGCTGATGTGCCACGGCGAAATCGACATCGGCGCGATCGAACGGCGCCATGTCGTCGATTTCGCCGACTATTTCGCGCAGGCGCTGCAGCGCCTGCAACCGCTGCAGCACGACGGGCTGGTCGAGGTGTCCGCCGACCGCATCCGTGCCACCTCCCGCGGCCGGCTGCTATTGCGTATCCTTGCCTCGTGTTTCGACCGATACCTCCCCAGCCAGCCCGACGCTGCCCCTGGGCAGTTCTCGCGGACCGTGTGATCCGGACGTTATGATCCAGGCGCGTGATCCAGGAGCCTGCGCATGAGTTCGGGCGTCATGTTTCCGCGTACCGACGCCAGCATCCTGGCCGACGACGGCGACTCCTTCACCTTCTGCTCGACCTGCGCCTTCTCCCAGGCCTGCCTGTCGTCGGGCATGGACAAGAGTGCGCTGGCGGAACTGCACGTGCTGGTCGAGCACGTCGGTCCGCTGCACGCGGGCGAGCACGTGTTCCGCGAGGGCGATCCGTTCGGTGCGATCGCCGCCGTGCGCGCCGGCACGGTCAAGACCTACATGACCGACGTCGAGGGCCGCGAGCAGGTGCTCGGCTTCCACCTGCCCGGTGAAGTCATCGGCCTCAACGCCATCCACGACGACCGCTACCCCTGCAACGCCGTCGCCCTGGACACGGTGATGCTGTGCCGCTTCTCGTTCCCGCGCATCGCCCTGCTGGCCACGCGGCTGCCCAATCTGCAACAGCATCTGTTCCGGCTGATGAGTCGCGACATCGGCGTGGCCTCGCTGTTCGCCGGCGACCATTCCGCGGACGAGCGCATGGCCGCCTTCCTGATCGGACTGTCGCGGCGCCTGGCCCTGCGCGGGTTCTCGCCGCGCCGCTTCCAGCTGACCATGTCGCGCACCGAAATCGCCAACTACCTGCGCCAGGCGCCGGAGACGGTCAGCCGCGTGCTGCGCCGTTTCGAGCGCGACGGCATGGTGGCGATCAAACAGCGCGATGTCGAGATACTCGACCTGCCGCGGCTCGAGGCGATTGCACTGACCGTCCTGCGGCACTGAGGCGCCCGCAAGCCAGCGCGGGCTCGCGACGGGCCTGGCGCACCCGCGTGTCCGACACGCAGCCGGCAGGCGCTGCGAAAGATTCCCATTTTCCGCAGCGGACTTGATCTGGGTCATGGAGCCGGTACGCCGCGCGAGCCGAACATGCCGGCGTTTCCTCCACGGAGTGCCGCATCAATGAATTCCACCCGCAAGCTTTGGGCAGGGTTGGCGATCCTGCTCATCGCTTCGTTCGCCGTCCTGATCTGGGTCGGCAGCGAAATCCACCGCCAACAGCCACCGATGCCCGAAGTCGTGGTTGGCCCTACCGGCGAAACGATCTTCACGCGAGCCGACATCGAGACCGGCCGCCAGGTCTGGCAATCGATCGGCGGCCAGCAGTTGGGCTCGATCTGGGGGCACGGCGGTTATGTCGCGCCGGACTGGAGTGCCGACTGGCTGCACCGCGAGGCCGAAGCCGTCATGGACGGCTGGGCACGAAAAGAAGCCGGTGCCGACAGCTACAGGCAGCTCGACGCCACGCTCCAGGCCGGTTACCGCGCGCGCCTGCAGAAGATGATGCGAACCAACACCTACGACGCATCGACTGGAACCATCCGCCTGGATGGCGACCGCGTCGCGGCGATCGCCAAGGTCGCGGCACACTATCGGAGCCTGTTCGGCAACGACCCGGCCACCGCCGGGCTGCGCGAGGCCTACGCGATGCGCGACGGCACCGTCGCCGATGCCGAGCACCGCCGCGTGCTGACCGCGTTCTACTGGTGGACCGCGTGGGCGGCGGTCAGCGAGCGCCCGGGCTCGAACATCACCTACACCGCCAACTGGCCGGCCGACGATCTGGTAGGCAACAAGCCGCCGTCCAGCGCGTTCGTGTGGACGGTGTTCAGCGTGCTGTTCCTGATCGCCGGCATCGCCCTGCTCGGTTGGCATTACGCGGTGAACCACGGCGACGAGTTCACGCCGGCGCTGCCCAAGAGCGATCCGCTGGCGGCGATCAAGGTCACCGCATCGATGAAGGCCACGGCCAAGTACTTCTGGGTCGTGATCGCGCTGTTCCTGACCCAGATCCTGCTCGGCGCGATCACCGCGCATTACCAGGTCGAAGGCCAGCAGGCCTACGGCTTCGCCCTGGCGGATGTGTTGCCCTATTCGCTGACGCGAACCTGGCACACGCAGCTGGCGGTGCTGTGGATCGCCACGGCCTGGCTCGGCATGGGGCTTTACATCGGTCCGGCGATTTCCGGGCATGAGCCGCGATTCCAGCGCCTGGGTGTGAACGTGCTGTGGGTGTGCCTGCTGGTGATCGTGGTCGGCGCCTTCGCCGGGCAATGGCTCGCCGTCATGCAGAAGCTCGGCCTGGAGCAGAACTTCTGGTTCGGCCACCAGGGTTGGGAATACGTCGACCTGGGCCGTTTCTGGCAGTGGTTCCTGTTCATCGGCCTGGGCCTGTGGCTGACGCTGGTTGGCCGCGCCCTTTGGCCGGCCCTGCGCAACGGCGGCGATTCGCGCTCGATCGTGATGCTGCTGTTCCTGTCGACCGTCGCCATCGGCCTGTTCTACGGCGCCGGCCTGATGTGGGGCGAGCACACCTCGCTGTCGATGGTCGAGTACTGGCGCTGGTGGGTGGTGCACCTTTGGGTGGAAGGCTTCTTCGAGGTCTTCGCCGTGGCGGTGATGTCGTTCCTGTTCACGCGACTGGGCCTGCTGCAAGTGCGTACGGCGACGGTGGCGGTGCTGTTCGCGACGATCGTGTTCATGGCCGGCGGCGTGCTGGGCACGCTGCACCACCTGTACTTCGCCGGCACGCCGACCGCGGTGATCGCGCTGGGTGCCAGCTTCTCGGCATTGGAAGTGGTGCCGCTGGCCTACGTCGGTTTCGAGGCCTATCACAGCTACAGGATGGGCAAGGCCACGCCCTGGATGCAGCGTTACCGCTGGCCGATCATGTTCTTCATCGCGGTGTCGTTCTGGAACCTGGTGGGCGCCGGTCTGTTCGGCTTCCTGATCAATCCGCCGCTGTCGCTGTACTACATGCAGGGCCTCAACCTCACGGCGACGCATGGTCACACGGCACTGTTCGGTGTCTACGGCATGCTCGGCATCGGCCTGATGCTGTTCTGCCTGCGCGGCCTGAAACCGGACGTGGAGTGGAACGAGCGCGTGCTGCGGACCAGTTTCTGGGCGCTCAACTTCGGCCTGGCCGGCATGGCGCTGTTCACGCTGCTGCCGCTGGGCATCCTGCAGCTCAACGCCGCGCTCGATCATGGCTACTGGTACGCACGATCGGCCGAGTTCATGCAGCAGCCGATCGTCGAACTGCTGGTGTGGATGCGCGTGCCGGCCGATACGCTCTTCAGCGTCGGCGCGGTTGCACTGGCCTGGTTCGTGTTGCGGCTGTGGGTTGCACCGCGACGCGAAGTGGCACTGGAGGCGCTGCCTGCGCGCCGCTGAACTTGCTGCGTCTGGTTGAGAGCGGGGCCGCAATTGCGGCCCCGTTTTCTTTTGCGTGCGTGGGTGATCAGCGGGGGGAGCAACGTCCATGGGTTCCCGCCTTCGCGGGAATGACGGGCATGAGGAGCAACGACGCTGGGTCCCCGCCTTCGCGGGGATGACGGTCTTCCAGCGACGGTGGAAGCCCCTCTCCCATTTATGGGAGAGGGGTTGGGGTGAGGGCCACCGAAGACCGGGAAACAAAACGCCGAAGCGTCGTCCGCAGACGGAAGCCCGACGGCACCAGCACCAGCAGGTCCCTCACTACGTTCGGGACGACAAGCCTTCGCGCACTGCGGATGATCTAGATCAAGGCGCCCCCGACCGGGCGCTTTCACACTCGCGCCATGCGCCAGCCCACTCCCCTCCCCCCTTCCGGCCTGTCGACGAGACACCTGGTCCAGGCACCCCATCGGCTGATGTTCTTCATTGGCGCCGGCAATCTCCTGCTGGCGATGCTTTGGTGGGCCCTGTGGCTGGCATCGGCACGCTGGTCCGGCTGGACGATGCCGCAATCCCCGGTCTACGCCGGCTGGCTGCACGCCTTCATCATGCAGTACCTGGTGCTGCCCAGCTTCATCTTCGGCTTCCTGCTGACGGTATTCCCGCGCTGGATGGGGCTGGTGCCGCTGCAGCGCTGGCACTACGTGCCGGTGGGTGGCGGCCTGATGGGCGGGCAGCTGGCGATCCTGCTGGGCGCCTGCGGCTGGGAGGTCGGCTTTACCGTCGGCATGTGGATGGCCTTGGCCGGATGGATCGCGGGAGTCGTCATCCTCGGCCGCCAACTGCTGCTGGAAAAAGGACGCACGTGGCACGCCTGGTCGTGCTTCGCCGGACTGATCCTGGGCCTCGTCGGCGTCGTCGCCTTCATCGCATTCGTGCTCGGCGCCTCGCCGCTCTGGGTGATGTTCAGCGTCAAGGTCGGCAGCGTCGGATTGCTGTTGCCGGTCTACATCACCGTCGCCCATCGGATGTTCCCGTTCTTCGCCGGCAACGTCGTGCCCGGCTACCGGCCGTGGCGACCGATGGGCTGGCTGGCGACGATGTGGGCGTTGCTGCTTCTGCACCTGGTGCTGGAACTGAGCCACGCCTATGCCTGGCTGTGGCTGGCGGATGTGCCGCTGCTCGTCGCCAGCGTCATCGCGCTGTGGCACTGGTGGCCACGCGGACGCATGCCCGGCTTGCTGGCGGTGCTGTTCATCGGCACGGCATGGCTGCCGTTGACGTTCGGGCTGTATGTCGCGCAGAGCCTCACGTACCTGCTCACCGGTGAGTTCGTGCTGGGACGTGCGCCGATGCATGCACTGTTCATCGGATTCTTCGGCAGCCTGCTGGTGGCGATGGTGACGCGGGTGACGCAAGGCCATTCCGGCCGGCCGCTGGTGATGCCGCCGGCGGCGTGGTTCGCCTTCGTCGCCATCCAGGTGGTCGCGGCCATGCGCGTGGCCGCCGAACTCATGCCCGACGCACTGGCATGGCAGGTACTGGCCGCCGCGGGCTGGCTGCTCGCCTTCCTGCCCTGGGTGACGCGAATCGGCCGCATCTACCTAAGCCCGCGCGCGGACGGTCAACCGGGCTGAGAGCCTGACGAGTCGAATCCATGATCGAGTTCTATCTGCAGATCAAACTGGTGCACATCACCGCGATCGCCTGCAGCGGCGCACTGTTCGCGGTGCGCGGCAGTGCTGCCGTGGCCGGCATGCGCTGGCCGATGGCAGCGCCGGTGCGCTACGTGAGCTACGGCATCGACACGGTGTTGTTGACCGCGGCGATGATGCTGCTGACGATCCTGCCGGGCGGCCTGTTCGCCAACGGTTGGCTGACGGTCAAAGTCGCACTGGTGGTGACCTACATCGTGCTCGGCGTGCTGGCGATGTGCGACGGCCGCAGCCGGCGTGCACGTGCCGGCTTCCTGGTCGCCGCATTGCTGGTGTACGCGCAGATCTATTGCATTGCCCGCGCGCATCATCCGCTCGGCGCGCTGTACCTGTGGCTGGGTTGATCCATCCGCCAGCGTCGGAATCATCGCCTTGACCTGGATCAAAGGCCGGACGCGACAAGCGTCCTAGCATCGCGACTCGCCAACGCCGAGATCCGACCCTTGCCCACGGTTACCCGCTCTGCATCGCCCGCCTGGCACCCCGGACTGGACCACACCAGACTGGAGCAGGATTACGCCGAACTCGGCGCCCGCCTGGAACCCTTGCTGCCGTGCCTGGAATGGCCGCTGCACCTGCCGTGGATCGACGCCATCAACCGCCTCAAACGCGAGCGAGGCGCGGTGATCATGGCCCACAGCTACCAGTCGCCGGAGATATTCCACGGCGTCGCTGACGTCACCGGTGACTCGCTGGCGCTGGCCCAGGCCGCGGCGCAATGCGATGCAGGATTGATCGTCCTGTGCGGCGTCCACTTCATGGCCGAGACCGCGAAGATCCTCGCACCCGATCGCACCGTGCTGATTCCCGACCTGGAGGCCGGTTGTTCGCTCGCGTCCTCCATTACCGCGCAGGACGTGCGCGCACTGCGCGCTCGCCATCCCGGCGCGCCGGTGGTCAGTTACGTCAATACCAGCGCGGCGGTCAAGGCACAGTCCGACGCCTGCTGCACTTCGGCCAATGCAACCGAGGTGGTCGAGGCGATGGGCGCCGACAAGGTGATCTTCCTTCCCGATCGCTACCTGGGCAGCCATGTCGCCGCCAATACCGATGTCGAACTGGTGCTGTGGGACGGTCGCTGCGAGGTCCACGAACAGTTCACCGCGCAGCAGGCGCGACATGCGCGCGAGCGCTACGACGCCAGGCTGGTGGCGCACCCGGAGTGCCCGCCGGACGTGCAGGCCGAAGCCGATTTCGTCGGCTCCACGGCGGCCATGGGGCGCTGGCTGGCGCAGGAACGGCCGGCGCGCGTGGCATTGATCACCGAATGCTCGATGGCCGACAACCTGCGTGCGCAGTTCCCCGATGTCGAGTTCATCAAGCCCTGCAACCTGTGCCCGCACATGAAGCGGATCACCCTGCCCAACATCCATGCCTGCCTGCGCGACCTGCGCCATGAAGTGACGGTTCCGGAACCGACGGCATCGCGCGCACGCGCGGCACTGGAGCGGATGCTGGCGGTGGGCCGACGCGAGCGCGTTTGATGCCACCATCGCGTTTGATGCCACCCGTAGTGGTGGTGGGCGCCGGTGTGGCCGGGCTATGCGTGGCACTGGCCGCTGCCCCGCGCCGGGTGGTGCTGGTGTCGAGACAACGCGAAGGCGTGGGCAGTGCCAGCGTCCTCGCCCAGGGCGGCATTGCCGCCGCACTTGCCGCCACCGACAGTATCCAGGCGCATATCGCCGACACGATGGCCGCCGGCGCCGGCCACAACGACGCCGCGCAGGTCCGGACGCTGGCGAGGGCGGCACCGTCGGCCATCGCCTGGCTGCAATCGATCGGTGTTGCATTCGATCGCGACGCCGACGGATTGCGGCTGGGACGTGAGGGCGGTCACAGTGCCGCGAGAATCGTGCACGCCGGCGGCGATCGTTCCGGTGCCTGCGTGATGGCAGCGCTGCTGGCGCAGGTGCGCGGCGCCGCCCATGTCGATCTGCGCACGGCCAGCGACGTCGACGCATTGCTGATGCGCGACGGCCACGTCGCCGGTGTCCGCCTGCACGACGGCGATGGCCGCAGCGAGGTGATCGAGGCAGGCGCGGTCGTGCTCGCCACCGGCGGCCTGGGTGGTCTGTTCGCACGCACCACCAACCCGGCCGGCAGCACCGGCGCCGGCCTGGCGCTGGCGATGGCGGCCGGCGCACGGATGCGGGACCTGGAATTCGTGCAGTTTCATCCGACCGCATTGGACATCGCCGGCATCACCTTGCCGCTGATCACCGAAGCGCTGCGCGGCGCCGGAGCGCGTCTGCGCGACGCACGCGGACGCGCACTGATGGCGGGATTGCATCCACTGGGCGATCTGGCACCACGCGACGTGGTTGCGCGCAGCGTCTGGAAGGCCCGGCTCGATGGCCAGACATGGCTCGACGCCACCGGACTGTCATCACAGTATCTGGCGCAGTTCCCGACCGTGGCCGCCATCTGCGCCGGCCATGGCATCGATCCGCAGCACCGGCCGATTCCAATCACGCCCGCCGCCCACTTCCACATGGGCGGCATCGCCACCGACGGTCACGGCCGCACCTCGTTGCCGGGGCTGTATGCGATCGGCGAAGTGGCGTGCAACGGCGTTCATGGTGCCAACCGCCTGGCAAGCAATTCGCTGCTGGAGGGTGTGGTGTACGGGCACAGGATCGGCAGATTCCTGCGTGCGCAGCCAGCCAGACCGCCCGGCGGCGGTGGCTTCACACTGCTCGAACGCGGCCCCGGCCTGAATGGCCCCCAGTTGCACGAGGCACGGCAACTGCTTTGGCGCGCGGCCGGTCCCGTCCGCTCGTTGGCCACGATGAACCGGGCGCTGCCGATGCTGCAGGCCCTGTCCGCACATGGCTGGCAGGCGCGCGTGGCGCTGGCCCTTCTGTCGGCCGCAGTTGACAGGCGAACCAGCGTTGGCGCGCACTGGCAGGAGTTCGAGTAGGCCATCAACGCCTGCGCGCCAATACGCGGGCTTGCATACGCGCCGGTACGGTTTTTCCAGCTTGATCGTGGTCATTGCAGCGACCAATGCAGACGACGACACTTGTCGGATACCAAGTCGCAGTAGAAGCCCGATGACCCGTCCTTCCTCATTCGATCGCGAGCAGTTGCTCGCCTGTGCCAACGGCACCCTGTTTGGCCCGGGCAATGCCCGTTTGCCGGCTCCGCCCATGCTGATGTTCGATCGCATCACGCAGATCGCGACCGAAGGCGGTCGTTACGGCAAGGGCGTGATCCGCGCCGAACTCGATATCAATCCCGACCTGTGGTTCTTCGCCTGCCATTTCGAAGGCGATCCGGTGATGCCCGGTTGCCTGGGCCTGGATGCGATGTGGCAGTTGTGCGGGTTCTTCCTGCCCTGGCTGGGCGAACCGGGTCGGGGCCGCGCGCTGGGCGTGGGTGAGGTGAAGTTCACCGGCCAGGTGCTGCCCAACGCCAAGCTGGTCCAGTACGAAATCGACATCCGCCGCGTGATGCGCGGCAAGCTCGCGCTCGTCATCGGCGAGGGCCGCATGTCGGTCGACGGGCGCGAGATCTACACCGCGGACAACCTGCGCGTCGGACTGTTCACCTCCACGGAGGGCTTCTGAGTGCGCAGGGTAGTAGTCACCGGTCTTGGCATCGTCTCCTGCCTTGGCAATGATCGCGCGGCGGTCATCGCATCGTTGCGCGAAGGACGGCCCGGCATCTCCGTTGTCCCCGAGTACGAGCAGATGGGGCTGCGCAGCCAGGTGGCCGGCGTGCCGCACATCGACCTGGAGGCGCGCATCGACCGCAAGCTCAAGCGCTTCATGGGCGATGCCGCGGCCTACAGCTACGTGGCCATGCAGGACGCGATCGCCGACGCCGGCCTGGACGAGGAACAGGTGCGCAACGTCCGCACCGGCGTGATCGCCGGCTCGGGCGGCGGGTCGCCGCAATGGCAGATCGAGACCGCTGACTTGCTGCGCAACAAGGGCGTGCGCCGGGTCGGCCCGTACATGGTGCCGCGCACGATGTGTTCGACCGTGTCGGCGTCGCTCGCCACTGCGTTCGGCATTCGTGGCCGCAGCTATTCGGTGTCCGCGGCGTGCGCGACCTCGGCGCATTGCATCGGCATGGCCGCCGACCTCATCCGCCTTGGCGTGCAGGACGTGGTCTTCGCCGGCGGTGGCGAAGAAGTGCACTGGGGCATGACCTCGCAGTTCGATGCGATGGGCGCACTGTCGACCCATCGCAATGCCACCCCGCTGGCGGCATCACGCCCCTACGATGTCGACCGCGACGGCTTCGTCATCGCCGGTGGCGGCGGCATGCTGGTGCTGGAGGATTACGAGCACGCCCGCGCTCGCGGCGCGCGCATCATCGCCGAGCTGGTTGGCTACGGCGTGACCTCCGATGGCGCCGACATGGTCGCGCCGTCAGGCGAAGGCGCGGTCCGCTGCATGCAGATGGCACTGGCCGGGCTGGATGGCCAGGGCGTCGGCCCTGTCGATTACCTCAATACCCACGGCACCTCGACGCCATTGGGCGACGTGGTCGAGCTGGAAGCGGTGCGCGCGGCGTTCGGCGATGCCAATGGCAATGCCATCCCGCCGCTGTCGTCGACCAAGGCGCTCAGCGGCCACTCGCTCGGCGCGGCCAGCGTGCACGAGGCGGTCTACTGCCTGCTGATGATGGAGGACAACTTCATTGCCGGCTCCGCCAACATCGACACGCTCGACCCGCGCGCAGAAGGTTTTCCGATCGTGCGCGAGAGTCGTGAGCAGCGCTGCACGACGGTGATGTCGAACAGCTTCGGCTTCGGCGGCACCAACGCGACGCTGGTGTTCAAGCGCGTTCAGTAGCCGCGAAGGCGGCTCGACTGTGGGGCAGCGACTGCTGCCCCACACGGATTCCGGGCTGTGCGGCCCACGGTCACCCGCAACTTCCGCAGCATTGCCCACCTGGTTGACCGGCATCGGGATGGCTGTCGGTAGGAGCGGCCAGCACCCCCAGCCCGCCAAGTATTTCCAGGATATCGTGCTGGCTGAGCACGGTCGAAACGCTGAGCTGGCCCGTCGCGCGCTCGATGCTGACAGTGGCATCCGGGTCGGCAGTGCGCAGCGCATCGGTGAGCAACTGCTCGTTCAGTGGCTGCGTGGGCTGGTTGTGAGTGGACATGAGGGTCTCCGTTGCCGTGGCGTGAAGCACGCCGGCACTGCGCCAGCGTGCGATGTACGACACAGCCTAGGTACCGTCACTGGCGTCAGCCTTGATCAGGGTCAAGTTGGACCCAGGTCGAGCCCGCCTGCCAATCGCCACACTCAGAACTGCAACTGCGCGCGGACCTCGAAGATGTCCGGATCGGCGTTGAGGCCGGCGCGTCGGGCATCCACATCGACGTAGTTCGCCTGCAGCTTGAAATAGTCGCTGAAGTACCAGTTGGCGCCCAGCGTCCACTCACTCTGGCGCCCGCCGGCGATACCTGCATCGTCCAGATCCAGGTGGCTGTAGCGCGCCAGCAGCTCGAGCGCACCATGGCGTCCGGTCGGCCTGGGGTTGGCGACATTGCCGCCGCTGTAGCGGCGCGACTCGCCGGTCACCAGCCAGCTGCCGAACAGGTAATAGCCATCGCTCGCGTAGTCGCCCCTGCCATCGCGCTGCGTGCGCTGTTGCAGGTACTCGCCCTGCACGGACCAGGGGCCCTGGATCCACAGACCTTCCAGGCCAATACGCTCGATGTTGTCGACGTCCGACAGGGTGCCCGAATCCACCAGGCGTACGTCGGTCAAGCCGGCCTCCGGACGCGCACGCCAGCGCACCGTCGGCGCCAGCGTGACGCCGCGCCCGTCGACCTCGGCATCGGGCCGCTCGACCGACGCCGCGACACCCAGGTGCAACACGCGTGCCTCGCTCTTCAGCGGAGTCCAGGCATAGCGTGCCGCCAGCGTGTCGCCCTTGTTGTTGCCCTCCAGATCGGAGCGGAAGTAGTAACCGGCATTGACCAGGTAGCCAGGCCGCTCCAGCGCCCAGTCCACACCCAGCCGACGCCCTTCGAAGAAGGCCTGGGTTGCCAGGCTCTGTTCGAGGAAGCTGCCCGCACGGGTGGCGGTCACGCCTTCGAAACCGACCGGCGTCTTGCTCTGTCCAAAGCGCAACTTGCCCCAGTCGTGCCCGAACAGCGGCCTGGTCTCCACGCGCAGGCTGACGTCCTGCCAGACATCGGCCTGGAACTCGTAATTGACCGTGGCCTCGAACACGCCCTTCTTCCCGAGCGTGACGCCGAACTCCTTGCGCCGGAAGCCGTCCTCATCAGTCAGTTGTGCGCCGTCGTAGCCCTCGCCGGAAAAATCGTTGAAGTCGTAGGCGAAGTTGGCGCTGGCCCGCAGTTCCAGCCCATCGGAGAACCGGTAAGTCGCCGGCGCAATGTACTTCGCCTCGATCGGCTCCCCGGCGTTGGCGCCAGATCCGATGGCTGCCAGTGCGACCGCGATCGCGATGCCGATGTGGCCGCGGCGAACGATTGAAATCCCGATACCCATGCAGCAGTTTCCTTGTTCAGTCGGGCATTGTTCGCCGGTCCTTCGAATCGCGTTCTGATCCAGATCAAACGGCCGCGCCCGGGCGTACGGATTGCAATACAGCCGGCACTACGCCACTTGCCACAAAGTCTCACCGACTCGATCGCGCGCGGACTGGTTTGACATACATCAAGGCGAAACGCCGCGCCCGGGCCTACCTTGCCGCCATCGGCCATCCGGCCATTGGCAAGGCAGTCACACATGAGTCGTGTATCTCATCACCTGCTGTTCTATTCACTCGCATGCGCCCTCGGCATCGGCGCACCGGTTGCGATCGCCGCATCCAGCCGCGCCGCGGCCAACGACAAGGACGCGATGCCGGGCGAGCCCATCAAGGCCGTGCTGACGGCTCCGCCGATGGTGCCGCCACCGACCAACCGCACCGCGCCGGCCAAGGTGATCGTCGAGCTGGAAGTGGTCGAGAAGGAAATGCCGATCTCCAACGGCGTCACCTACAACTTCTGGACGTTCGGCGGGACGGTTCCCGGCAGCTTCATCCGCGTGCGCCAGGGCGATACGGTCGAGTTCAACCTGAAGAATGCACACGACTCGCACATGCCGCACAACATCGACCTGCATGCCGTCACCGGCACCGGCGGTGGCGCGGAAGCGACGTTCACGCTGCCGGGCCACCAGACCAGGTTCACCTTCAAGGCAATGAACCCGGGCCTGTATGTCTACCACTGCGCGATGCCGCCGGTCGGCATGCACATCGCCAACGGCATGTACGGCCTGATCCTGGTCGAGCCACCGCAGGGCCTGGCCAAGGTCGACAAGGAGTACTACGTCATGCAGGGCGACTTCTACACCGAAGGCAAGTACGGCGAACCGGGCCTGCAGCCCTTCAGCCTGGAGAAGGCGATCGACGAGCATCCGACTTACGTGCTCTTCAACGGTGCCGAGGGTTCGCTGACGGGCGACAAGGCATTGACCGCCAAGGCCGGCGAAACCGTGCGTCTGTTCGTCGGCAACGGCGGCCCGAACCTGGTGTCGAGCTTCCACGTGATCGGCGAGATCTTCGACAAGGTCTACACCGAAGGCGGCAGCAAGTACCAGGAGAACGTGCAGACCACGCTGGTACCGGCCGGTGGCTCGGCGATGATCGAGTTCAAGACGGATGTCCCGGGCAACTACATCCTCGTCGACCACAGCATCTTCCGCACGTTCCACAAGGGAACGCTCGGAATCCTCAAGGTCGACGGCGAGAAGGATGCGTCCATCTACACCGGACAGCAATCGAGCATGGAATCTCCGCCCGCGGGCAAGTCCGGCCACTGACCGCGACGCAAAGCGCCACCATGCTCACCTCGACCACGCTCTGGCTGGTGTTGCTGGCGACCTCGTCGCCGGCGGCATCACCGGCCACGTATGTGGAGATCGCCGGCGATGCGTTTCGTTCGACGATCCGCTATGAGGGCAACGATGGCAACCGCGATGTTGCGGACTTCGCGCTGATGCAGCGTGCGGTCAGCAACCGCGAGTTCCAGGCATTCCTCCGGCAGCATCCACAGTGGCGTCGCGATCGCGTGCCGGCCCTGTTCGCCGACGCGGGCTACCTGTCGCATTGGCAGGCAGCCGATGCGCCGGATCCACTCGATGCGGACCGCCCGGCAACGCACGTCAGCTGGTTTGCCGCAGATGCCTATTGCAAGGCGCAGCAGGCGCGACTGCCGGACTGGGCGGAATGGGAGTACGTCGCCGCCGCGGATCCGCGGCGGCGCGATGCCCGCCACGACCCGGCTTGGCGCAATCGCCTGTTTGCCGACGGCACGCCGCGCGCGGTCGATGCGACCGGCGACGCACCTGCCAATGCCTACGGCATTCGCGGACTTCACGGCGCCTCATGGGAATGGGTCGGCGACTCCACCCTGCTGGGCGACAGCGACAAGCGCGGCACGGATGACGGCGACCGGCTGCAGTTCTGCGGCGCCACCGGGCTGTCCTTCAACAACCGCGACGACTACGCCGTGCTCAAGCGCGTGGCCCTGTTGTCGGCCATGCAACCGCGCAGCACGTTGGGCAACCTCGGCTTCCGCTGCGCAAGGAGTCGACCATGAAACCTTCGCTGACCGGTCCCATCCTGAGTGTCGTGATCGGGCTGTTCTTCTTGCTGCCTTCGCCTGCCACCGCCGACGAACTGCCCGGTGATTCGGTCTACCAGGTGGCTGCACCGCTGACCGCCCAGGACGGCCGCAGCCTCGACTGGCAGGACCTGCGCGGCCGCCCGGTCGTCGTGTCGATGTTCTACAGCAACTGCCACCTGATGTGCCCGCTCATCATCGCCAACGGCAAGGCGCTGCAGAAGCAGCTCCCGGCCGCAGAACATGATGGTCTCGACCTGGCCGTGCTCAGCATCGATCCGGCGCGCGACACACCGGCCGCACTGCACGAAGTGGCCGATGCCCATCATCTCGATCCGCGGTGGCTCCTGCTGCGCCCGCGCGACAGCGACGTGCGCACGCTGGCTGCAGTGCTCGACATCCGCTACCGCGCCCAGCCCGATGGAACCTTCAACCACACCAGCGCGTTGATCCTGCTCGACCGCGACGGCCGGGTCCTCGCCCGCAGCGAAGTGACCGGCCTGCAGCCCGACCCGGAATTCGTCGCGCAGGTGAAGCGATACCTCGCTTCCTCGCCCTGACAACCCGTTCACCACATTTCTCAAGGAGTCGCCCATGAAGATCGTTTCCACCTCACTGCTCTGCCTCGGACTGCTCGGTGCGTCCGGATTCGCCCATGCCGCCGGCAACTGCACCCTCTCGCTCAAGGGCGACGATGCGATGAAGTTCGACCTCAAGACGGCAACGGTCTCGGCCGCCTGCCCCAGCATCACCGTCGAACTGGCGCACACCGGCAAGCTGCCGGCCACGGTCATGGGTCACAACGTGGTCATCAGTGCGACCAAGGACGTGGACGCCATCGCGCGTGACGGCATCAAGGCCGGAGTGGCGAACCATTACGTGACCAAGGGCGATGCCCGTGTCATCGCCGCCACAACGCTGGTCGGCGGCGGCCAGAAAACCAAGGTCACCTTTCCCGGCAAGAAGCTCACGGCCGGAGGCGACTACATGTTCTTCTGCAGCTTCCCGGGGCACTCGATGTTGATGAAAGGAAAGTTGACGGTTACCAGATAAGGTTCGTCACCGGCTGGGGAACTCCTGCTCTGGGCTCAGGTTTCCTGCTCCGGAGCGGCGTCGTCCACCGGGCCGGGGATTGCTCCGCCCCTTGGTCGGACATCCTGTCCGAATGCGGGGCGTGGGCCATCCATGGCCCACTGCTGCGCAATCCCCGGCCCGGCGGACGACGCTTCGGTGTTTCGTTGCACGGTCTTCGGCCGCCCTCGCCCCAACCCCTCTCCCGCAAGCGGGAGAGGGGCTAAAGAAAACCGTCATCCCCGCGAAGGCGGGGACCCAGCGTCGTTGCTCGATGCCCGTCATTCCCGCGAAGGCGGGAACCCATGGACGTTGCTTCGCAAACAAGTGTCAGCAACACGGAGCGAAGCGGCGGTTCGCGAAATACACCCCACCTCCTCCCCTCGACCACGCACGCAACCGTCTGCCCTCACCCCAACCCGCACCCCGGCCCGAGCGCATAGCGCTCGGGCGTTCGAGGACACGCGAGCCAGTGGCTCGCAAGCAGTGTCCTCTCACCCCGCAAGCGGGAGAGGGGCTCAATGGCCCGGGTCCTACCCCAGCGCGGCCTGGTGCACTCCTGCGACCGCGCGCCCCGACGGATCGGCCATGGTCGCGAACGCCGCGTCCCAGGCGATCGCCGCCGGTGACGAGCAGGCGATCGACTTGCCGCCGGGCACCGTCTCGGCGCAGGCGGCACTGGGGAAGAACTGCTCGAAGATGTGCCGGTACAGATAGGCCTCCTTCGTCTGCGGCGGATTGACCGGGAAACGGCTGGCGGCCGCGGCGAACACGCGGTCGCTGACCTGCGCCTGCGCGTGCGCCTTGAGACCATCGATCCAGCCATAGCCGACGCCATCGCTGAACTGTTCTTTCTGCCGCCACAGGATCGATTCGGGCAGATAACCATCGAACGCCTCGCGCAGGATCGACTTCTCGATACGACGCGTTCCGTCCGGACCGGGTCCGGCCATCTTGTACTGCGCGTCCATGCGCATCGCCACGTCGAGGAACTCGACATCGAGGAACGGCACGCGCGGCTCAACGCCCCAGGCCATCATCGACTTGTTCGCGCGCAGGCAGTCGTAGTTGTACAGCGCATCGATCTTGCGCACCGTCTCTTCATGGAACTCGCGCGCGTTGGGCGCCTTGTGGAAGTACAGGTAGCCGCCGAAGATCTCGTCGCTTCCCTCGCCCGACAGCACCATCTTCACCCCCATCGCCTTGATCCGCCGCGCCAGCAGGAACATCGGCGTGGACGCGCGGATGGTGGTGACGTCGTAGGTCTCGATGTGGCGGATCACTTCCGGCAGCGCATCCAGGCCCTCTTCGAACGTGTAGGTGAAGCCGTGGTGCACCGTCCCCAGGGCCTGCGCCGCGATCTCGGCCGCGGCCAGGTCGGGCGATCCGTCCAGTCCGATCGCGAACGAATGCAGGCGCGGCCACCACGCCTCGCTGGCATCGTTGTCCTCGATGCGCTTGCGCGCGTAGCGCGCGGCCACCGCGGCGACCAGCGACGAGTCCAGCCCGCCCGACAGCAGCACACCGTACGGCACGTCGCTCATCATCTGCCGGTGCACGGCGCGCTCGAAGGCCTCGCGCAGTTCCTGCCTGGCCACTTCCACGCCCTGCGTGGCGTCGTAGTCGCGCCACGGCTTGACGTAGTAGGGCACCAGTTCGCCACTGGCGCTGTCGTAGAAGTGCCCCGGCGGGAACTGCGCGACATCGGCGCAGACATCGGCCAATGCTTTCATCTCCGAAGCCACGCACAGGCGCCCGTCGTGGTCGTGCCCCCAGTACAGCGGGCAGACGCCGATCGGGTCGCGGGCAATCAGGTAGCGCTTGCTGCCCGCGTCCCACAGCGCGAACGCGAAGATGCCGTTGAGCTCGTTGAGCCAGGCGGCGACGTCGTCACGCTCGCGGTAGAGCGCGCTGATCACCTCGCAGTCCGAGCCGGTCTGGAAGGCATACGGCTCGCGCAGCCGCTGCTCGAGCTCGCGGTGGTTGTAGATCTCGCCGTTGACGGCCAGCGCCAGTTCGCCGTCGGCCGAGTGCAGCGGCTGCGAACCGCCGGCCGGATCGACGATGGCCAGGCGCTCGTGGACGAGGATCACCTCGTCGTCCAGATGCACGCCGCTCCAGTCGGGGCCGCGGTGACGCTGGCGTTGCGAAAGCTCGAGTGCACGCCGGCGCAGCGCCTGCACGTCGTCACCGGGTTGCAGGCCGAATATGCCGAGGATGGAACACATGGGAGGACTCCTGGGTTGGGCTTCTTTCGTGGACGGGAGGCAGAAACGAAGAAGCCCGCGCTTCTGGCGCGGGCTTCGTGAGCGAGTTAGCGTGTCTTGCGCGCGCTAATCGCCGGCCCGCGGGTGGCTGGCGTTATTGCGGTTGTTATTGTTCAGGCCGGCCACGGGCGCACCGCCGCGAAGGGCGGCGTTGGTGGCGTGGGCGTGGGCCTGGACGGAAGACATGGGCCGATCCTGCGACAGGTCGCGGCCACTTGCAAGCCCCCTCCCCTTGGTAGGAGCGAGCTTGCTCGCGATAGGGCGCCCCGTGCCTGAGCCGCCCTATCGCGAGCAAGCTCGCTCCTACGTCCCGCCAATTGCGCGACACTAGGGCGGGGAATCAATCCACGACGGGGACCATGAAGAAACTGATCAAACGCAGTCTGATCGTGCTGCTGCTGTTGCTGGTGGCCGTCGCTTTCGCGATCTGGTGGCTGATGCGCGGCAGCCTGCCGAGCCTGGACGGCGAACTCGCCCTGCCCGGCCTGTCGGCACCGGTCTCGATCCAGCGCGATGCGCTCGGCGTGGTCACCGTCGATGCCGCCAACGAAGCCGATGCAATGCGCGCACTGGGTTACGTCCACGCGCAGGAGCGCTACTTCGAGATGGACCTGCTGCGCCGTGCTTCGGCCGGCGAACTGTCGGCCCTGTTCGGCGCGGTCGCGATCGACACCGACAAGCAGCGTCGCGTGCACCGCATGCGCGCACGCGTGAGCGCTCACCTCGATGCGATCCTCGGCGACAAGCGACCGATGGCGCAGGCCTACGTCGATGGCGTCAATGCCGGCGTGGCCGCGTTGAAAGTACGCCCCTGGCCCTACCTGCTGCTGCGCACGCAGCCCGAGCCGTGGCGCCTGGAAGACTCGGCACTGGCCGGCTACGCCATGTACTTCGACCTGCAGGACGCGAGCAACGCACGCGAACTGGCGATGTGGAAGCTCAAGCCGCATGTGCCGGCAGCGCTGTATGCGCTGCTCGCCCACAACGGAAGCAGCTGGGACGCGCCGCTGGCCGGCCGGCCGCGCGGTGACGCCACCCTGCCCGATGCGGCCACGCTCGACCTGCGCACGCTGCCGATGCCCTCGCCCGCCGATCGCCCGGCCAACGTGCCCGAGCGCCCGGACGTGGGCAGCAACAACTTCGCCGTCTCCGGCCAGCTCACCGCCGACGGCCGTGCCATCGTCGCCGACGACATGCACCTGGGCCTGCGCGCGCCGAACATCTGGTTCCGCGCACGTCTTCGCTATCCCGACACGCGCGCCGTCGGCGGACACGTCGACGCCACCGGCTTCACCCTGCCCGGCCTGCCGGCGCTGGTGGTCGGCAGCAATGGCCAGGTCGCCTGGGGCTTTACCAACAGCTACGGCGACTGGCTCGACTGGCAGCGCCAGCCGGCCTGCGCCGAACCCTGCGCGGGCGTGACGCGGCACCTGGAGCGCATCCGCGTGGCCGGCCAGGCCGATGTCGAATTCCCGGTCGACGAATCGGCCTGGGGACCGGTCCTGTTCCGCAAGCCCGATGGCAGCGGTCTCGCCCTGCGCTGGGTCGCCCACCAGCCCGGTTCGATGAACCTGGGACTGGCGGATTTCCTGCATGCGCATTCGCTCGACGATGCCCTGCAGATGGCCGACCGCACCGCGATCCCCGGGCAGAACCTCGCCATCGGCGGTCGCGACGGCCGCATCACCTGGCGCCTGCTCGGCCCGGCACCGCTGCGTCAGCCAAGCTGCGCGGCGACCACCGTCAGCGAGGCGGCATCGTGCCCGCCGTGGCCGATCACGACCGCCACGGGCATCGCCCTGCCGCCCGGCACGGTGCAGCGGATGTGGAGCGCCAACACCCGCGTCGTCGACGGCGCGCTGCTTGCGCGCATCGGCGACGGTGGCTACGCCAACGGCGCACGTGCCCGCCAGATCCGCGACGACCTGTTCGCCAAGGAGCGTTTCAGCGAACGCGACCTGCTGGCGATCCAGCTCGACGATCGCGCCTTGTTCCTGACCCGCTGGTGGCAGCTGCTGCGCGACCAGGGCACGTCGGACAAGTCGCCGGCGCTGCACGAACTCGCCGCGGCATCGCCGACCTGGCAAGGCCACGCCAGCACCGACTCGGTCAGCTACCGCGTCGTGCGCGCCTGGCGCCTGGCCGTGCACGACCGCCTGCTCGATGGCCTGACCGCGCCGGCACAGGTCGCGCTGGGCAAGGACTTCGAGATGCCCAACCTGTCGCACTTCGAAGGCGTGGCCTGGCCGCTGGTGACGCAACGACCGGCGAACCTGCTGCCGCGTCGCTTCGCCTCGTGGGATGCGTTGTTCGAGGACGCCGCGCGTGAAGTGCGCGACGAGCTGCAGAAGAAGGGACCGGTCGCTCAGCGCAGCTGGGGCGAACGCAACACCGCGAAGATCTGCCATCCGCTCAGCCGCGCCCTGCCCGCCTTCGCCAAGCCGGCGCTGTGCATGGCCGCCGATGAGCTGCCCGGCGACAGCGGCATGCCGCGCGTGCAGGGCCCGAACTTCGGCGCCTCCGAACGCATGGTGGTGTCACCGGGCCATGAAGCCGACGGCATCGTCCATATGCCGGGCGGACAGAGCGGGCACCTGATGTCGCCGTTCTGGGGCGCCGGTCATGACGACTGGGTGCATGGGCGGCCGACGTCGTTCCTGCCGGGTGAGACGCGGCATACGTTGAACTTGTCGCCGCGGTAGGCCCTCACCCCAACCCCTCTCCCGCAAGCGGGAGAGGGGCTCAAAGCCATGTAGGAGCGAGCTTGCTCGCGATCATGCCTGCCCGCGAACCTGGCGCCGCCGATCGCTAGCAAGCTCGCTCCTACCGTGCCGTCAGTGCATTCAGCCCAGCAGCATCCGCTCGATCAGTGCCTGGTAAAGGTCCGGCAGCGCCTCGAGATCGGCCACCGACACGTGCTCGTCAACCTTGTGGATGCTGGCATTCACCGGCCCGATCTCGATGCACTGCGCGCCCAGCGGCGCGATGAAGCGGGCATCGGACGTGCCGCCGCCCGTGCTCTCCTCCGGCGCGGCACCGCAGTACTGGCGCAGAACTTCGCGCGCAGCTGCACGCAGCGGACCTTCCGGCGTGTAGAACGGCTCCCCGCCGCGATGCCAGCGCACGCTGTACTCAAGGCCGTGCCGCTGCAGCACCGCTTCGCATTCCTGCTCCAGCCGCGCCGCGCTCCAGCTCGGGTTGAAGCGCAGGTTGAACAGCACTTCCAGCTCGCCGGGAATCACGTTGTTGGCGCCCGTGCCGGCGTGGATGTTGCTGATCTGCAGGCTGGTCGGCGGGAACGTCTCGTAGCCCTCGTCCCAGCGTCGCGCGCTCAGCTCGGCAAGCGCCGGCATGGCCAGGTGGATCGGGTTGCGTGCCTTGTCCGGATACGCGACATGACCTTGCACGCCACGCACCGTCAGCGTTGCAGACAACGTGCCGCGACGGCCGACGCGCAGCAGGTCGCCGAGCTTTGCCATCGATGACGGCTCGCCGGTGACGCACCAGTCGATGCGCTCGCCGCGCTCGCGGAACGTCTCGGCAACGCGACGCACGCCATGGATGGCATCGCCCTCCTCGTCGGAGGTCAGCAGCAGTGCGACCCGGCCGGGATGGTCGGGATGCGCAGTGACGAAACGTTCGAGCGCGATGACGAAGGCGGCGACGCTGCCCTTCATGTCCGCCGCGCCGCGCCCGTACAGCACGCCATCGCGGATCTCGGGCAGGAACGGATCGCTGGCCCAGGCCTCGCGCGGCCCTGGCGGAACCACGTCGGTATGACCGAGCAGCACCAGGGTCGGACCGTCGCCGCCGTGCACCGCCCACAGGTTGTCGACGTCGCCGAAATGCATGTGCTCGCAGCGGAAGCCCGCGGCGAGCAGGCGCTGGCCGAGCATTGCCTGGCAGTCGCCGTCGTGTGGCGTGACCGAAGCGCGTGCAATCAGGTCGCAGGTGAGGTCAAGGACGTCGCTCATCCCGTCAGTCCATGCCGTCATCCCAGCGCGCCGACGCCGAAGCGCTGCTTGAAACCGTTGTCGCTGAAGCCCTGGCTGATCTTGCCGTCGTCGGTCATCACCAGCGGACGGCGGATCAGCTGCGGGTATTCCTTCAGCAGCAGCTTCCATTCGGCGTCCGAACCGGGCGTCTTGCGATTGTCGGGCAAGCTCCGCCAGGTGGCGGACGACTTGTTGATCATCGCGTCCCAGCCGCCGAGCTGGTCCTTCCATTGCACCAGCGTTTCGGGAGACTGGCGCTCGTCGCGGTAATCGACGAAGGCATGGGCCAGACCGAACCGGTCGAGCCACTTGCGGGCCTTCTTGCAGGTGTCGCAGTTGTTGAGTCCGTAGAGCGTGGTCATGGTCAATCCACTTGGGTCTGTCGTCATCCCCGCGAAGGCGGGGACCCAGTGACTGTCGCGTCACGGCAACAAGGCGCTGGGTTCCCGCCTTCGCGGGAATGACGGGGAGTGTTGGGTCTTAGTCCGCCAATCCGCGCAGCAGTTCGTTGATGCTGGTCTTCGACAGCGTCTTGGCGTCGACCTGCTTGACGATCACCGCGCAATAGAGCGAATGCGATCCGTCCTTGGCCGGCAGCTGGCCGGAGACGACCACGCTGTACGGCGGCACGTAGCCATACGTGATCTCGCCAGTGGCGCGGTTGTACACGCGCGTACTCTGGCCGAGGAACACGCCCATGCCGATCACGCTGTGGTGGCCGACGACGAAACCTTCTACGACTTCCGAACGGGCGCCGATGAAACAGTGGTCCTCGATGATCGTAGGCGAGGCCTGCAGCGGCTCGAGCACGCCGCCGATGCCGGCACCGCCGGACAGATGGCAATGCTTGCCGACCTGCGCGCACGAACCCACCGTGGCCCAGGTGTCGACCATCGTGCCTTCACCGACATGCGCGCCGATGTTGACGAAGCTCGGCATCAGCACCACGTCCTTGCCGATATGGGAACCGCGGCGGGCGATCGCACCGGGCACGACGCGCGCGCCGAGCTTGCGGAAATCGGCCTCGCCGAAACCGTCGAAGCGCGCCGGCACCTTGTCCCAGTACGGCGCGGGATAGCCTTCGATCAGTTGCATGTCGTTGACGCGGAAGTACAGCAGCACCGCCTTCTTCAGCCACTCGTTGACCGTCCAGCCGCCCTTGCCGTCAGGTTCGGCGACGCGGAACTCGCCGCTCTCAAGGCCCGAGATCACCCGCTCGACAGTCGGTCGCGTCGAACCTTCCAGTTCGTCCGGAGTCAGCATCGCCCGGCGCTCGAAGGCGCTGTCGACCATGAACTTCAGTTCATCGACACCCGGACCCGTCGGCGCGACCTTCTTGCGAACGGCCTTGCGGCCGGTCTTGCCGGTGGTCTTGCGGGCAGGCTTCTTCTCGGAACTCATCAACGATCTCCTTCAAGGCAGGCCAGCAGCGCTTCGCGCAGGGCCTCCTGTTGCGTTTCATCGAGCGCGCCGTCGCGCCCGTCGGGTTGGGTACTGGTGAGCTGGAACACGTCCTCGGCGCGCTCGCCGAAGGTGGCGATGCGCGCATCGTGCACGCGCAGGCCCTGGCTGCGGATGGCCTGGGTGACGTCGGCCAGCAGTCCGGGCCGATCGGTGCAGACCAGGCTGAGCATGGTGCGGCCGTCATCGAGGGTATCGAAGCCGACCTGCGCGGCGATGCGGAAATGCCGCAGGTGGCGCGGCTGCGTGCGGCGGGTCGGCTTGATGCGGTCGAGCGGACCGTCGAGCACCGCGGCCAGGCGCTGCTCGACCTCGTCGATGCCCGGCGGGCAGCGCGGGTCGATCGGCACGACCTCGAAGCTGTCGAAGATCATCGCGTTGGGGCCATCGAGCACGCGCGCCTGCTGGATCGCCAGACCGAGACGATCGAGCGTGGCCACGATCGCGGCGAACAGGCCATCGCGGTCCCGGCAATGCACGAACACTTCCAGTGCACCGGCATGCTCGCCGACCGGACGCGCACGCACGCGCGTCTCGCCTGCGGCCACGCCGCGCAGCGATGCCGCCTGCCAGGCGATCTGGTCGGGGCGGCTGCGCTGGAAGCCGATCTCGGGCATGCGCGCATAGAGTTGATCGACATCCTCGTCGCCGAAGCCGAGCGTGGCCAGCATCGCGCGCGCGGCATCGCGGGTTTCGCTGGCGCGCTCGACGCCGGCGACCGGATGCTCGAGTCCACGCCGCAGCGCCAGGCGCGTGGCCGTGTAGAGGTCGGCCAGCAGCCGATCCTTCCATGCGTTCCACAGCTTGGGCGAGGTGCCGGCGATGTCGGCGCAGGTCAGCAGGTAGAGATGATCCAGATGCTCGCGATCGTTGACCTTGCCGGCAAAGCGATGGATCACCTCCGGGTCGGCGATGTCCTGCTTCTGCGCCGTCACCGACATCAGCAGGTGCTGGCGCACCAGCCATTCGACCAGCGCGGTGTCGGCACGCGAAAGTCCAATCGTGCTGCAGAAGATCCGCGCATCCCCGGCACCAAGTTCGGAATGATCGCCGCCGCGGCCCTTGGCGATGTCGTGGAACAGACCGGCCAGCAGCAACAGCTCCGGCTTGCGCAGGCGCGGCCAGACTTCATGGGCGATGCTGAAGCGTTCGTCGACGATGCCCGAGGCGAAGCGCGCCAGGTTGCGCAGCACCGCCAGCGTGTGCTGGTCGACGGTGAAGACATGGAACAGGTCGAACTGCATGCGCCCGGAGACTTTCGCGAACGCCGGGATCCAGCGCCCCAGCACGCCCAGTCGCGCCATGCGCTCGAGCGCGTGCACCGGGTGCGGCCCGCGCAGCAGCGCGATGAAGCGTTCCCGCAAGGCCGGCTCGGCCTGCTGGAACGCCGGCACCCGCGACAGCGACTCGGCCAGTGCGCGCGCAGTCTGCGAGTGCAGGCCGCGGACGGCATCGTGCCCGGCCCACACGGCGAACAGCGCGAAGACATCGTAGGCATCGCGCGGCCACTGCGGGTCGCGCGCGGCCAGGTAATCGCGGCGCAGTTCGAAGGCATGGTCGATGAGGACCGGTGCGGTCTCGCCTTCGATCTGCTCTTCGAAACGCTGCAACAGGCGTTCGCCGATGCGCAGCACCAGTGCGGCACTGCGGTAGAAGCCCTGCATCATCTGCTCGACGGCAAGCGTGTCGGCGTTGTCGACATGCCCCAACCGTTCCGCCAGCAGCTTCTGGTAATCGAACCGCAACCGCTCCTCGCGCTTGCCAGCGACCAGGTGCAGGCCGAAGCGAAGGCGCGACAGCGCACGGCGTTCCCGTTCGAGCGTGGCCAGCTCGTCGGCACCGAACTGGCCGATCGCGACCAGCGACTCCAGGTCGCCGGTGCCGACGATGCGCAGTGCCATCCAGCGCAGCGTCTGCACATCACGCAGCCCACCGGGGCCTTCTTTCAGGTTCGGCTCGAGGTTGTCGGCGGTGTCGTCGTAGCGGGCATGGCGCAGGCGCAGTTCCTCACGCTTGGCGCCGAAGAACTCGCGCGCCGGCCACACCTGGCTCGGCGCCGTCGCCACCTGCAAGGCATGCATGTCCTCGACGGTGGCGATCAGCGGGCGCGCTTCCAGCATCGCCGTGAGCACGGTGATGTCGGCGGCGGCCTGGGTGCATTGCGCCGCCGAACGCACGGCGTGGCCGACCGGCAGGCCGGCATCCCAGAGCAGTGCGACGAATGCGGCCAGCGCCTCGCCGTGGGCGAGCTGGGCGTCGGGTTCCGCCAGCACCAGCAGGTCGATGTCCGATTGCGGGAACAACTCGCCGCGCCCGTAGCCGCCGACCGCGAACAGTGCCAGCGGCGCGTCGGTCGGCAGGCAGCTGGCCCATGCGGCGCGCACCTGGGTGTCGACCGCGCCGGTCCGCGCCTGCAGCAGGCGGTCGATGTCGGCGTCGGGGTCGCTGTCGAAACGTTGTGCCAGGCCGGCACTGACCGCAGCCAGCGCACTGCGGATGGCGAGCGCCTGGTCACCCGGTTCCTGCGCCGCCGGTCGCGCCGCCGATCCCGCGGAGGTGGATCCGGCGTCGGCGACCGGAGCCGTCATAGGTCGTTGTCGTCCCCGGGCACGCGGGTCAGGATCTCGACCCCGTCGTCGGTGACCACCACCGTGTGCTCCCATTGCGCCGAGAGCTTGCGGTCCTTGGTGACCACGGTCCAGCCGTCGGGCAGCAGCTTGGTGTGGCGCGCGCCCTCGTTGATCATCGGCTCGATGGTGAAGGTCATGCCCGGCTTGAGCACCAGCCCTTCGCCGGCGCGGCCGTAGTGCAGCACCTGCGGGTCCTCGTGGTAGATCCGGCCGATACCATGGCCGCAGTACTCGCGCACCACGCTGAAACGTTCGGCTTCGGCGAACTGCTGGATCGCCGCGCCGATGTCGCCCAGGGTCGCGCCCGGACGAACCGTGCGGATACCGCGGAACATCGCCTCGCGGGTCACATCGACCAGGCGCCGGGCCATGACCGACGGCTCGCCGACCAGGTACATGCGGCTGGTGTCGCCGTGCCAGCCGTCCTTGATCACGGTGACATCGATATTGACGATGTCGCCGTCCTTGAGGACCTTGCCGGGGCTCGGGATGCCGTGGCAGATGACGTTGTTGACCGAGGTGCACACGGTCTTGGGGAATCCCTTGTAGCCGACATTGGCCGGGATCGCCTTCTGCACGTTGACGATATGATCGTGGCAGATGCGGTCCAGTTCCTCGGTGGTCACGCCCGCCTTCACGTGCGGGGCGACGACCTGCAGGACCTCGGCGGCCAGGCGGCCGGCGACGCGCATCTTCTCGATCTCTTCGGGGGTTTTGATGGTGATGGCCATGTCGCCATTATCGCCTATCTGCGGCCCGTTCAGGGTCCGACCGACCCCCAGCTTGCCCGTAACAGTGCGTTACGGCTATAATCCCGCGGCTTGGTCGGGCCTTCGTGCCTTCCCAACCGCCCACGCCGGGCGCAGCAACCGGGCCAGCAGGCCCCGAGCAGGCGAATACACACCCGCTGCAACCCTTCGTGCCGGGGTGCCTGCAGTCCTTCGGGACCGGCAGGTTCGGTCACGGAAGCAGCGGGGAGGCCCAACCCCGGAACCATTGCCCCCGGCCCTGCCGCGGGCAGCCGCCAACACCTATCCGGCGGCCGGTTCCACTGCCTTGGAGTTTTGCAATGCCCCAGATCACCATGCGCCAGATGCTCGAAGCAGGCGTCCACTTCGGCCACCAGACCCGTTACTGGAACCCGAAGATGGGCCCGTACATCTTCGGCGCCCGCGGCAAGATCCACATCATCAACCTCGAGAAGACCGTTCCGCTCTTCAATGACGCGATGAACTTCATCTCGGGCATCGCCCAGAAGCGCGGCATGATCCTGTTCCTCGGCACCAAGCGCAGCGCGCGCGAAGCCATCAAGGAAGAAGCCGAGCGTTGCAACATGCCGTACATGACCCAGCGCTGGCTGGGCGGCACGCTGACCAACTTCCGCACCGTCAAGCAGTCGGTGCAGCGCCTGAAGGAGCTGGAAGCGGCCGAGACCGATGGCACCTTCCAGAAGCTGGTCAAGCACGAAGTGCTGGGCCTGCGCCGTGAGCGCGACAAGCTGGAAGCCTCGCTGGGCGGCATCAAGGAAATGAACCGCCTGCCCGACGCGCTGTTCGTGATCGACATCGGCCACGAAGACATCGCGATCAAGGAAGCCAAGAAGCTCGGCATCCCGGTCATCGCCGTCGTCGACACCAACTACGACCCGGGCCTGGTCGACTACGCCATTCCGGGTAACGACGACGCCATCCGTGCCGTGCAGCTGTACGCCCGTGCCGCCGCCGACGCCGTGCTGGAAGGCAAGGCCGCTGCGCCGACGCCGGCAGGCGTGCGCGAGGAAGACTTCGCCGAAGCCGCCGAAGGCGAAGAGAACGGCGCCGAGCGCAAGGCCCCGCGCGGCCGCGCCCCGGCCAAGAAGGCACCGGCCAAGAAGGCCGACGCCGCCGAGTAAGACCCGCGTCATGCGGCCGCGCGATCATGCGCGGCCGCATCGCTCTGGTCGTGCTGCATTTGATCAGCGGACGCGCCACGCACGGGCCAGCCACGGCTTGCGCGACTCTTGGCGCCATCCGCACATCCAACGAATTCCGAGGTAATCCCCATGGCTGAAATCACCGCTTCCCTCGTCAAGGAACTGCGCGAGCGCACCGGCGCCGGCATGATGGAGTGCAAGAAGGCACTCGTCGAGAACAACGGCGACATCGACGCTGCCGCCGAGTGGCTGCGCAAGTCGGGTCTGGCCAAGGCCGACAAGAAGGCCGACCGCGTCGCTGCCGAAGGCCGCATCGCGGTCGCCCAGGACGGCGGCAAGGCCGTGCTGGTCGAGATCAACTCCGAGACCGACTTCGTCGCCAAGGATGACAACTTCCTGGGCTTCACCGAAGCCGTCGCCAAGGCCGCCCTGGCCTCCGGCGCCGCCGACGCCGAAGCGCTGAAGTCGGCCAAGGTCGACGGCCAGACCGTCGAGGAAACCCGCGCCGCCGTCATCTCCAAGGTCGGCGAGAACGTGCAGGTCCGTCGCCTCGCCCGCGTCGACAGCGCCAACAACGTGGCCGCGTACGTCCACGGCGGCCGCATCGGCGTGCTGGTCGAGGTCAAGGGTGGCGACATGGAACTGGCCCGTGGCATCGCCATGCACGTTGCCGCGATGAACCCGCCGCACATCAAGGCCTCCGACGTCCCGGCCGAGTTCGTGGCCAAGGAAAAGGAAATCGAGCTGGCCAAGATGTCCGAGAAGGACAAGGCCAAGCCGGCCGAGATCCTCGAGAAGATCATCAGCGGCAAGATCGCCAAGATCGTCAACGAGGTCACGCTGTACGGCCAGCCGTACGTGCTCAACACCGACCAGACCGTCGAGCAGGTGCTCAAGGCCGCCGGCGCCGACGTCGTCACCATGCAACGCCTGGCGGTTGGCGAAGGCATCGAGAAGGTCGTCGAGGACTACGCTGCCGAAGTGATGAAGCAGGCCGGCCTGGCGTAAGCCACCGGCGCTTCCGGCGCACGCAACAAACAGCAAGGCCGCGAGCAATCGCGGCCTTGCTGCTTTGGGACGATGCCTGGCTCAGCCAGCTTTCCTTCCGAGGCCGGCGATCAATCGGGAACAGGAGCTGCCGGTGCGCGAGTTTCATGCGCCCACGCGCGATCTTACCGTCAGAAACGGTACACAGGATTCGTGGCGTCGAGGACCGATAAAGAGTCTGGAGAAGCCGATCCGTCGACTTCCCCAGACATGCCGGACGCAGGGGGGAAGCCCCCGGCACTGACCGGCGTGGGTCCGTGGTAACCCACCCGGCTACGCACCCTCCTGGCGCGCAAACTACGCAGTTCGTTCTACCTTTTGGTGCGACAAAGCTCGCCGACGCGACATGCGCGATCCGCGCACACGAATGCCTGCCGAGAATCAGACAGCTGATGCTGTGTCGCAGCCCCAATCACACAAAATTCGCGGACGCCTCATCTGACCATTACGATCGCGGAACGTATATGAGAATCGTCTCAAAGCACGCACGAAATGCGCACGAGTGTGGCGATCAATGAATGCGCAGTTGGCACGAAGAATGTGCAGCGCACTCGTGATCGAAGATGAGGGAAGAGAGATGCGCGGACGAAACTGGCGCCATCCTTGGCGCCCCATGCTTCATCCGGAAGACTGCAGGTACGACCTTCGCGATCCGCGGGGGAAGGCGCGCGGAGCCTGGCCGCATCAATTGAGTTGCGCCATCCATGGCGCGTGATGCTTCATCCGGAAGCCTTTACCACCAGTACAGCCCGCGGGGCAGCGCGAACGTTGTCGATGCGACGAATAGGTGCGCCATCCATGGCGCGTGAGCCTTCCTTTCGGAAGGTCATGGCCAGTAACGCAGGCGACGCCCTACCCCCCTACCCCGTCTGACGGTTTTTTTCGCCAGCAAGTCTGGTTCGCATCGAGGCAGCCGGGCAGCGGACCATGGACGCACCGCGTCCCCTCCCGGAACCCTAGAACCGGTACCCCGCGCTCAGCAGGTAAAAGCGACCGCGCGGGTCGTCGTAGGCGATGTCGTAGCCGAGCTTGTCGGGGTCGTAGTTGACCGGTTGGTGGTCGGCCAGGTTGTTGATGTTGAGCGAGAACCGCCAGCCGGCAAGGCCGACATAGGCCAGGTAGAGGTCGGCCGCGGTCCAGGCGGGCGTGCGGCATTTGCGCACGCTTGCATTGCGCTGCGGGCATGGCTCGCCCGGTGCGGCAACGTCCGACGGCCCGAGCTCGTGGAGGTTCAGCGCAGCGATCCAGTCGCCCACCGTCCACTCCGCGCCGGCCAGCACCGAGCGCTTGGGCGTGCCGTGACCGGCGTAGTCGAGCTCCGGGCTGGCGGCATTGGCCTGGCGCCGAAGGTGATCGAGGTAGCTCGCTGCCAGGCGCAGGACGAAGCTGCCGTGCGCGACGGTGGCGATGCGATATTCGGACTGGAACTCCCAGCCGTCCACTTCGGTGCGCCCGACGTTGGTGAAATAGTCATTGATCGCATACAACCCGCCCTGCTCGTCACGCACCAGGGCATCGGGGAAGGCCGACGGATTGCCCAGCGCGTTCGTGCTGAGGATTTCGTTGCGGCGCAGGATGCGGAAGCGGTCGAGGCTGACGTCGAAGTCGGTCGTCGGCGCCCACACCATGCCGAGGATGTAGCTGCGCGAGGTTTCCGGCTGCAGGTCCGGATTCTCCATCCCGCCGAGCGACACCAGGCAATAGGTAACGCCGTCGTCGTCCTGGATCGACAACTGGCAGGGCGCCAGGGCGTCGGTCATCTCCACGACGTCGACCGAATCGGAGGCGGTCGGGCGGCGCAACTCGAACAACGTCGGAGCGCGATAGCCGGACGCGGCCGTGCCGCGCAGCGTCAGCGACGACGACAGCTTCCACTTCAGGCCGAGCATCGGCGAGGACTTGCTGTCATAGCCCTGGCGATGGTCGATCCGCCATGCCAGGTCGGCATTGAGCCAGGTCGTCACCGGCATGCTCAGTTCGGCGTAGACGGCCGAGCTGTAGCGATGCTCGTCGATGTCGATCTTCTGCGCGCCAAGGGCGATGTCGCCGGCGATCATCAGCGGATCGGGACGATTGTCCAGCGCATCGCGATTCCATTCCATGCCGACCGCAGCCTGGGTTTCCCCGCCCGGCAACGAGAACCAGGGCCCGTTGGCGCTGAAGGCGAGCTGGTCGAACTGCGCATCGCCCTCCACCTGCACCCGCGGCGACAGTTCGGCCAGCAGCGCCGGCGGGTTGCCGGCGCCGTTGAAGCGGTAGGTCACCTCATCGACCGCACGCTGCAGGACGCTGCTGCTCACCAGTCCGTCGATCGAGTTGTCGACGTCATTGCGGTGGTGGGCGAGATCCAGCCGCCACTGCCACTCGCCGCGATAGCCGTCCAGGCCCAGGGTGAGGTCACCGCTGCGCGCGGTGCTGCGGCTGCGCACCAGGCCGATGTCGAAGAAGGCGTAATTGAGAACGGTGGCGTTTCCCTGGAACCAGTCGTCGGGGTGACCAAAAGGCAGGAAGACGGCGGCATGGAACGGCGCTCCCTGCAGCCGCTGCTGGACCTGGCTCAAGCGTAACGAAGCGCTGAGCTCGACGCTGTCGCTCAGCGGCTGCCGGATCTGTCCAAAGACCGCGGTGCTCTCCAGTTCCGGTTGCAGCGTGACGTAACGGGGTTTGTCGAGATAGCACTCGCCGGCGTCATCGCGGATCCGGTCCGGACAGGCCCATTGCTCAATGCCTTCATCGCTGAAGTAGGCCAGCGGGACGCGCTGGTCGCGCAGGCCCAGGCGGCGCAGGTCGGCGCTGCGCCAGGCCCGGTCCTGGCCGAGCAGTGCGTCGCGATGCAGGTAATCGGCGCTGATCGACCAGTTGCCGCCATCATCGGCGACCTGGCCATAGTTGAAGGAGAACCGTCGCTGCTCGGCATCGCCACGCTCGGACAATCCATAGCGGGCCACCGCTTCGCCGCCCACCTGGCCCTTGCGCAGGATGATGTTGACCACGCCGGCCATCGCGTCGGCGCCGTAGATGGCCGAGGCGCCGCCACGGATGATCTCGATGCGCTCGACCATGCTCAACGGAATGCCGTTGAGATCGGTCAATCCGCCCAGATCGGCCGACGCCAACCCGTAGTTGGCCATGCGTCGGCCGTCGAGCAGGAACAAGGTTGCGCGCGGTCCCAGCCCGTACAGGCTGGTCGTGGCCGCGGCGGAGAATGGCTGCTGCGACTGGAAACCGCCGTCGGTGGCGACGTCGACCGGATGGTGGCTGACCATGCCGGGCTGGTAGCTCAGCAACTCGAACAGTGTCTGGTAGCCGCTGGCCTCGATCTGGGCGCGGGTGATGCGGGTCAGCGGCACCGCTGTGACCACTTCGAGGCTCGAGCGCGGAATGTGCGTGCCGGTGACCTGCACCGTATCCAGCTCGGTGGGGGCATCGCCCCGCGCCGGCTGCGCCCCGGGCGCAATGCTCGTCGACGCGCTCTCCTCCTCGATCAGGAAGGTATTGGCATTGACCTGCACCGCGCGCAGGCCGGTGCCCTGCAACAGCAGGTCCAGCGCCCGGTGCGGGGGCATGCGTGCCTGCAGGCCGGGGGCCTTGCGCCCTTCGACCAGTCCGGGGGCATAGAGGATCTGGGTGCGGCTCTGCGTCGCCAGCGCCTGCAGCGCGCGGTCGAGCTTGCCGGCCGGGACAACCACGCGGACCGCTGCGGCGCCCTCTTCGGCCGCGGAACAGACAGCCGCCAGGCAGCCCCATGACAGTGCGCCGACGATGGCAAGGGTGAAACGGTACGACCTGGCCATTCGTCCGGTGAACGGGCTGCCCTGTGGCGCACATTACGGGAGCCCGACTGGGGTGGCAATCCGCTGCCCGCGGCGCTTGCGCCGCGCCTGCGCGATGGCGCAAGCAGCGGTTCCGGCGCCCGGCGACTACTGAGTCGAACGGGAGAGGACGATCTCTTCAGCGCCCTCGCGCTGCGCCCGCAGCGACCACCCTCGTTCCAGCGCGGCCGCCAGCGCCTCCTGGTCTCCGGCGTGGAACACGCCGCTGACCTGCAACGAGCCCAGTGCCGGGTCGTCGAGTCGGAGCTGCACCTGCGAATAGCGGTTCATCTCGACCAGCAGCTCGTCGAGCCGTCGCTGGCGGAACACCAGGTCGCCCTGCGGCCAGGCATGCGCCGCAGCCAGATCGAGCGGTTGCCTGGCTCCGATGGCGCCGTTGCCATCGATGTTGATCTGCTCGCCAGGTGCCAGTTCGCTGCGGCGAACGCCGGCGCCGGATCCGACCGATACGTCGACGCGCCCCTCGAGCAGCCCGACGTTGACCTGCCCATCGATCCGGCTGACCTGGAACGTCGTGCCGATGTCGCGCACGGTACCGGGGCCGGCTTTGACCAGGAACGGTCGGTCCGGGTCGGCCGCTACCACGAACTGGGCGCGACCGCGCTCCAGCTCGACCAGTCGCTGGCGGCCGTCGAAACGGGTCGAGATTTCCGAGCCCGTGTCCAGGCGCAGCACGGTGCCGTCGAACAAGGTGATCTCGCGCTGCTCGCCCTGGGCCGTCATGAACTGCTGGACGACCGCCTTCTCTGCCGGGCGCGGCCACAAGGTGGCGGTGGCCACCGCGACGACCAGGACGGCGGCGGCGGCCGTTGGTAGCCACGACCGCCGGTTGCCCTGCGCTGCCACGGGTTTGCGCCGGGCCGCGTGGGCGGCAGCGCGCAACAGATCGTCCGAGCCCAGGCCCGCGGCCAGGGCATGCATGCGCTCGGCCTCGAGGTAGGCGGCGATGTTGTCGGGCGACTGCGCCAGCCAGTCCTCGAAAGCGGCACGCTCCTGCGGCTCGCACTCGGGCGACATCAGCCGCGCCAGCCAGGCTTCGGCCTGGCTTACACCGGTGTCATGGTCGAACATCCCTGTACTCATGATTTGTCCTCGCGGCGGCTACCGCTTTGCTTCAGCTTCAGCCGCAACAATCCCAGTGCCTTGCCAATGTGCTTCTCCACGGCCTTCACCGAAATTCCGCAGTGGCTTGCGATCTGGCTGTAGCTCATGCCTTCGATCCGGTTGAGCAGGTAGACCTGGCGGCAGCGCTCGGGCATTTGCAGGATCGTTGTACGCACCAGCGCCAACTCCTGCTCAAGGGCGATGCGCTGGTCGTGGCTGGGCTCCGGGGAAACCAGGCCGAGGAAATCCTGGTCGAGGCTGACATGCGCCGATACCTGCCGCGTCGAGTCGCGGCGGCCGCGGTCGTTGAGCACGTTCAGGGCGATGCGGTACATCAGCGGGCGCAACTGGTCCGCCGGCTGGGCGCGGTAGCGCATCAGGCGGACCATCGCCTCCTGGGCGATGTCCTTGGCGTCCTCTTCGCCGGCGCGTCGCGCCAGAAAGGCGATCAACTGCACCTGGTGTTCGCGCAGGAACTGATCGAAGCCGTCGCCGTCCGCGGCCGGCGCAGCGGTGACGTGATCTTCCTCTCGCGGCGGGGACGGCAGCATCGCCTCGGCCATTGCGTCGTTCACCCCGCCACGCGGCATGCGCCACCGCAACGGCAGCGGTTCCGGTTCGAAGCGAAGGTGGGGCGAACGCTCGTGCGCATGACAGGGATGGCTGGCTCCGGTACGGACGGGTCGACCGCGAACGCGCAATTTGTAGCATGCGCCCGGCCTGACCGACACGGCCGCCCGCGACGCGGTGCTGCCCGTCCCTGGTGCGGCTGGCGTCGACAGTGGCATTCCCATGCCCTCCACAACGCAGCGGCCGCGGCGATACCCCACCCGGCCCGGCTGCGATCGTTCAGTTCCCGACACTGATCACGGATTGCCCAGACGCAACGGCCGCCCCGAGGGGCGGCCGTTCCAAAACACATCAGCGCTGGGATCAGAAGCGGTACTGCACCATGAAGCGAACCGAACGCGGGGCCTGCCATGCAGTCGGGTAGCCGTAGATGTTGGCGTACTGCGTGCCGTCCGCAGCGGTGCCGCCCTGCTGCGGCGTGCCGCCTGCATCCTCGCCGTACTCGTACACGGCCACCGGCTCCTGCTCGTTGGTGACGTTGAACACGTCGACCTTGAAGGTCAGCTCGCCGTTGGCGATCGCCGGGGAGTAGGCAACGTTGAGGTCGAGCGTGCGGGTCCACGGCGTACGGCCGGCGGTACCGCGCGGGACCAGCTGGCTGCCGTTGCCATCGCCCTTGTCACACCAGAAGTAGCCGTTGGCGTAACCGCTGTCGCCTGCGCCGTTGTAGCCGAAGCAGTTGATCGGCCGACCAGACTGGACCAGCAGGTTGGCGCCGGCGCTCCACTGGTCGTTGAACTCGTAGTTGCCAAACAGCTTGAACGAGTGGCGACGGTCGTTGGGAAGGTAACCGTCGGCACCGACCATCAACTCGGGGTAGTCGAAGTCCTGGGTGGTGCCGGTATCGGCCTGGCCGATGTCCGACTTCACGCCGCCTTCGGTGTTGCCCTTGTTCTTCGACCAGGTATATGAACCCTGCAGGAAGAACTTGTCGGTCAGCTGGCCTTCGGCGAACAGTTCGACCGCCTTGTAGGTGCGCTTGGCCTTCGGGCCCAGCACGTCGGCGGGGATGGTGATGTGCTCGAAGGTGCCGTCACCGTCGACGTCCATCGTGAACTCACCGTCGCTGCCCGGGTTGTACAGGCGGCAGTACGGGAAGCCCGGATTGACGTCGTTGATCTCGTAGCCGTTCTGCTCGGCCCAGTCGAACACCGGACGGTAGTCGCAGGTGTCGTCGATCGCACGCTTGAGGTCACGATAGATCGCACGCGCGCCGGCCGAGAAGCCTTCGCTGACCTGGGTCTGAAAACCGAGGATGTACTCGTCCTGGTACATCGGCTCCAGGTTGGACGAGGCGATGGTCTTGGCATCCTTGCCCAGGCCGAACTCGTTGTTGAGATAGCGGATCGGCTCGCCGTTGGCCGGATTGAGGACCTGCACCAGGCCGGTGGGGGCGCCCGTCACCGGATCGACACCGGTGTACGAGAAGTACTCCTCGCTGTAGAGCGAAGCGCTGGCGCCGCGGATGGCGACGTTGGCGGTCAGCGGCAGCGCATAGCGACCTGCATTACCGAAGATCTTCAGCGACGAGTCGCCATTGACGTCCCACGAGAAGCCCAGGCGCGGCGCGAACTGGTTGTCGATCTTGACATAGGTGTCGCCGACGCCGTTCTTGTTGTCGAACGTATCCCAGCGCAGGCCGAGGTAGGCGTTGAACGTATCGGTGATGCTCCAGTTGTCCTCGATGTAATAGGCGCGCTGGTCGACCTTCACGGTCGCGCCGGACTGGAACACTCGGCGACGCACGACGCTCTCGGTGGGCGTGCCGCCGATGGGCGTGTAACGGCCATAGCGCCACTGCTCACCGCCGGCGTAGGAGGTGCCATCGACGGTCTCGAAGTTGTCGATGTCGACACCACCGCGCAGCAGGTGGTCGCCCAGCTGCCATTCGGCATCGATTCGGAACTGGTCGCGGGTGTCCTTGGCATCAGTGCGACCGAGGCTGTCGACGAACCAGCAGCCGGTGATCTCCTGGTTGACACCGTTGACCACCGACGGACGCGCATCCACCACCCACGGACAGCCGGCGACGGGGCCGCCGACGTTGCCGGTGTATTCCTGGCTGATGCCACCTGCCGAGACACCGTAGTTGAAGCGGCGGAATTCGCCATGACCGGCGAGCGCCGACAGGGTGAAGGTGTCAGTGAGATAGCCGGTGTACTTGAGCGAGTAGCTGGTACCGCCGTTCTCGAAGTTGTCGGTGCCGGCGTAGCTGCCGCGGCTCGGAGTCCAGTCCGGGGCAGCGTCGGTTCCGAAGACGGTGTGGTAGTACTTCGACTCGGTCTTGCGCTTGTCCGAGAACGCCGTCAGCGCGAGCAGGTGGTTGTCGCTGATGTTCCAGTCGAGCTTGACCAGCCACATCGGCGACTTGGTCTCGTCGGTGTAGTTGCGATCGCCAACGATGCCGTCGAACGTGCCCGGGTAGACATCGCGGTCGTCCATGCCGTACTGCAGCAGGCCGTAGGCGAACAGTTTGTCCTTGACCAGGGCGCCGCTGGCCCACACCGATGTGGTGGTGTTGGAGCCCTTGTCCTTGGAGTTGATCTCGACCAGATCGCCGCTGGGGTAGTACAGGTTCGGGTCGGTCTCGGTCAGCGATTCCGGTTCCCAGAAGATGTTGCCGCCGGCCTCGAATTCGTTGGTACCGCGCTTGGTGATGACGTTGATGACACCGCCGGTGGAGCGACCGAACTCGGCGCCATAGCCGCCGGTCTTGATCTGCTGCTCGGCGATGGCCTCGAACGGAATGTTGGCGAAGTTCAGGCCCTTGAACGAATTGGTGACGTTGAAGCCGTTGACGTAGTAGCCGTTCTCGGCGACCGATGCGCCGCCGAACGACGGCAGGTTGCCGAACGCGGCATCGCCCTTCACGGTACCCGGCGCCAGCAGCGCAACGCTGGTCAGGTCGCGCGGAACCGGGATCTTTGCGATCTGCGCGGCGGTGAGGATGGTGGTGGACTCGACCGACGACACGTCGATCGGATTGACCATCGCCGCGCCGGTCACACGGATCGATTCGAGCGTGGTCGCCTCGCCCGTCGGCGCCGCAGCGAAGTTGACCGAGGTGCCCGTACCTACGTTGACGGTGACGTTCTCGCGAGTGGTGCTGGTGCCGTCTGTGCGCTGCAGGGTCACCCTGTAGTTGCCGGTCGGCAGTGCCGATGCCCGGTACTGGCCGTCGCTGCCCACCGTGATGGTGCGCTTGAAGCCGGTGGCCGGATTCTCCACCAGCACCGTGTCGCCGGCGGCTGCCTGGCCGAAGACGGCACCGGCGGTGTTGGACTGCGCCTGGACGTTCGATGCGAAGCACAGGCCAAGCGCCACCGTCAGCGCGCTGCGTCGCAGCGCACGATTCATTGTTGTTCTCGACACTTCTTCCTCTCCCAAAGTCAGTGATTGCCCTTCTCCCGAGGGCGACCCGACTATGACTTTCGTCATGAGCGGCATTCAACGTGTCAAGTGCCGTTTCGTGAACATTTCAATACAACCGATGGATTGCGAAAACACCGCGAGCCGATTTGGCAAAATAGCGACCCTTGCGTGGGGCGATCAACGCGTGATTGATGGGTGATTTCCGCAAATGTCCTGTTCTTGGTTCTTCCCTTCTTTGCGTGAAGCTTGCGTTGCCTGTCGTCCCGAACGCAGTGGGTGACCTGCTGTTGCTGGGCTTGTGTCTGCGGAGGGGCGTCGTCCGCCGGGCCGGCATTTCGTTGCACGGTCTTCGGCGGCCCTCACCCCAACCCCTCTCCCGTAAACGGGAGAGGGGCTCTCACTGAAAACCGTCATCCCCGCGAAGGTGGGGACCCAGTGACGTTGCTCTCGTGACCGTCATTCCCTCCAGGCGCCCAGTTCGCCCTCACCCCAACCCCTCGCCGGCCCCCCGCCGCCCCCTCACCGAGGGTCGGCCCGCCGATCCCGTACAATTCCGCTGTTTGCCCATCCCAACGAGGTCGTCATGTCCCAGCTCGCCTATCGCCGTGTCCTGCTCAAACTTTCCGGCGAGGCGCTGATGGGGGACGAGGACTACGGCATCGACCCGAAGATGATCAGCCGGCTGGCCCGCGAGGTGATCGAGGCCCAGCAGGCCGGGGCCGAGGTGGCGCTGGTCATCGGCGGCGGCAACATCTTCCGCGGCGCCGGCCTGGCCGCCGGCGGCATGGACCGGGTCACCGGCGACCAGATGGGCATGCTCGCCACCGTCATCAACGCCCTGGCCATGCAGGACGCACTGGAGAAGCTCGGCGCCAAGTGCCGGGTGATGAGCGCGATCAAGATCAACGACGTGTGCGAGGACTACATCCGCCGCCGCGCCATCCGCCACATGGAAAAGGGCCGCCTGGCGATCTTCGCCGCCGGTACCGGCAACCCGTTCTTCACCACCGACTCCGGCGCCGCCCTGCGCGCGATCGAGATCGGCGCCGACCTGCTGCTGAAGGCGACCAAGGTCGACGGTGTCTACGACAAGGATCCGAAGAAGCACGCCGACGCGGTCCGCTACGACAAGCTCAGCTACGACGAAGTGATCGCCCGCAACCTGCAGGTGATGGACACGGCCGCCTTCGCCCTGTGCCGCGACAGCGACCTGCCGCTGCGCATCTTCGACATGGGCCAGCCGGGCACGCTGCTGAAGATCCTGCACGGCGAGCACATCGGCACGCTGGTGCAGGGCAGGAAGGGCTGAAGTTGCTCCCTTCTCCCGCTTGCGGGAGAAGGTGCCCGCAGAGCGGATGAGGGCGCTTTGGCCTTGCTGGCGCGAATGCCCTCACCCCAACCCCTCTCCCGCCTTGCGGGAGAGGGGCTTGAACACTGCGGCTGTAATAGAGTCCGGCCTTCCCGCCATGCCACCATGCCGGCATGGGCCATGGACATCATCACCACGCTGCCAACGCGACGCGCGCATTCGCCGCCGTCACGCTGATCAATCTTGCCTACACGGTGCTCGAGGCCGGATACGGCTTTGCGACCAATTCGCTGGCGCTGCTGTCCGATGCGCTGCACAACCTCGGTGACGTGCTCGGCCTGGGCTTGGCCTGGGGCGCGGCGGTGCTGGCCAAGCGCGCGCCGACCGACCGCCACACCTATGGCTGGCGCCGTGCCACCCTGCTCTCGCCGCTGGCCAATGCCTTGTTGCTGGTGGCGTTCTCCGGCGCGCTGGCGTGGGAAGCGGTGCGGCGATTCAACGCCCCACCGGAAATCCCGGCCTTGCCAGTGATGCTGGTCGCCGCACTCGGCATCGCGGTCAACCTCGGTGCGGCCTGGCTGGTGCGCGACGGCCACGACCAAGACCTCAACCGCCGTGGCGCCTTCCTGCACCTGATCGCCGACGCCGCGGTGTCGCTGGCCGCGGTGCTGGCCGGCGCCGGCATGTGGTGGCTGGGCTGGGCCTGGCTCGACCCGGCGATCGCGGTGCTGATCGGCGCGGTCGTGGCGATCGGCGCCTTCGGCCTGCTGCGCGATGCCTTCAATGCCGCCATGGATGCGGTGCCGGCGAGCATCGATCGCGGCAAGGTGCAGGACTTCCTGGCCACGCGGCCCGGGGTCCAGGCCGTCCACCACCTGCACATCTGGTCCCTGGGCGCGGGCGAGATCGCCATGACCGCGCATCTGGTCCGCCCCGACCAGGGCGACCACGACGAGTTCATCGACCAGCTGAACCGCGAGCTCGACGAACGCTACGGCATCAACCACCCGACCCTGCAGGTCGAGCTGGGCCGGGCCTGCGAGCACGATCGCCACGATCGGGCGCCGCACGGCCACGGGCACGACCATTCGTAGGGGATGTAGGAGCGAGCTTGCTCGCGAACCTCCATTCCGACGTCGGCCCCTGGATGGCTACCGCGCCTGACCGAGGGCTCGCGAGCAAGCTCGCTCCTACGCCTACCCCGCCCCGGCCCGCTATAATCCCGCGATTACCGCTAATGGAACGGAGCCGGCGATGCTCAACGAGATCAAGAAAGATGCCCAGAACCGCATGGCCAAGAGCGTCGAAGCATTTCGCCACACCCTGATCAAGATCCGCACCGGCCGCGCCTCGACCGCGCTGGTGGACCACCTGAAGGTCAACTACTACGGGTCCGACATGCCGCTGTCGCAGGTCGCCTCCGTCCAGGTCTCCGACGCGCGCTCGCTGATCATCACGCCGTGGGAAAAGCAGATGGTCGGCCCCGTCGAGAAGGCGATCCTCGCCTCCGACCTGGGCCTGACCCCGAACACCGCCGGCACCGTGATCCGCCTCAACCTGCCCGCCCTCACCGAGGAGCGCCGCAAGGAACTGTCCAAGCTCGTCCACTCCGAGAGCGAGGACGCCAAGGTCGCCATCCGCAACATCCGCCGCGATGCCAACCACCAAGTCAAGGAACTGCTGAAGGAAAAGCAGATCACCGAAGACGACGTCGGCCGCTCCGAGATCGAGATCCAGAAGGTCACCGACGCCGCCATCAAGGACGTCGATGAGGTGGTCAAGGCCAAAGAGCAAGAACTTATGGCGGTTTGACGGGTCTACCCGTCCCGCCATGTCTTCCGAACCTGCCATCGCCGCCGCGCGTGTCCCGCGCCACCTTGCCGTCATCATGGACGGCAACGGTCGCTGGGCCGAGCGCCGCCGCCGCCCGCGCGTCATCGGCCATCGCGCCGGCGCGCGCGCGGTCAATGTCTGCATCGACTTCTGCCTGGAACAGGGCATCGAGGCGCTGACCCTGTTCGCCTTCTCCAGCGAGAACTGGGGGCGGCCGGAAGAGGAAGTCGGCGCGCTGATGAAGCTGTTCCTGGGCGCACTGGAACGCGAGGTCGACGAACTCGACCGGCGCGGCGTGCGGGTGCGCTTCATCGGCGAGCGCGAACGCTTCGCCGAAGCCATCGGCAAGCAGATGGCCGCCGCCGAGGACCGGACCCGCGCCAACACCCGCCTGCACCTGACCATTGCCGCCAGTTATGGCGGTCGCTGGGACATTGCCCAGGCGGCCCGCTCGCTGGCGCAGGATGTCGCTGCCGGCCGGCTCTCGGCAGAAGACATCGACGAATACGCCCTGGGCGCCCGCACCTGCCTGGCCGAGCTGCCGCCCCCGGACCTGTTCATCCGCACCGGTGGCGAAACCCGCATCAGCAATTTCCTGCTGTGGCAGCTGGCCTATACCGAACTGTGGTTCACCGACCTGTTGTGGCCCGAATTGGATGCGGCGACACTTCAGCGCGCCATGGACGACTACGCCGGCCGCCAGCGCCGCTTCGGCCTGACCGGCGCCCAGGTCGCGCCCGCGCCGGACCGGCTGCCCGCCACCAAAGAGACTTCCGAATGACCCGAACCCGCCTGCTCGCCGCCCTGGTGATGGCGCCGCTCGCGATTGCCGCGATCCTGCTGCTGCCGACACCGTGGATGGTGGCCCTGGCCGCGGTGCTGTTCCTGGCCGGCCTGTGGGAATGGTTCGACCTGGCGCAGATCGAAGACACGCTGGCCCGCACCGTGCTGCTGGTGGCCAACCTGGCGGTGATGGTGGCGCTGGTGTGGGCCTCGCGTTCGAGCGCCGGCTACACGATGGCGTTGTTCCAGCTGGCGAGCATGATCGGCGTGATCTGGTGGCTGCTGGCGCTGCTGTGGCTGGGCCGTTACGAGTTCGCCAGGGACCATGACAGCAACGCGCGCGTGTTCAAGCTCGCCGCCGGTGCGTTGAGCATGATTCCCGCCTGGTGCGCCCTGGCCTGGATCCACTCGAGCCAGCCCAACGGCCATCGCTGGCTGCTGACCGCGCTGGCGATCGTCTGGGCGGCCGACACCGGCGCCTATTTCGCCGGACGCACCTTTGGCGGGCGCCTGTTCGGTGGCCGCAAGCTGGCGCCGCGGATCAGCCCCAACAAGACCATCGAAGGCCTGCTCGGCGGCGTGGTGTGCGGCGTGATCGTCGGCATCGTCTTCGCCCTGTTCGCCGGCGCGACGCCGGCGCAGCTGCCGGCCGTGGCCGTGGTCGCGCTGCTGGCGGTGCTGTTCTCGGTGGTCGGCGACCTGTTCGAGAGCCTGCTCAAGCGCCATGTCGGGGTGAAGGATTCGGGCAACCTGATCCCGGGCCACGGCGGCATCCTCGACCGCGTCGACGGCGTGCTGGCCGCGCTGCCCGTGTTTGCACTCGGCAAGGCCGTGCTGGGCTTCTGAGCATGTCGGTCAGTACCCGCAATGTCGCCGTCCTGGGGGCCACCGGTTCCATCGGCACGTCCGCGCTGGACGTGATCGCGCGCCATCCGCAGCGCCTGCGCGCCAGCGTGCTGGCAGCCGGCAGCAACGTGGCGGCGCTGATCGAACTGTGCCGGCAGCATCGTCCCGACCACGCCGTGGTCGCGGACAGCCGCGGCCTGCAGGCACTGGCCGATGGCCTGCGTGATGCTGGTCTGGCGACGCAACCGCACTGTGGCGACGACGCGCTCGACGCGCTCGTGTCCGCCGATGCCTGCGACACCGTGGTCGCGGCGATCGTCGGTGCGGCCGGCCTGCCCTCGACCCTGGCTGCGGCCAGGGCCGGCAAGCGCATCCTGCTCGCCAACAAGGAATCGCTCGTGCTCGCCGGTGAACTGCTGATGCAGGCAGCACAGGCGGGCGGCGCGACCATCGTGCCGGTCGACAGCGAACACAATGCGATCTTCCAGTGCCTTCCCGATGCGCATGCGCACCGGGGCCTGCGACGGATCCTGCTGACGGCATCGGGCGGACCGTTCCGCGGTCGCGCACGCGCCGACCTGACCCAGGTCACGCCGGAGCAGGCCGTCGCCCATCCCAAGTGGTCGATGGGGCCGAAGATCTCGGTCGATTCGGCCACGCTGATGAACAAGGGGTTGGAAGTCATCGAGGCGCACCATCTGTTCGGCGTCGACGGCGACCGGATCCAGGTGCTGGTGCACCCGCAGAGCCTGGTGCACTCGCTGGTGGAGTTCATCGACGGGTCCACCATTGCCCAGCTGGGCCTGCCGGACATGCGCACGGCGCTGGCGGTCGGCTTCGGCTGGCCGGAGCGGATGGAGTCTGGCGTCGGCGGGCTCGATCTGCTGGCCCATGGCCGCCTGGATTTCGAACCGCCGGACCTGCAGGCCTTCCCCTGCCTGCGCCTGGCGTTCGAGGCCTTGGCCGCGGGCGGCACCGCCCCGGCGGTGCTCAACGCAGCCAACGAAGTAGCTGTTTCAGCATTTCTTCAGCGCCGGATCGGTTTCCTAGCGATACCGGCGCTGGTCGAGGACACCCTCGCCGCGCTCCCCTCCACCCCGGCGATGTCGCTGGCGGCGCTGCGCGAGGCCGATGCCCAGGCACGGCATCATGCCAGTCAGGCCGTCGCTGCAGGCGCCGCGGGTGCCCGCGCATGACCCACAACCACATTCTCCTGAGCCCAGACATACATGAGTGAGTTCATCGGCTCGATCTGGTGGTTGCTCGTCAGCCTCGGCGTGCTCGTCACGTTTCACGAGTTCGGGCACTACTGGGTCGCGCGCCGCTGCGGCGTCAAGGTGCTGCGCTTCTCGATCGGCTTCGGCAAGGCGCTGTGGTCGCGCCGTGGCAAGGACGGCACCGAGTATGTGGTCGCGGCCATCCCGCTCGGCGGCTACGTCAAGATGCTCGACGAGCGCGAAGGCGACGTCGAGGCCGGCGAACTCGACCAGGCGTTCAATCGCCAGTCGGTGTTCAAGCGCATCGCGATCGTGATTGCCGGCCCGGTCGCCAATCTGCTGCTCTGCGTCGGCCTGTTCTGGGCGATGTTCGTGATCGGCCGCCCGGACTACGCTCCCGTGGTCGGCGAGGCCCAGGGCCTGGCTGCGAGCGCGGGACTGCGCAGCGGCGACACGCTGCTGGCCATCGGCGACCGCGACACGCCGACCTGGAGCGAAGCGCAACTGGCGCTGATTCCCGCCGCGCTCGACCACAGCGACATCGCGTTGCGCGTGCGCACCGCCAGCGGCGGCGAGGTCACCCGCAAGCTGCAGCTGTCACGCCTGCCGGCATCGTTCGACGAGCGCCGCGCGGTCGAGGCGATCGGCCTGACCCCGCGTCACGGCCTGGTGCCGGCCGTGGTCGGGCGCGTCGTGCCGGACCAGCCGGCCTTCGGCGTGCTCAACGAAGGCGATCGAATCACTGCAATTGATGGTGATCCGGTCAACTCCTGGGACGACATTGGCCCATTGGTGCAAAAGCTCGGCGCGCGCGGCGGCATCGCGATGGTCGAGGTGGAGCGCAAGGGCGAACGCCATGCCCTCGAGATCCAGCCGGCGCGGATGAAGCATCCGCAAACCGGCCAGGACTACTGGGGGCTGGGCCTGCAGTCGGCCCGCGCGCAGGAACCGGCCAAGGACGCACTGCTGCGCTACGGTCCGATCGATGCCATCCCGGCCGCGGTCCGCGAAAGCGTGCACCAGGCCAACGAGCTGTTCGCCATGATCGGCCGCGCCTTCACCGGCCGGGTGTCCGTACAGAATACCGTCGCCGGGCCGATCACCATCGCCCGCGCGGCCAACGCCTACGCCCACCATGGCGCCGCCTGGTACCTGTCGATGCTGGCGATGCTCTCGCTCAGCCTGGGCATCCTGAACCTGCTGCCGATACCGATCTTGGACGGCGGTCACCTGCTGTATTACCTTATCGAGCTGGTCAAGGGCAGTCCGGTCAGCGAACGCGCCATGGCGGCCGGACAGTACGTCGGCCTGGCATTGATCGCCGGGCTGATGGGCCTGGCGTTCTTCAACGACATCGTGAACAACCTGGTGCACTGATGCCGGCGACGCTCCCTGCCTTCTCGACCCGACGCCCGGCTCCGGGCCTCCAAGACCCTCTTCCGGACGTACTAATGACGCGAACCCCTAACCGCCGCCTGCTTGCCCTCGCCCTCGTCGCGGCGCTGAATTCCACAGCCCCGCCCGCGCTGGCGCAGTCGGTGGATCCGTTCGCACTGTCGGGCGCACCGGATGCAACCGGCGCGCAGATCGCGCCGATCGGCTCGTTCACCGTCAGCGACATCCGCATCGACGGCCTGCAGCGCATCTCCGCCGGTACGGTCTTCACCTACCTGCCGGTCGAGCGTGGCGACACGATGGACGCCTCGCAGGCCGGCGACGCGATCCGCGCGCTGTACAAGACCGGCTTCTTCGAGGACGTCAATGTCGGCCGCCAGGGCACCATCCTGGTCATCACCGTCACCGAGCGCCCGGCCATCAACAAGCTGACGCTGACCGGCAACAAGGACATCAAGTCCGAGGACCTGCTCAAGGGCCTGAAGGAAGCCGGCCTGTCGGAAGGCGATACATTCGATCGTCTCGCCCTGGACCGAGTCACCCAGGAATTGACCCGCCAGTACAACAACCGCGGCAAGTACAACGTCGAGATCAACCCGACCGTCTCGCGCCTGGACCGCAACCGCGTCGACGTCACCATCACCGTCAAGGAAGGCAAGGCGGCCAAGATCCGCCACGTCAACCTGATCGGCAACGAGAAGTTCGAGGACAAGGCCATCCTCGAGCAGTGGGAATCGCGCGAGCACAACTGGCTCAGCTGGTACAAGCGCGACGACCAGTATTCGCGCGAGAAGCTGTCGGGCGACCTGGAGAAGCTCAACTCCTGGTACCTCGACCGCGGTTACGTCGACTTCGCCGTCGACTCCACCCAGGTCTCCATCAGCCCCGACCGCCAGGACATGTTCCTGACCGCCGGCGTCACCGAGGGCGAGCAGTACAAGGTGTCCAGCGTCGAGGTCACCGGCGACACGATCCTGCCCAAGGAGCAGATCGAGCGCCTGGTACTGGTCAAGCCGGAGCAGATCTTCTCCCGCCGCCTGCTCGAGATCAGCTCCGACTCGATCATCGCCACGCTCAGCAACGTCGGCTACGCTTTCGCCCAGGTCAATCCGATCCCGGACGTCCATCGCGAAGACAAGACCGTCGGCATCAACATGCAGGTCGTGCCGGGCCCGCGCGTCAACGTGCGCCGCATCGCCTTCAAGGGCAACAGCCGCACCAGCGACGAAGTGATCCGCCGCGAGATGCGCCAGTTCGAAGGCTCCTGGTACTCGCAGGCGGCGATCGACCGTTCCAAGATCCGCCTGCAGCAGCTGGGCTATTTCGAGACCGTCGACGTCGAGACCGTGCCGGTCGCCGGCAGCAACGACGAAGTCGACGTGGTCTACAACCTCAAGGAAACCACGTCGGGCAGCTTCGTGTTCGGCCTGGGCTTCTCGCAGCTGTCGGGCCTGACCGCGCAGGTGCAGCTGTCGCAGACCAACTTCCTCGGCAGCGGCAACCAGGTGTCGGTGCAGGCGCAGCGCAACGACTACATGCAGCGCTACGACTTCTCGTTCCGCAATCCGTACTTCACCGACAACGGCCTGTCGCTGGGCTACAACCTGTGGTGGCGCGAACTCGATTACTCCGACTTCAACACCGCCCAGTACTCCACCAACTCCGGCGCCGCGCAGGCGGTCTTCGGCCTGCCGATCACCGAGACCGACACCGTCACGGCGATGCTGGGCGTGGACACCAACGAAATCCTGATCTTCCCCGGCTCGACTCCGCCGAGCATCGTCGACTACATCAACGCGCTCGATCGCAGCACGTTCCACGCCTGGCGCGCGGAACTGGGCTGGGGCCGCAACTCGCTCGACAGCTTCCTGACCCCGACCCGCGGCATGCAGCAGCGCGTCTGGCTGGAAGCGACCCTGCCCGGCTCGACCGTCGAGTACTACAAGCTCAACTACAACATCTCCAAGTTCTGGCCGCTCAACCGTCACCTGGTGCTCAACACCCGCGCCGAACTGGGCTACGGCGACAGCTACGGCGACGCCACCTCGCGCGACCTGTGCGCAACGCCTGGCAACTACGTCTGCCCGCCGGGCAGCGCGGACTACATCCGCACCATCACCGCCGATGGCCTGCCGTTCTTCGAGAACTTCTACGCCGGTGGCGTGCGCTCGGTGCGCGGCTTCACCGACAACACGCTGGGCCCGCGCGAGTTCAACCAGCCGCTCGGTGGCGCGTTCAAGACCGTCGGCTCGCTGGAAATGTACTTCCCGACCCTGCTCGATACGCCGGCGGCGCGCGTTTCGGCGTTCGTCGACTTCGGTAACGTCTACAAGGACTACGACAGTTTTGACGCCGGTGAGCTGCGCGCTTCGACCGGTGTCGCACTGATGTGGCGCTCGCCGATGGGTCCGATCTCGATCAGCTACGCGTACCCGCTCAAGAAGCAGGACGACGTCAGGAATGCAAACGGCACCGTGATCGAGCAGGGGGACGAACTGGAGCGCCTGCAGTTCACCTTCGGCGGCACGTTCTAACCAGCCGGCAACGGGTTCGAGCATGCCTGGTCCGTCCTTCAGCGCAGCCGAACTGGCACAGCGCTTCGCCCTGCGCGTGCAGGGCGACGGCGCGACGCGCGTGGAGGGCGTAGGCACGCTGGCCAAGGCGGGGCCGCAACAGCTGGCGTTCCTCGCCAACCCGAAGTACCGCAGCCAGCTGGCCAGCAGTGGCGCCGGCGTGGTGGTGATGCGCGAGGACGACGCGGTCGATTTCTCCGGCACCGCACTGCTTGCTCGCGACCCTTACGCGGCCTTCGCCAAGATGTCGGCGTTGTTCGAGCCCAGGCCGCTGCGCGAGGCGGGCATTCACCCGTCGGCAGCGATCGACGCGACCGCCAGCGTCGATCCGCAGGCGCACGTCGGCCCGTTCGTCAGCATCGGCGCGCGCAGCCGCGTGGAAGCCGGCGCGATTGTCGGAGCCGGTTGCGTCATCGGCGATGACTGCGTGGTTGGCGCCGGCACCGAACTGATCGCCCGCGTCACCCTGGTCACCCGGGTCCGCATCGGCCTGCGCGCGGTCATCCATCCTGGCGCGGTGATCGGCGCGGCCGGTTTTGGCCTGGCGATGGAAGCCGGCCGCTGGCTCAACGTGCCGCAGCTGGGCGGCGTGGTCATCGGCGACGACTGCGAGATCGGCGCCAACACCACCATCGACCGCGGCGCCATCGAGGACACCGTGCTCGAAGAGGACGTCCGCCTCGACAACCAGATCCAGATCGGCCACAACGTCTTCATCGGCGCCCACTCCGCGATGGCCGGCTGCTCGGCCGCCGCCGGCAGCGCCCGGATCGGCCGCTATTGCCTCATCGGCGGTGGCGCCGGCGTGCTGGGCCACCTGGAAATATGCGACAAGGTCGTCATCACCGCGATGAGCCTGGTCACCAGTTCGATCCGCGAGCCCGGTGAGTACTCCTCCGGGACGCCCTTGATGGACAATCGCAGCTGGCGCAAGAATGCCGCGCGCTTCAAGCAGCTCGACGCCATCGCGCGGCGGCTGCCGGGCCGACGCCAGGACTGAGCCGGTGCCCTCGCCCGGGCGCCTTCACCCGCTTTGCCCCTGATTACTGCAATGCTGGCCCGCGCTGCGGACACCCTCCGACAGCGACGGACCGGCTGAAAGGACCCCTGATGAGCCATACCGTGGAACTACCGATCGACGTCAGAACCATCCGGACGCTGCTGCCGCACCGCTATCCGTTCCTGCTGGTCGATCGCGTGGTCGAGTTCGAAGCGCACAAGCGCGTACTCGCCTACAAGAACGTCACCAGCAACGAGCCCTACTTCCAGGGCCACTTTCCCGACCACCCGGTGATGCCGGGCGTGCTGGTGGTGGAAGCGCTGGCGCAGGCCGGCGGCATCCTGACCCAGTTGTCGAGCCAGACCACGGCCGACGGCCGCCTGTTCTACCTGGTGAAGATCGACAACGCCAAGTTCTCCAAGATGGTGGTTCCGGGCGATCGCCTCGACCTGGATGTCACCCTCAAGCGCGTGATCCGCAACGTCGCCATCTATTCGGGCGTCGCCAGCGTGGCCGGCGAACAGGTCGCCTGCGCCGAGATCGTCTGCGCCGAGGCGAAGGCCTGAGTCATGGCGCAACCGCACATCCATCCCACCGCCAGCATCCACGCCAGCGCCGTGGTCGAACCCGGTGCGCGCCTGGCGGCCGGCGTGCAGGTGGGTGCGCTGTGCTACATCGGGGCGGAGGTCGAGGTCGGCGAGAACACCGTGTTCGGCCCGCACTGCAGCGTCATCGGCCCGACCCGCATCGGCCGTGACAACCGCTTCATCGGTCATTGCGCGATCGGCGGCGAGCCGCAGGACAAGAAGTACCAGGGCGAGCGCGTCGAACTGGTGATCGGCGAGCGCAACCTGTTCCGCGAGTTCGTCACCGTCAACCGCGGCACCGGCACCGGCGGCGGCGTCACTCGCGTGGGCAACGACAACTGGATGCTCGCCTACACCCACGTCGCCCACGACTGCGTCGTCGGCAACCACTGCGTGTTCTCCAACAACGCCACGCTGGCCGGCCACGTCGAAGTCGGCGACCACGTCATCCTCAGCGGCTTCGCCGGCATCCACCAGTTCTGCCGTATCGGCGCGCATGCCTTCATCGGCATGGGTGCGCTGGTCAATGGCGACGTGCCGCCGTTCGTGATGGTCGCCCAGGACGGCTACGGCCGCCCGCGCGGCATCAACAGCGAAGGGCTCAAGCGCCGCGGCTTCGACGCCGGACGCATCAGCGCCATCAAGCGCGCATACCGGGCGCTGTACATGTCCGGGGGCACGCTGGAAGAGGCGCGGGCCAAGCTCGCCGAGCTGGCCGGCGACAGCGACGACGTGCGCGCGGTGCTGGCGTTCGTCGATGCCGGTGAGCGACCGCTGCTGCGCTGAGGCGTTGCTCGTCGTCCCGGCGAAAGCCGGGACCCACTTTGACGTTGCACGTGCGCTATGACGCAAAGGCAACAGCAAGGTGGATCCCGGCTTTCGCCGGGATGACGGGAGGCGCGAGCGCGACGTCGCTGGGCTATCATCCGTTCGCAATCGCGGTCCTGCCGCCACCCATCACGCGAGCCGGCTTTGACGCAATCCGCCAGTCCATCCCCCACCGCTCCGCGCATCGCCCTGTGCGCCGGCGAGGCTTCCGGCGACCTGCTCGGTGCCGGCCTGATCGAAGCGCTGCGCCAGCGCCACCCAAACGCCGAGTTCGCCGGCATCGGCGGCGAACAGATGCGCGGCGCCGGGTTGGATGCCTGGCACGACGCCTCGGAACTGGCGGTCATGGGCCTGTCGGAAGTGCTGCGCCACCTGCCCCGCCTGCTGCGACTGCGACGCCAGTTCCGCCAGCGGCTGCTGGACTGGCGTCCGGATGTGTTCATCGGCATCGACGCACCCGACTTCAATCTCGGTGTCGAGAAGTGGCTGCGCAAGCGCGGCCTGCGCACCGTGCACTATGTGAGCCCGTCGGTATGGGCGTGGCGCGAGAAGCGCGCCGGGAAGATCGGGCGCAGCGCCGACCGCGTGCTGTGCCTGTTCCCGATGGAGCCGGCCATCTACGCGCGCCACGGCGTAGACGCGCGCTTCGTCGGCCATCCGCTCGCCGACGAGATGCCGCTGGAGCCCGATCGCGATGCGGCCCGTCGCCAGCTCGGACTCGATCTGTCGCGGCCGCTGCTGGCGCTACTGCCAGGATCGCGCGTCGGCGAAATCGAGCGCCTGGGTGCCGACTTCCTCGCCGCCGCTGCACTGCTGCTCCAGCGCGACCCGCAGCTGCAGGTCGTGGTGCCGATGGCCAACGAGCAGGCCAGCGCGGCATTCCAGCGCGTGCTGGCCGCGCATCCCGACAGCATCGCGCTGACGCCGGCCCTGCGCGTCATCCGCGGCCAGGCGCGCACGCTGATGATCGCCAGCGACGTGGTGTTGCTGGCCTCCGGCACGGCCACGCTCGAGGCGATGCTGGCCAAGCGGCCGATGGTAGTCGCCTACAAGGTCGCGGCCAGCACTTACGCGCTGGTCAAGGGCCTGGGCATGCTCAAGGTCGACAACTACGCCCTGCCAAACGTGCTCGCCGGCGAGCGCGTTGTGCCGGAACTCATGCAGGCCGACTGCACGCCGGAGAATCTCGCCGCGGCCGTGTCAACCTGGCTGCACGATCCGGCCGCGACCGCGGCACTGCTGCCGCGCTTTCGCGATCTGCACCTGCAACTGCGTCGCGACGCATCGGCCAGCGCCGCCGATGCCGTCACCGAACTGCTCGAGGCCGGCCGTGGCCAATGACGGTTCGCAGATGCCGCTGGACCTGAGCGTGCGCAGCGATCCGTCGCCGCCGCGCATCGCCGGTGTCGACGAAGCCGGTCGTGGTCCGCTGGCCGGGCCGGTGGTGGTCGCCGCGGTCGTGTTCGCGCCCGGGCGCACGCCGGTCAACGGTCTGGACGATTCCAAGCAGCTCACCGCGGCACGACGCGAGATGCTGTACGACCGCATCATCGAGCGGGCGCTGGCCTGGCACATCGAATTCGTCACGGTCGAGGAGATCGACCGCATCAACATCTACCAGGCGACGATGTCGGGCATGAGCCGTGCGCTGTTCGCCGTCAGCCACGTTGCCGACCTGGCGCGCATCGACGGCAACGCGTTGCCGCGCTCTCTGCCCTGCCTGGCCGAGGCATGGATCGGTGGCGATGCACGCGACCGCACGATCATGGCCGCTTCGATCCTGGCCAAGGTGGCGCGCGATCGCCACATGCAGCAGCTGCACGCGCAATGGCCGCATTACGGTTTCGACCAGCACAAGGGCTACGGCACGCCCGAGCATCTTGCCGCGCTGACGCGGCACGGACCCTGCCCGCAACATCGCCGCAGCTTTGCGCCGGTACGCGAGTCGCTGGCGATGGTGACGCCGCAACCGGCGTCGTGAAAAAGAACAGGCCCGCATCCAGCGGGCCTTCGGCTCAATGCCGGTGCAAGTGCCCTGCTCCCGGGATCGCCTACGGAGCCCGGATGATGATCGCCGGGTCGAGAGGCGTGCCATTGGCCACGATGTCGTACTCGAAGCGACGTTCCTTTTCTCCGGGGGCCAGCTGCGTTGCAGTGATGTGCACCATGAACCTTCCGTCCTGCTTCTGCGACGGCACTTTCAATGGCGCTCCCTGGCCACCGGGATTGGCCGTCTTGAACTTGAGCTTGAACTGGACGTCGTTGCCCTTGTCATTGACCCAGGCAATCCTGCTGCCGGGCAGCACCACGCACTCGGCGTCGCTGACCCTCGGGCCGTTGGCGACCTTGATTTCGACCGGCTCCTGGTTGGAGGTCTGCTTGCCGCATACGGCCGCCTCCGCCTTGCTGCCGCAACCCGACAAGGCCAGGCATCCGGTGACGGACACGGCCGCCACCGCTAGCGCTACTGCTTTCATTCTTCTTCTCCTCGGTTGTGCCCGCGGGGGACGGGCCTGGATATCACCGCCCCGCTCAGGGGGCGCGCGATGCCGTCATGTCCTGCGCCGCAAGTCGCCGCAGTGCCGGCGCAGCTGCGAGGCGCACTTCGGGAATGCCTGCCTTGCGCGCGGCCGCGAGCTGCTTGTGCGCGGCGGGCACGTCGTCGAGCACGGCCATGGTCTGTGCGCCCCAGAAGGCGACTTCTCCTCGCTCGGTCGCGATCGACTCGGCCTTGGCCAGCATCGCGCGTGCCCTGGCGTCCTCGCCGAGGTTGGCCAGGAACCAGGAAACCTGCGCGAATCCCTGCGCGTCGTCGGACTTCAGCTTGAGGTAGCGATCGGCCATCTGCAGCGCGCGCAGGTAAGGCTCGCGCGCCTGCGCCGCAGTCGCCGCGGAAGCCGACAGCGCATCGCCGAGATTGCCCCACAGCCGGAAGTCGCTGCCGTCGAGCTCGACCGCGTGGCGATACAGCGCGGCCGCTTCGGCATAGGCGCCGGTGTCGTACTTCACCGAGCCCAGGTTGCTCAGTGCGGGGTAGTTGGGCCGGATCTCCAGTGAGCGCTCGTAGGCGGCGATCGCCTGCACGGCATTGCCGCTGGCCTGGTAGACGCCGCCGAGGCTGCTCCACAGCTCGTAGTCATCGGGTCGCAGCTTCACGGCCGTGCGATACGACTCGATCGCCGCAGCCACGTTGCCGCTCGTGTACTGGTGGTAGCCGAGTTGTCGGAACACGGCCGGATCGCGCGGACGCAACTTGCGGGCCCGCTCGAAATAGTCACCGGCGAGATCGCCACGGCCCTGCGCACTGGCGACACCGGCCAGGCCGAGGTAGGCGTCGGCACGCAACGCCGGATCCTCCAGTGCGTGCGTGTACTGCTCGATGGCGGCATCGTACTCACCGCGCGCACGGTGCAGGTCGCCCATCGCCAGGCTTACTTCGCGCAGCGACGGATCCATGTCCGACGCGCGCTTGCAGGCCGCCTGTGCACGTTCGAACGCGCCGGTGTCGCGCGCGCCCTCGAAGCGGTCGATCTCGGCACGGCAGATGCCGGCCTGGGCACGGGCAAAGCCGGGGTCGATCGCCAGTGCGCCACGGAAGTAGTTGATCGCACTGTCGGGATTGGCCTTGTCGCCGCGCTCGCGGATCTGCTGCTGGCCCTTGAGGTAGGCGTCGTAGGCAGCGACGTTGCGGGTCGGCGTCAAACGCCGTGCCAACGCCAGCCGCGCTGAATCCAGCCCGGTCCCCGGCAGGACGCCCACCAGCGCTTGCACCACTTCGTCGGCAATGTCGCTTTGCAGTGCAAACACGTCACCGGTCTCGCGATCGTAGCTATGGGCCCACAACGTGAAACCCGTGCGTGTATCGGACAAACGCGCGCTGACCCGCACCCTGGGCCCCTCGCGGCGAACGCTGGCATCGAGCAGCGTCGCTACCCCGAGCTGGGCGCCCAGGGTCTTGATGTCGACCTGCTGCTTGCCGCGACCGGGGGCCGCGACCACGCGCAGACCGGGCACGCCGGCCAGGGCGTCATGCATTTCAACGCCCAGGCCCTCGGCGAAGTAGCTGTCGCGACTGTCGGTGCTGAGGCTGACGAAGGGCAACACCGCGATCGAGGCCTCCGCCACTGGTGCGGCAGCGCGGTCGTGCTGGCCGAACCAGTAGCCGCCGGCAGCAATGACCAGCAGCGTTGCGGCGGCCAGCCACCATCTGCGCCGCACCAGCACCCTGCGGCGAGTGCCGAACGCGGCCGGCGTCACCACCGGCGCGGCAACCGTCGCTTCCTCTTCCGGCGTCAGCGCGAAACCGGCCTCGTCAGCCAATGTCCCGGCGCTGGCGGCGCGGTAGCCGGCGGCTTCGACGGCCCCTTCGATCGTCGCGGGCGCTTCGGCCTCGTTGGCCGCCACGTTCAGCGACGGCGGTACTGATTGCCTGACTGCGGCGACGCCTTCGAGCGGATCCGCCGCCGGCCCGACCCGGGCGATGGGCTCGGCCGGCTCTGCCAGGGCAGACTCCACGACGGCCGGCTCAACGAGCGTGTGCGCGGCGGTATCCGCAGCGACCTTGAGCTGGCCGATGAACCTGTAGCCCAGGGCGTGCTGGGTCTGGATGAAGCGAGGCCGCTGCGAGTCGTCGCCCAGGGCGTGACGGAGCTGGGCGATCACGCGGGTCAGGACGCCGGGGGTGACATGGCGGTGACCCCAGACCTCGTCCAGCAGTTCGTCGCGACCGACCAGCTCGCCGGCACGGCGAAGCAGTATCAGCAGCACCGCGAAGGCCTTCGGCTCGACCGTCTGCGCCATTCCCGCGCGCGACAAGGTATGCGCGGTCGCATCGACCACGATGTCGTCGAATCGGTAACTTTCGGTGGTTAGCCCGCCCTGGCCTGCCATCCCGTTCGGATTCATCGGCAAAACCTCATGGCGCCCTCATCAACCAGAGCGGACGGTGAGGAAAGGCACGCACGGCCATCATGACTCATGTCTGCCGGTGGAGGAACCTGATCCGGCGCCGCAAGAACGGTGCCATCCCCCCACGGAGACCGTCATGAACGCCATTATTTCCAACCCGACCCAGCAGTCCGCTTCCCTGCCGACGATCCTGGACGTGCCGTTCGAAGGATCGGGCCGTCGCCACAACATCAATGGCTTCGATCTGCGCAGCGCCGATGTCGACCGCTTCAACGGCCTGCTCGCCCGCCTCGGCCGGACCCGGAATCCGCTGGACACCGACCAGCTGGCCAGCGCGGCACGCGAATTGTGCGATCGCAGCATCCACGACTTCTCGCCGCCGAGCATCCGCCAGCGCCTGCGCCGGATCGCCGCCGTCGAGCAGATGGTGGGTGACGCCCAGTGGGAGCCGGCCAACGACGCCGTCGATACCGCCCAGCTGATCGTCGACTACGCCCGCAGCCGCGACGACCTGATCCCGGACTGGCTGCCCAAGGTCGGCCGTCTCGACGACGCGATCGTGGTCGACACCGCGTGGCCGCGCCTGGTCGCCGAGGTCGAGGACTACCTCGATTACGTCCGCCTGCGCAGCGTGGAAGCGCACCGCCGCGGTTGCACGGTGGCGGCGTTCGAGTTCAGCCGCAAGGACTGGGAGCAGATGCGCCTCGAGGAAGCCGTCTACGCCGAGCACGAGCGCCAGATCCGCGAAAGCAGCTACCTGCCCGGTTCAGTGTCGATGTTCCGCGTGCACTGAACGGCGGCATCGTCGGAGCCAGCTTGCTGGCGAACCTGCGACGCCGACGTGGTCGCCAGCAAGCTGGCCCCTGCGAAGGCGCCTGGAGAAGCACGGGAGGCCGCCGAAAGGCGGCCTCCTGCTGTTGCCTGTTCACTGCTGCCATCGGTCACGGTCACCATTGACCGCCGACACTTCACGGGCGCAGGCGCATCATGGGTCTCCCGGCTCGCACACCGCCGGCCCAATGCGAGCCCAGACCCACCCGGCCGGAAGCGAGGTGTGTCATGCGTCAGCACCATCCGACACCCACCCCCGAACCCTTGCCGTTCGACCACATGTACAGCGGCATGCAGGCGCGTCACTACGCCGACGAGATCCCGCTGGCCGAAGCCGCGGTCGCACGCTTCGACCAGTTGCTGCACGAAATTCATGCCGATGCCCCGCGCGTCAATGCCGACCGCCTGCAGCAACTGGCGGCCTGGCTGCTGAAGCTGTCCGCCGACCGCGCCCACGACGTCATCGATTCGCGCCTGCAGCGCGTGCACGAACTGCGCATGATGCTCGCCGACGAAGACTGGGACAGCGACGCGGCGACGCGCGCGCGGATCGGCCAGTTGCTGGCCTACATCGACCGCGAGGACGACCTGATCGCCGACCACACGCCGGTGCTCGGCCAGCTCGACGATGTGCTGATGATCGAACTGGCCTGGCCGGCCTTCGCCGACGACGTCGAGGACTACCGCGACTACTGCGACTACCGCCGCATCGAGCACCCGGCCGGGCCACCGCCCGCCAAGCGCGCGGCGTGGGTACGCGACCGTCTCGACGAACTGGCGCTGTGGCAGCACATGCTGTGGGTTCGCGAGCAGCACTACGCGCCTTGGAACCTGCCGGCGCAGTTGTTCCGCGTCAGTTGACCGGAGTAGTGACGTGGTAGGAGCGAGCTTGCTCGCGAACCGGGCGCCCGAATCGCGAGCAAGCTCGCTCCTACAGTGGGCGGGCGGGGCCGCGGGAGACTGTCAAGGCTTGTACGCGCCGGCCGGACTGATAGGCTGGCCTGTGCCGCGCCGGCCGTGGGCGCCGCGTTCCAGGACAGCATGACAGCAACCCGTTTCGTTCATCTCCACCTGCACAGCGAGTACTCCCTCGCCGACTCGACGATCCGCATCGGCGAGATGGTCAAACGCTGCGTGGCGCTGTCGCAGCCGGCGGTGGCGCTGACCGACCTGGACAACCTGTTTGCCACGGTCAAGTTCTACAAGGCGGCCGAAGGCGTCGGCATCAAGCCGATCATCGGCGCCGACGTCGGCCTGGCCGACGGCAACGAAGCCGCCTCGCACATGACCCTGCTGTGCCGGGACCGCAACGGCTACCTGACGCTGTCGCGCCTGCTCAGCCGCGCCTGGATGGAAGGGCACCGCACCGACGGCGTCGCCCTGCGCCCGGAGTGGCTGCGCGAGGACAACGCCGGCCTGTTCGCCCTGGTCGGTCGCCACAGCCTGGCCGGACGCATGGCCGTGGGCGGCCGCCACGAACTGGCCGAGGCCTGGCTGGCCGACTGGCGTGGCTCCTTCGGCGAGCGCCTGCACCTGGAGCTGACCCGCACCGGTCGCGACGGCGAGGACGCGTTCAATTCGTTCGCCCTGCATGCCGCATCGATGCGCGGCATTCCGGTCATCGCCAGCAACGACGTGCGCTTCCTCGATCGCGATGGCTTCGATGCGCACGAAGCGCGAGTCTGCATCGCCTCCGGCCGCGTCCTCGACGATCCCAAGCGGCCCAAGGACTACACCGAAGAGCAGTACCTGAAGTCGTCGCAGGAGATGGCGCAGCTGTTCGCCGACGTCCCCGATGCGATCGACAACGCGGTCTCGCTGGCCACGCGCTGCAACGTCGAGATGAAGCTCGGCGAGTACGCGCTGCCGGCATTCCCGGTGCCGAGCGAGCACACCATCGAATCGTGGTTGCGCAACAGCGCGCGCGAAGGCCTGGCCAAGCGCCTGGAGAAGGCACCGCTGGCGCCCGGCAAGACCCGCGAAGAGTACGACGCGCGCCTGGAGATCGAGCTCGACGTCATCATCAAGATGGGGTTCCCGGGCTACTTCCTGATCGTGGCCGACTTCATCAACTGGGCCAAGGACCACGACATCCCGGTCGGCCCGGGCCGTGGTTCCGGTGCCGGTTCGCTGGTGGCGTGGGCACTGGGCATCACCGATCTCGATCCCCTGCCCTACGACCTGCTGTTCGAGCGCTTCCTCAACCCGGAACGCGTGTCGATGCCCGACTTCGACATCGACTTCTGCATGGACCGCCGCGACGAGGTCATCGACTACGTCGCGCGCAAGTACGGCCGCGACCGCGTCAGCCAGATCATCACCTACGGCACCATGGCGGCCAAGGCCGTGGTGCGCGACAGCGGGCGCGTGCTCGGCCATCCGTACGGCTTCGTCGACGGCATCGCCAAGCTGATCCCGAACACGCTCGGCATCTCGCTTGACGACGCGCTCGGCGAATCGGAAGCGGCCAAGTCGGACAACAACCTCGCCTCGCCCGACCTGATCCAGCGCTACCACGCCGAAGAAGACGTGCGCGATCTGCTCGACCTGGCGCGCAGCCTGGAGGACCTCACTCGCAACGCCGGCAAGCACGCCGGCGGCGTGGTGATCGCGCCGAGCCCGCTGAGCGACTTCTGCCCGCTGTTCGCCGAACACGACGGCGAGGGTCGCGGCAAGAGCCCGGTCACGCAGTTCGACAAGGACGACGTCGAAGCCGTCGGCCTGGTCAAGTTCGACTTCCTCGGCCTGCGCACGCTGACGATCATCGACTGGGCGGTGAAGGCGATCAACAAGCGCCGCGCCGCCACCGGCGAGTCAGTGCTTGATATCGCCACACTGCCGCTCGACGACAAGGCCAGCTACGAGTTGTTCGCACGCGGCGACACGGTCGCGGTATTCCAGTTCGAATCGCGCGGCATGCGCGAGCTGCTCAAGCGCGCGCGCCCCGACACCTTCGAGGACATCATCGCCCTGGCCGCGCTGTTCCGTCCCGGCCCGCTGGGCTCGGGGATGGACCGCGAATGGGTCGATCGCAAGCACGGCAACACCGAAGTCTCCTACCCGCACGAATCGCTGGAACCGGTGCTGTCGCCGACCTACGGCGTCATCGTGTACCAGGAACAGGTGATGCAGATCGCCCAGGTGCTGGCCGGCTACACGCTCGGCGGCGCCGACATGCTGCGTCGCGCGATGGGCAAGAAGAAGCCCGAGGAGATGGCCAAGGAGCGCGCCAAGTTCGAGGCCGGTTGCGCCGAGCGTGGCATTGCCGCGCGCCAGGCCAGCCCGATCTTCGACCTGATGGAGAAGTTCGCCGAGTACGGCTTCAACAAGTCGCACTCGGCCGCCTATGCGCTGGTCGCGTATCAGACCGCCTGGCTGAAGGTGCACTACCCGTCGGAGTTCATGGCCGCGGTGCTGTCGTCGGACATGGACAACACCGACAAGGTCACCTCCTTCCTCGACGAATGCCGGGTGATGGGGCTGACGGTGCTGCGCCCGGACGTCGACGAATCGGCGTACATGTTCGAGGCCAAGGACGCGACTACGATCCGCTACGGCATCGGCGCGGTGAAGGGCGTCGGCCGCGGCGCCTGCGAAGCGATCGTGGAAGCACGCCGCGCCGGCCCGTTCGTGGACCTGCTCGATTTCGCCAAGCGCGTCGACAGCGGCAAGCTCAACCGCCGCGCACTGGAGGCGCTGACCCAGGCCGGCGCGCTCGACAAGCTCGGCAAGAACCGCGCGAGCCTGATGCTGCAGCTGCCGGAAGTGCTCAAGGCCACCGACCAGCTGGCGCGCGAGCGCGAGGCCGGACAGGTGTCGCTGTTCGGCGGCTTCGACACGACGGCGCCGGCGCTGCACATCGACCTGCCCGAGACCGACGAATGGCCGCTGACGCAGATCCTCAACGGCGAACGCGACACGCTCGGCCACTACCTCAGCGGCCACCCGTTCGATCCGTACCGCGATGAAGTCCGCAGCCTGATCGGCAACGACCTGGCCGGGCTGGAGAAGATCTGGGAGAACCGCCCCGAACCGGCGCGTGGCAGCTGGCGGCAGGAAGTGGAGACGGTCGTCGCCGGCCAGGTCGTCGGCCTGCGCAAGAAGGGCGACAGCCAGATGTTCGTGCAGATCGAGGACGGCCGCGGCCGCATCGAATGCGCCTTCTTCAACGAGACCTACAGCGAGTTCGCGCAGTTGCTGGTGCGCGACCGCCTGCTGGTGATCCAGGGCAACCTGCGCGAGGACACCTTCAGCGGCGGCTTCGCGCTGCGTGCGGTGCGCTGCTGGGATTACGAGCAGGTGTGCACGCGTAACGCACAGCGGCTGTCGCTGCGGCTGGACCTGCGCGAGCCGGGCACGTGGCAGCGCGTCGATACGGTGCTGGCGGGCAATCGCCCGGGCTCGACGCCGATCCGCCTGGACCTGCTGGTGCGCAAGGGCAGCGCGGGCATGCTGGATCTCAACGGCACGCAGTCGGTGCGGATCGATGCGGAGCTGGCGTCGAAACTGCGGGCGACGCCGGGGGTGCGGGCGGTGAAGGTTACGCTGGCGAAGCCCTGGGCGAACTAGAGCAACGGCGAAAAGCCTCCCCCTCTTCCGCCCTTCGGGCACCTTCTCCCGCGAGGGGAGAAGGAAGCGCTAAACCCTCTCCCCTTGTGGGAGAGGGACAGGCCGCAAAGCGGCCAGGGAGAGGGGATGGGCGTCAGTACGCCACGTGCACCTTCCAGTCGCGCCGTCCATCGCGCACGACCATGGCGACTGCCTGCTTGGCAGCATCGAAGCTCCAGTCGCCAACCGCCTTCCCGTCAACGCGCAGCGACGAAGGCTTTCGAGCCACCCCATACACCGTCACCTCGATATCGCCCCACCACGGCGCAAACCCGTCGTGCACGACATGCGACGTCACCGCCGCCCCGCGCCTTGTCACCTCGCACGCATACGCAACACGCAGCAGAGCCCCGCCCTTGTAGGCCTGGCTCTCGCCATCGTCCTGGTACAGCGATCCACCACATTCGCCACCGGCCTTGGGCAGATACACCTGCAGTTGCAATGGCCCTGCCGGTTTCTCACCCGTGTGCTGCACCACCGCCTGCATCGGCACGATGGCACCGGCGCGCGCAAACAGCGGCGTCGTCACCGGCCGCGGATCGAGCTTGATCGGGTCCTTCTGCGCGACATGGCGCTGCGAGGTGCCGAACGCATACCACTCGCCCGGCGGCAGCACGATCTGGTGCGCATCCATCCGTTCATCGCTCACCGGCGCCACGAACAGATCCGGCCCGAACAGGAAATCGCGGTCGTTGCCGTAGAACGCTTCCGCCTGCGGGTACTGCAGGAACACCGGCCGCATGATCGGCAGGCCGTTGCGCGCATTCTCTTCGGCCACGGTGTAGAGGTAGGGCATCAACCGGTAACGCAGTTCGATTGCCTCGCGGCGCAGCGCCTCGTGCTGCGGTCCGTCGACCCAGGCCTCGTGTGGACGCGTATCGGTCGCGGCATGGTTGCGGAACACCGGATTGAAAGCGCCGAGCTGGAACCACCGCGTCAGCAGGTCCGGTGGCGGCGAGCCGATGAAACCACCGACGTCGTCGCCGGCCAATGCCATGCCCGACAGCCCAAGGCTCAACAGGTTCGGCGTGCTCTGCGCGAGGTGATGCCAGCTGGCGGTGTTGTCACCAGTCCAGGTGGCGGCATAGCGCTGGGTGCCGGCGTAGGCGGCACGCGTGAGCACGAACGGACGCTGCTCCGGTTGCAGCTTCAGCAGACCCTCGTAGGTCGCGCGCGCATTGAGCATGCCGTAGACGTTGTGGATGGCGCGATGATCGCGCTGGCTGCCGTCGTCCATGCGATGCACCGCATCGGGCGACATCGTGTTGCCGGGTACGTTGAACACCGACGGCTCGTTCATGTCGTTCCAGTAGCCGGCCGCGCCCATCGCAGTGAAGCTGCGGTACAACCCGCCCCACCAGTCGCGCACGCGCGACAGGGTGAAGTCCGGGAACACCGCGTCGCCCGGCCACACCGGTCCGATGTACAGCGAGCCGTCCGGGTTGCGGATGAAGGCATCGGCGGCCATGCCCGAGTCGAACGGCGCATAGCCTGTGCCCGGCGCGTGCTTGATGTGCAGGTCGGTGATGAGCACCGTGCGCAGCCCTTGCGCGCGCAGGTCTGCGATCATCTGCTCGAAGCGCGGGAACTGCTTGCGGTCGACGGTGAACGGCGCGTAGCCCTGCTGGTAGTCGATGTCGAGGTAGATCGCGTCGCTGGGAACGCGGTGTTCGCGCAACTGCGCGGCAATCTCGCGGACCTTGCTCTCGGGGTTGTAGCTGTAGCGCGACTGCTGGAAACCGAGCGCCCACATCGGCGGCAGCGGCGTGCGGCCGGTCAGCGCGGTGTAGCGCTCCAGCACGCGCGCCGGCTGCGGGCCGGCGATGAAGTAGTAATCGAGGGCGCCGCCTTCCGCGCCGAAGGAGAAGTACTCCTCCGAGTCCTTGCCGAAATCGAAGCTGCTGCGCGAGGTGTTGTCGAAGAACAGGCCGTACGCGGTGCCGGCGCGCAGCCCGATGAAGAACGGGATCGACTTGTAGAGCGGATCGCTGTAGCCCTGCCACGCGTAGGCGTCGGAGTTCCACATCGTGAAGGCGCGACCACGGCGGTCGAGCGGGCCGGCCTTGTCGCCCAGTCCGTAGTAATGCGCATCGGCCGGCATCTCCTTCCAGCTGCGCACGCGCGGTCCGTGCGGGCTGTCGGACCAGGCCATCGGCATCTGCGCGGAGTCGGCCAGCAGGACCTGGCCATTGCGATCGGCAAACTCCACGCGCAACGGTTGCTTGCGAATCACGGCGATCACATCGCCCGACGCAATCCTGACCGCATCGGCCGAATCGGCGACGTCGACCTGTGCCGGCGGCGCGCCGGGCACGACCGCCCACGACGGCGTCGCATCGAAGCGACCGTCGGGCGCCAGGGTGACCCGATACACGCCCTCGCCGATCACCGTCACGCGCAACTTCGCCGGGCCGGAGACAACCTCGGCGCCGTTGGCCTGGACGTCGACCCGGTCGACCACGCCGACATGCCGCCAGCCTTGGGCCGCAGACGGGGTGATCCCGGTCATCGCGCACAACATTGCCGCTGCAGCAGCCCACCCACGTCCCTTCATCACGGCTCCCAAGACTCGCCCCTCCCGCTCCAGCGCGGCTACGGGGATTCAAACACGCGCCCGCGCCGGCCCGGCATCGGGACCCAATGAATACGACTTCATTGCCGTTTGCCGCCGATCGACGGCGATCGATGGGATTGGGCGGTATTGGCCGGCCGATCGGCGCACGCCACACGTCTCGGTACGGTCGCCCTGCCTCGGCTAGACTGTCGGCTTTCCGGCCAACGGCCCCCGCATGAACCCGAATTACCTCGATTTCGAGCAGCCCATCGCCGACCTGGAAGCCAAGATCCAGGAACTGCGCCACGCCAGTAACGCCCCGGCCGTGGACGTGGATGCCGAAGTACATGCGCTGCAGGACAAGCTGCGCATCCGTACCGCCCAGATCTTCCGCGACCTGACCCCGTGGCAGGTGTCGCAGCTGGCCCGCCATCCGGCGCGCCCGTACACCAACGACTACATCCGCATCATCTGCGACGAGTTCCAGGAACTGGCCGGTGACCGCGCCTACGCCGACGACGCCGCCATCGTCGGCGGCCTGGGTCGCATCAATGGCCGCAGCGTGGTCATCATCGGCCACCAGAAGGGTCGCGACACCAAGAGCAAGATCAAGCGCAACTTCGGCATGCCGCGTCCGGAGGGCTACCGCAAGGCGCTGCGCCTGATGAAGCTGGCCGAGCGCTTCGGCCTGCCGATCCTGACCTTCATCGACACCCCGGGCGCCTACCCCGGCGTCGGCGCCGAAGAGCGCGGCCAGTCCGAGGCCATCGCCCGCAACCTGCTGGAGATGAGCGAGCTGAAGGTGCCGGTGATCTGCACGGTGATCGGCGAAGGCGGCTCCGGCGGTGCGCTGGCGATCGGCGTCGGCGACCGCACGCTGATGCTCGAGTACAGCACCTACTCGGTGATCTCGCCGGAAGGCTGCGCCTCGATCCTGTGGAAGTCGGCCGACAAGGCCAAGGACGCCGCCGAGCAGCTCGGCCTGACCGCCAAGCGCCTGCTCGGCCTGGGTCTGGTCGACAAGCTGGTGCGTGAGCCGATCGGCGGCGCCCATCGCAATCCACGCCAGATGGCCACGCGCCTGAAGGCGGTGCTGCTCAACGAGCTCGATGCGCTCGAGGCACTGCCGGTCCAGGATCTGCTCGACCGTCGCTACCGCCGCCTGCGCAGCTACGGCGCATACGAAGCCGCCTGACGTCCATCGTCCCGCCCCGGGACGACGTCTTCACACCGGCACCGCCCACGGGCCGGTATTACTCGCGCCCGGGCCCGGCCTGCCGTCGGGCGGGAGCACTGCCATGGTCATCACCCGCGTTCGCGTGATGTCGGTTGCCAAAATCTTCGCCATCATCTCGGCCGTGTTCGGCCTGATCGCCGGCGTGCTGATGTTCCTGTCGTTCTCGGTCGGCGGCATGGCAGAAGCGGCGAAGGCCGATCCCGGGCTGGCCTGGGTTGCCGGCCTGGGCGCCCTGGCCATCGTCGTGCTGCCGATCTTCTACGGCGTGATTGGCTTCATCGCCGGCGCGCTGTACGCGTGGATCTACAACATCGCCGCGCGCTTCGTCGGCGGCATCGAGATCGAAACGCGCTGACACACGCTGCTCCGTAGGAGCGAGCTTGCTCGCGATCTGGCGCTGCCGCCGCGGTTACGCCGATCGCGAGCAAGCTCGCTCCTACGGGGGGCCGTTACCACGCGCGCAGGTATTGATCCGGCGCGTGCAGCTCCGCTTCCAGCTCGCGCGCGGCACGGCGCGGGAAGTAGGGATCGCGCAGCAGCTCGCGCGCCAGCAGCACGACATCGGCATCGCCGTGTTCGATCACCGACTCGGCGTGGCCGGGCTCGGTGATCAGGCCGACCGCACCGGTGGCGACGCCGGCTTCACGACGGATGCGCGCCGAGAACGGCACCTGGTAGCCCGGCTGCAACGGAATCTTCGCCCCATGCACCAGGCCGCCGCTGGACACGTCGATCAGGTCGACGCCACGCGTCGACACCAGCCGCGCCAGTTCGATGCTCTGCTCGATGTCCCAGCCGCCGTCGCTCCAGTCGGTGGCGGAGACGCGCAGCCAGATCGGCAGGCGCTCCGGCCACACCTTGCGCACCGCATCGAGCACTTCCAGCAGCAATCGCGTGCGGTTCTCGAAGCTGCCGCCGTAGGCGTCGTCGCGCTGGTTCGACAGCGGCGAGAGGAACTGATGCAACAGGTATCCATGCGCGGCATGCAGCTCGATCAGGCGAAAACCGGCGGCATGGGCGCGCCATGCGGCCGCGGCAAAGTCGTCGACCAGATTCCTCAGCTGCGCCTCGTCGAGCGCACGCGGCATCGCCGAGGTCTCGCTGAAGGGCAGCGCCGACGGCGCCACCGGCGTCCAGCCGCCATCGCTATGCGACACGCTGATGCCGCCCAGCCACGGCGGCGCCACGCTGGCCTTGCGCCCGGCGTGGGCCAGCTGGATCCCGGGCACCGCGCCCTGGCAGGACATGAAACGGGCGATGCGCGCCCAGGCCTCGGCCTGGCGGTCGTTCCAGATGCCGGTGTCGGCCGGCGAAATGCGGCCCTCGGCCGATACCGCGCTGGCCTCGGCGATGATCGCCCCGGCGCCGCCGACCGCGCGGCTGCCCAAGTGCACCAGGTGCCAGTCGTTGGGGACGCCGTCGACCGCCGAGTACTGGCACATCGGCGCCACGACCAGGCGGTTGCGCAGGGTCAGCGAGCGTTGCTCGAAGGGGTCGAATAGCCGGGCCAAAACCGTACCTCCATGAAAGGTGTATCGCAGGTATGGGTAAATGGTGCGTCCGCGGCGACGCCAGCACAGCACCAACGATGGGTTGCTGCATTCCAATGCCGTGGCACCATCGGTAGATGCCGCCAGCCCCCCTGCCCGCCCTGCGCGCCGCCCTCCACGACCGTCCTGCGGGGCCCGTGTGCGTGGCCTACAGCGGTGGTCTGGATTCCAGCGTGCTGCTGCACCTGCTGGCGACCACGGCGGGCGAATCACCGTTGCGGGCACTGCACGTGCACCACGGCCTGCATCCGCAGGCCGATGCCTGGTCGGAACACTGCGCGCGGACCTGCGCAACGCTGAACGTGCCGCTGACGGTGGCGCGGGTCAGCGTGGTCCGCGCCGGCGATGGCCCGGAGGCGGCCGCCCGCGCCGCGCGCCACGGCGCCTTCGCTGAAGCACTCACCAAAGGCGAAGTACTCGCACTGGCGCACCACCGCGACGACCAGGCCGAGACCTGGCTGCTGCGCGCCCTGCGCGGCTCGGGCAGCGACGGTCTGGCGGCGATGCGGCGCTGGCGCGGGTTCGGCCACGGCCGGCTGTGGCGGCCGCTGCTCGAGCATCCCCGCGCCGACCTGCTCGCCTACGCCCAGACGCATGACCTGGCCTGGATCGACGATCCCAGCAACAGCGAGACGACGTTCGACCGCAATTACCTGCGCCAGCGGGTGATGCCGCTGCTGCGCGAGCGCTGGCCACATGCCGATGCGGCACTGGCGCGGTCGGCAGGTCTGTCGGCGCAGGCCGGCGAACTGCTCGAAGCAGGCGACATCCAGGCGCTGGCCGACGCGACCACCGCCGATCCGCACTACCTGTCGCGCAATCGCCTTCTGGCGATGCCGGCGACGCGGCGCGCACGGGTGCTGCGCCGCTGGATCGCCACGCTCGGCCTGCCGGCACTGCCGGCCAACGGCATTGCCCGCATCGGGTCCGACGTGCTCGCGGCCGCCGACGACGCGCAGGCCGTGTTCGCCTGGCATGGCGCGGCGGTACGCAGTTGGCGCGACCTGCTGCATGCGGATGTCATCCGGCCGTCCATGCCACTGGACTGGCGCAGCGCGTGGAGCGGGCAAGCACCGCTCGCCCTGCCCCACGGCGGGCAGTTGCGACTGGAAGGCGCGACCTCGCTCGACGCGCAGGCCACCGTGCATGCCCGCCACGGTGGCGAACGCGTCGTCCTGCCCGGCCGCAGCCATTCGCACAGCGTCAAGCACCTGCTGCAGGATCTGGGCGTTCCGCCGTGGCAGCGCGAGCGTCTGCCACTGCTGAGCGACCCCGGCGGCCAGCTGCTCGCCATCGCCGACCTGGCCTTTTCGGCCCAGTTCGATGCCTGGCTGCGCCAGCACGGGGCGCGCCTGGTCTGGAACGACACCTGACGGCACGCAGCCGCCAAACTGCACTGGCGAGCTCTCATTGCCACGCTGTGGCAATTGACCCCCGCCGGGCCCGGTCGCAAACTTCGCCCATGTCGCCCAAAACCACCAATGAAGCCGCCTCGCCCGTGAGCGATTTCGAGCAGTCACTCGATGCGCTCGAACAACTGGTCGAAAAGATGGAACACGGCGAGATGAGCCTGGAAGACTCGCTGGCCGCGTACGAGCGTGGCGTGGGTCTCTACCGTCGCTGCCAGAGTGCGCTCGAGCAGGCCGAACTTCGCGTGCGCCTGCTCAGCGACCCGCAGAATCCGGCCGCCGCCGAGCCGTTCGCCGCCCTGTCGCCGCAGACGCCCACGCAGTCCGACCTCAACGATGTCTGACCTGGCCGTCTGGCGCGAGCGCGCCGACGCCGCGCTCGCGCGAGCCCTGCCCGATCCATCGCTGCCACCACAGCGCCTGCATGCCGCCATGCGCCACGCCGTGCTGCTCGGCGGCAAGCGCATGCGCCCGTTGCTGGTGTACGCCAGCGGCGCCGCGCTCGGCGCAGATGCCGATCCCGATGCGCTGGACGCGCCTGCGGTGGCGGTCGAACTGATCCACGCCTACTCGCTGGTGCATGACGACCTGCCGGCGATGGACGACGACGCCCTGCGTCGCGGCCAGCCGACCGTGCACGTCGCCTACGACGAGGCCACTGCGATCCTCGCCGGCGACGCGCTGCAATCGCTGGCCTTCGAAGTGCTGGCCGCGGCGCCGGTGTCCGATGCGACCCGGGTTGGATTGCTGCGCACACTGGCGACGGCCTCCGGTGCCGCCGGCATGTGCGGCGGCCAGGCCCTCGACCTGGCCGCGACCGGCAACGGCGCGACCGTATCGGTCGACGATCTCGAACGCCTGCACGCATTAAAAACCGGCGCGCTGATCCGGGCCGCGGTGCGGATGGGCGCGCTGTGCGGCGGCGCATCGGCGGCCGAACTCGACAGCCTCGACCGCTATGCCGACGCACTCGGCCTGGCGTTCCAGGTGCGCGACGACATCCTCGACATCGAGGGCGACAGCGCCACCCTGGGCAAGACCGCGGGCAAGGACGTGGCCCAGGACAAGGCGACGTTCCCGGCCCTGATCGGCCTGGATGCGTCGCGTGCGCGGTTGCAGGAATTGAGTGCGGCGATGACGACCGCGCTGGCCTCGTTCGGCGCGCGTGCCGACGCATTGGCCGCATTGGGCCGACTGGCGATCGAGCGCGATCATTGAACTGACAGCCGCTGAGCGGCGGGTGTCATTCCGAACGCAGTGAGGAAACTGCTTTGCAGCAGGTCCTTCACTGCGTTCAGGACGACGTGGTCACTTCACCAGTCGCAGCGTGAACGGATAGCGGTAAGCAACGCCTTCGTTCGACTTCACCGCTGCGATGATCGTGAACACCAGCCAGGCCACGCCGATGATGACCCAGGCCGGGATCGCGATCAGGAAGCCGATGCCCAGGGTAATGAACACCAGCACCCACAGCGCGAAAAACACGATCGCCACGGTGATGTTGTAGTTCAGCGCTTCCTTGGCCTGGTCCTCGACGAAGGGCATGGTGTCCTTCTTCAGCAGCCAGATGATCAGCGGGCCGAGGAACGTGCCCCAGCCGCCGATGCCGGAGGTCAGCACCGCACCTGCGATCGCCGACAGGTGCGCGAACATCGCCCACTGCCGTTGCTCTGCCGAGATAGCGCCGGCCTGGCTTTCCGGGGGCGGCGGAGGCGCGGAGTACGGGCTCGGATCGTTCGGGTTCTCGCTCATGACGGCCTGCTCCCTTGACAGTTGAGGGTCACTTTCCACTCGCGACCGGGTCGGGTCAAGCGTGCGCCCGCCGCCTCACTCGATCGTCTCGCCCGCGACCGTCATCCGCCCGACCAGGATCGAGCCGGTACGCAGGTGCGAACGCGGGTCGACATCGCTGCCGACCGCCTCGATCGCGGCGAACATCGACTTCAGGTTGCCCGCCACGGTGATGCCGTCGACGGGGTACTGGATCTGCCCGTTCTCGATCCAGAAGCCGGCCGCGCCGCGCGAGTAGTCGCCGGTGACGGTGTTGACGCCCTGTCCCATCAGTTCGGTGACCAGCAGGCCGCGGCCCATCCCGGCCAGCATCGCCTCGAAGTCTCCGGCGTTGGCCTCGACCTGGAGGTTGTGCACGCCGCCGGCATTGGCAGTGGTCTGCAGGCCGAGCTTGCGCGCGGAGTAACTGCCCAGGATGTAACGCTGCAGCACGCCGCCCTTCACCAGCGGCGCTTCACGCGTGGCCACGCCTTCGGCGTCGAACGAGCTGGAGCGGAAACCGCGTTGCAGGAAGGGCAGCTCGTCGATGGCGAACCAGTCGGGGAACAACTGCGTACCGGCCGAATCGACCAGGAAGCTGGCGCGGCGGTACAGCGCACCGCCGGAAACGGCGCCAAGCAGGTGGCCGACCAGCGAACGCGCCATCTCGGCCGCGAACAGCACCGGGTACTCGCCAGTCGCAATCTGCCGTGCCTGCAGGCGCGAGGCGGCGCGCTGGGCGGCCTTGCGGCCGATCGTCGCGGCCGACTCGAGGTCGTCGGCGGACAGGCCGATGCTGTACCAGCCATCGCGCTGCATCGCGTCGCCGCGGCCGGCAATCAGGGCGCAGCCGAGGCTGTGCTGGGTGCTGCGCTCGCGGCCGATGAAACCGTGCGAATTGGCGTAGACACTGATGCTCTCGCCGGTGCCGACCGAAGCGCCATCGGAGTTCTCGATGCGCGCATCGGACTCGCGCCCGGCCTGCTCGCAGGCCAACGCCAGGTCGATCGCGCGGTCGGCATCGATCACCCACGGGTGCCAGGAATCGAACTCGCGCAGGTCGCGCGCCATCAGCCCGGCCTCGGCCAGGCCGGCGGCGGCATCGTCCTGCGTATGCAGGGCGATCGCGCAGGCCTGCTCGACGGTGGCGCCCAGGCTCTCCTCGCGCAGGTCGGCGGTGCTGGCGCTGCCCTTGCGCTGGCCGAAATAGACGGTGACGGCGATGCCGCGGTCGCGGGTCGACTCGACCGTCTCGACCTCGCCCATGCGGACGTTGACGTTGAGCCCGGATTCCTCCGAGCACGAGACCTCGGCCTGGGTGGCGCCACTGGCGCGGCAGCGCTCCAGAAGGCGCTGCGACAGCTCCGCCAGGGACTCCAGGCGGGCATGGCTGTCACCGAGGGAGGCGGCGTATTGGGGAGTCAGTTCGTTCAATGGCTTATCCTAGTTGCCTGTGGTTCCGCGGGGTTGGCCCCGGGAGCCTGTTTTTGCCCTCCGCGGCGCCGACGACGGCGCGCGGAGAGAAGTGTCGAGGAAGCAGTGTCATGCGTGGTAGAGACGAAGAATCCGGCGAGTTCCTCAGCCCCAGTCGCAGCCAGAACCGGCGCGAGGCGCTGGAGGTGCTGGCCCTGGGCGAGAAGCTGGTGGCGCTGACCGAGGCGCAGCTGGCGAAGCTGCCGGTGCCCGATTCGCTGCTGCCGCACATCCGCGAGTGCAAGCGCATCACCGCCCACATCGCCCACAAGCGCCAACTGGCGTTCCTGGCCAAGCAGATGCGGCGCGAGGACGACGAGGTCCTCAACGCGCTGCGCGATGCGCTCGACGAGGACGGCGAGGCGGCGCGGCGCGAAGTCGCGGCCATGCACCGTGTCGAAGCCTGGCGCGAGCGCCTGATCGCCGACGGCGACCCGGCCCTGGCGCAGTTGCTCGACGAATACCCGACGGCCGACCGCCAGCGCCTGCGCCAGCTGGTGCGCAACACGATCGAAGAACGCAACCGCAACAAGCCGCCGCATTCGTTCCGGGAGCTGTACCGCGAGCTGCGCGGGGTGATCGTGGGCGGCAGCGATTCCGACGACGCCGACGAATAGCCCCTCTCCCGCTTGCGGGAGAGGGGTTGGGGTGAGGGCAGCTTCTGGCACCGCCGAAAGCGCCCTCATCCGCCCTCCGGGCACCTTCTCCCGCATGCGGGAGAAGGGATAAGGGCCAATGCTTCGGGCGTCATCACGCCTGCGTGCCACCCACCGTCAGCTGGTCGATCAGCAGCGACGGCTGGCCGACGCCGACCGGCACGCTCTGGCCGTCCTTGCCGCACACGCCCACGCCTTCGTCCAGCGCCAGGTCGTGGCCGATCATCTTCACCCGCTGCATCGTTTCCGGGCCGTTGCCGATCAGCGTGGCGCCCTTCACCGGCGCGGTGATCTTCCCGTCCTCGATCAGGTACGCCTCGGTCGCCGAGAACACGTACTTGCCGCTGGTGATGTCGACCTGGCCGCCTCCGAAGTTGACCGCGTACAGGCCCTTCTTCACAGAGCGGATCATTTCTTCCGGATCGTGCTGCCCGGCCAGCATGTAGGTGTTGGTCATGCGCGGCATCGGCAGGTGCGCGAACGATTCGCGACGACCGTTGCCGGTCGGCGTCATGCCCATCAGGCGCGCGTTGAGCGTGTCCTGCATGTAGCCGACCAGGACGCCGTCCTCGATCAGCGTGGTGCAATTGGTCGGCGTGCCTTCGTCGTCGACGTTGAGCGAACCGCGCCGGCCCGGCAGCGTGCCGTCGTCGACGATGGTCACGCCCGGCGATGCGACACGCTGGCCCATGCGCCCGGCGTAGGTCGAGGTGCCCTTGCGGTTGAAGTCGCCTTCCAGACCGTGGCCGACGGCTTCGTGCAGCAGCACGCCCGGCCAGCCACTGCCAAGCACCACCGGCATGATGCCGGCCGGCGCGTCGATCGCTTCCAGGTTCACCAGCGCCTGGCGCAGCGCTTCGCGCGCGAGCTGCTCGGGCTTGTCGCCGTCGAGCAGTTCGGCGTAGCTGTAGCGGCCGCCACCACCGGCGTAGCCGCTTTCGCGACGGCCGTTGTGCTCGACGATCACCTGCACGTTGAGGCGCACCAGCGGACGCACGTCGGCCGCCAGCACACCATCGCTGCGCGCCACCAGGATCGTGTCGACGCCACCGGACAGGCCCACCATCACCTGCTGCACGCGCGGGTCGGCGGCACGCAGCATGCGGTCGATGCGACGCAGCGCTTCGACCTTGGCTTCGTTGGCGTAACCGTCGATCGGATCCTCGGGCACGTAGAGCTCGCGGCCGCCGTTGCGCACCAGCGCATGCGGCGACTGCGTGGAACCGTCGCGTGCGATGGCACGCGCCGACTTCGACGCGGCCAGCAGCGCCTGCGTGTTGATCTCGTCGGAGTAGGCGAAACCGGTCTTCTCACCGCTGATCGCGCGCACGCCCACGCCTTGCTCGATCGAATGCGCACCGTCCTTGACGATGCCGTCCTCGACCGTCCAGCTCTCGCGACGGGCGTGCTGGAAATACAGGTCGCCAAAATCCACGCCCGGCCCGAGCAGGGTGCCGAAAGTGCGTTCAAGGCCGCCGGCATCGAGCCCGGCGGGCAGCAGCAGGCGGGTTTCGGCGATCTGGATGGGCAGGGTCATCGGGTCGGGGGGCTCTTGGGTCTGGGGCTTTGGGGACGTTATACGCTGGACTAGATGCGGGCGAAGTGGCCGGCTTCCAAGGCGGGAATCAAGCGGAGGCTTGTGGGAGGGGCCTTAGCCCGGATGCCTTGCCGGCCACCCATCGGGGCTGAAGCCCCTCCCACCGGCTCAGCGAGCCGGCGGCACCGTGGTCTGGGCCCTGCCCTGTTCGCTGCCGACCACTTCGACCTTGGGCTCTTTCCACGGCCCGGTGACGCGGTAGGTGCGCGAGGCCATCTGGCCCAGCGGTTTCTGCAGCACCGCATTGGCGGCCGCGCCGATCGCCGCGCCGACCGGGCCTGCCGCAATCGCACCGGCCACGGTCAACAGGTTGCCCGCCTTGGGCCGCACTTCGATGGTCTGGTCGAAGCTCTGCGCGCGCAGGTTGGCGCTGCCGCTGATGCTGATCTGCGCGGCCGGGCCGTCGATGGAAATGGCGTCGCTGTGGGCGTTGCCGCCGCTGAAGCGCACCTTGCCGCCGGCGCGGTTGAAGGCGAAGCCCTTGGAGAAGAAATCGCGGAAATCCAGCATCAACCGGCGCGGCAGCTGCGCCAGGCTGAGCAGCCCCAGCACGCGGCCGGCGCCGGGCTCGACTTCGAGCAGGCGCCCGTCGCGGATGTCGGCATCCAGCGAGCCTTCGAGTGTTGCCAGGTTGAAATCGGCAGGGCTGCCGTTCCAGCCGGCGGCGAAATGCATCGTGCCGACACCGCCGGCGAGCTGCTGGCTCATGCCGAAGCCGCCGAGCAGGGCGCCAAGGTCCTTGCTGTCGATCTTCACGTCCATCTGTGTGTGCGCGGCAGCGCCACGCCCGCTCCAGTCGCCGCTGACGTCGAGGTTCTGGCCGGGGCTGCGCATGCGCAGTTGTTCGAAGCGCATGCCGTTGCTGGTCGGACGCGTGCGCAGGTTGGCCTCGCCAAGGTGCGCATCGGCGACGCGCAGCTCGGCGATGTCGATGGTCAGCGGCGGAATCTTTGCCGGATTGAAACCGTCGTTGCCGGCAGCAACCGGTGCCGCGGCGGCGGCCGGCGTTGATCCGCCAGCCGGATTTGGTGCACGCCAGTACACGCGTTCGAAGCGCCCCGCGATCGGCGCACCCTCTCCCGCCGGAATCAGCACGGCACCCTGCAACGCCGCACCTTCGACCTGCACCGCGGTGGCGCCCTGAGCCGCCGGCACCACCACCAGATGGGTATCGGCGAACGCACCGCCGACCAGGTTGAGGCGTTGCGCGGTCACGTCGATGCGCTGCAGACCGAGTCCACCGCCACTGCCGCCATACATCATGGCCACCCAATCGATGGCATCGAGCACCGGCGCCCGTCCCGTGGCCACCAGTCCCTGTGCCGGAGGCGCTTCTTCGACGCGCGTGCTGCCCAGGGCGATGCGTACGCCGGTCTGCGACTTTCCAGGCGCGACTTCGCGGCTGCGCGCGCGCACCGCGATCAGGTTGCCCAGGCTGACGCGGATGTCATCGCTGCCCATCGGCAACGGCGCATCGATCGTCGCGGCCAGCGCATCGCCGGCGGGCTTGCGCAACGGTGCCGGCAGGTTGAGTGCGGTGCCGACGAGGTCGGACCGCAGCTGCAGCGACGTCGGCGCGGTGCGCCCCTTCGCCGCCTTGGCAATGTCGATGCCCACCGTCCAGCGCGAACGACCGTCGACGTACGGCTTGAGCCAGGCCATCTCCGGTGCGCGGTCGAGCAGGCTGGCGATGGTCATGTCGGCATCGAGCCCGGCTTCGAACATGTGCGACTTGTCGCTGACGTAGGCATCGCCCGCAAGCAGGGTCAGGCGCCCGGGCTGGCCGTCATGGCGCACGCGCAGGTCCTTCGCGCCGAAGCCGCCGCGCGCGTACTCGGCGCGGCCGTTGACCTCGTCGAAGGCCAGCTTCCAGCGCGGATCGGCGAGCTTGGCATCCTTGAGTTCGACCGTTCCGCCGATGGCGGTCACCGCACCGGGCATCAGCGGCAATTTCATGTCGAAGCCGACCCGCGCCGCGCCGCTGGCGACGACATTGTTCAGGGTATCGGCATGATCTTGTTGCAGCGGGCTGTTGCGCAGCAGTTCCACCAGTTGGACGGCGTCAGCGCCACCTTGGGCGTCGACCGTGAGCGCGCCACCGCCGTAATGGTCGATGCCCGCGCGCACCTGATCGATGGCGACGCCGGCCAGCCTGCCGCGGCCCTCGACCGTGAAACCGTCGGCAATGAAGGCGACATTGGCATTGAGGCCTTCCACTGCCGGCCAGCCGGGCTGGAACTTGACCACCGCATCTTCGAGCTGCGCCACCGCCTCGAAACGGCCGTTGCGGTCGCGGAACGGCCAGTCGTCCAGGTCGCCCGACACCACCGCGTGGCCGTTGCGCAGCTGTCCGCCGAGCAGGGCCGAGTCGAGCCACCCGATCAGGCGCGGCGACATCTTGTGGTGGATCCAGAAACTCTTGGCGACCGGCACCTGGGTCGGGTCGATGTCGGCGGCGATGTCGATCCAGGGGCGCGAACCATCGCCCTGCCACCACAATCCACCGCGTGCCTGCACGCCGAAGCCATCGCCCTTGATCGCAAGCGCCGGCGTGCCGATGCGCCAGCCGGCGCCCTCGCGCCAGCCGCTGACCATGCCCTGCAGGGCAACGGTATGGGCGACGCCGAAACCGCGCGGCCAGTCGAACACCATCGGCGCCTTCGGGTCGAACACGAAACTGAAGCCATCGGCATCGCCGTCGAATTCGCCGGCCAGTCCGCCCAGGCCGGGCGCATTGCCGGCGGCCTTGAATCCGAACGCGGCGATGCGGGCATGCGTGCGCATCGGCCCGCCACGCACGCCGGCCACTTCGATCCGCTGCAGCGAAACCTGCGGCGTGGTGTTGTGCAGCCACTGGCGAAGCCCCGGTTCGAGGCGATCGCTGAGCGCGGCGGCGGCGAGAAGCGGGCCGGCATCGATGCGATCGGCCAGCATCGCGTAACGGGCACCGCCGGCAATGGCCAGGCCGTCCAGCTTCTGCGCGTGGCCGGCACTGTCGATGCGCAGCTTCGGCGCGTCCGCGCGCCAGCCGCCGTCGACCACGCGCCAGCGCGCACGCGTCTCGATGTGCGGAAACAACACGCGCGGCACAGAGCCGTTGGCCAGTGCCGCGCCACGCAGTCCTACACGGTCCAGCGCTGCGTCAACGATGACCTCGGTGATGCGGTGACCACGCAACTGCGCCCACGCTTCGACGCGCCCCTGCCCCGACTCGCTGCCGACGCCTGCCAGTTGCAACAGCGGGCCCCATGCGGCCAGGTCGGCGCGACGCGTGCCGAGGTAGGCCCGGCCGTCGCCCTGCTTGCGGTCGAAATCGAACACCGCGTCAAGCGGCGACATCGGCGCGCCTGCCACACCCACGCTGGGCCAGGCGCGCACGCCGGCACGCACGCGCGGGCCGTCGACGCGCAGGCGCAGATCGATGCGCGGAATTTGCGCGTCGATGCCCAACTGCGGCGCCATGATCGTCAACTTGCCGCCGATCACCTGCAGCTCACCCAGCCCTTCCAGCGCCGACAGCGGATCGCGTGCAGGCTGCTCCTGGCCCGGCAGGCCGCGCACTTTCCAGCGCGCGTCGTCGCTGCGCTCCAGGGTCAGGTCGAGGCCGCGCAGGCGCAGTTCCGAGAACGCTTGGCCGGGCAGAAGGCCGGCATAGACCGACACCAGCATCTCGGTGTCGCCGACGGTGAACGCCTGGTCGCCCGCGCCGACGCGCAGGTTGTCCAGCCGCAGCAACGGCCCGCGTCGGGTCCAGTCGGTTTCGACCTTGTCGAACGACACCGGCCGGCCGGCACGCTCGGAGAGCCAAGCGGCCACCCGTTCCGGGTTGCTCTCGGCCAGCGGCAGCAACTGGCTGGCGATCGCCAGCACCAGCGCGATCAGCACCAGCACCAGCGCGATGGTGTAGGCCAGGCCGCGACGGGCGATGCGCAGATGGCGGCGCATGGGCGTCGGCATCAAGGCGCTCCGCGGGTGACACACCAAGGCTGGATCAGCGTTGCCTTGTCAGAGCAGGACAACATCAAACTGCTCCTGCGCATACTGGTCGTCGGCCTGGAAGCGGATCGACTTGGCGAGGAACTCCTCCAGCTCGGCCACCGCCGCCGACTCTTCGTCGGTGATGCGCGCCACCACTTTCGGCGAGGCGATCACCAGCAGCCGTTGCGCGTCGAACTGACGCACCTGGCGGACGATGTCGCGGAAAATCTCGTACGTCACCGTCTCCGGCGTCTTGAGCGTGCCGCGTCCGCCACATTCGTGGCAGGGCTCGGACAGCTGCCGCTCCAGGCTCTCGGTGGTGCGCTTGCGCGTCATCTCGACCAGGCCCAGCGGCGAGAAGTCGTAGACGGTGGTCTTGGCGTGGTCGCGCGCGAGCGACTTCTCGAGCTGCCGCAGCACCTGCCGCTTGTGCTCGGAGTCGGTCATGTCGATGAAGTCGATGATGATGATGCCGCCGAGATTGCGCAGGCGCAGCTGGCGCGCCACCGACTGCGCGGCTTCGAGGTTGGTGCGGTACACCGTCTCCTCGAGGTTGCGCTGGCCAAGGAAGGAGCCGGTGTTGATGTCGACCGTGGTCATCGCTTCGGTCTGGTCGATCACCAGGTAGCCGCCCGACTTCAGCGGCACTTCCTTGTCGAGCGCGCGCTGGATCTCGTCCTCGACCCCGTACAGGTCGAAGATGGGCCGTGCGCCGGTGTAGTGCTCGATCTTCTCGTCCAGGCCGGGCATGTACTGCGCCGCGAACACGCGCAGGCGCTCGCAGGTTTCGCGCGAGTCCACGCGGACTTTTTCCACGTCCTTGCGCATCAGGTCGCGGACCGCGCGCAGCGGCAGGTTCAGATCTTCATACACACGCTCGCCGACGCGGGCGCTGCGCGAACGCTCCTCGATCAGGCCCCAGACCCGTCCCAGGTAGGCCACGTCCTCGGCCAGCTGTTCCTCCGGCTGGCCTTCGGCGTTGGTGCGCACGATGTAGCCGTGGCTGTCGCTGGACGGCGCCAGCGAGGTGATGTGCGATTTCAGGCGGGCGCGCTCGGCTTCGTCCTCGATGCGCGCCGACACACCGACCACGCGCGTGCGCGGCAGCAGCACCAGATAACGCGAGGGAATGCTGAGCTGGGTGGTCAGTCGCGCGCCCTTGCTGCCGATCGGGTCCTTGACCACCTGCACGATGATGTCCTGGCCCTCGCGCAGCAGCTCGGCGATCGGCCGCGTCGGCGCCGGCGGCAGCGGGGCCTCCTCGCCTTCGCTGGCGCCTTCGGCGACCGGTACCGGCTTGACGATGTCGGCCGCGTGCAGGAACGCCGCGCGCTCCAGCCCGATCTCGACGAACGCCGCCTGCATGCCCGGCATGACCCGCTGGACCTTGCCCTTGTAGATGTTGCCGACGACGCCGCGGCGCCAGCCGCGTTCGATGTGCAGTTCCTGGAGCATGCCGTTTTCGACCACGGCAACGCGGGTTTCGCGGGGTGTAACGTTGACCAGTATTTCTTCGGTCACTTCAACACTCCGAACTGGCGCAGCAAGGTGGCGGTCTCGTACAGCGGCAGTCCCATGACGCCGGAGTAGCTGCCGGAAAGACGCGTGGTGAACGCCTCGGCCAGCCCCTGGATCGCATACGCGCCTGCGCGCCCGTGCGGCTCGCCGCTGGCAACGTAGTCGTCGATCTGCGACTGGCTGAGCCGGGCGAAGGTGACTTCGGAAACCGAGACGGCCTGCGCCTCGCGCGACGGCGAGACCAGCGACACTGCCGAGATCACCTGGTGGGTACGCCCGGAGAGCCTGCGCAGCATCGCCGCGGCATCGGTATCGTCGGCCGGCTTGCCGAACACTTCATCGTCGAGCACGACCTCGGTGTCGGAACCAAGCACGACCGCGGCGGGGTTGCCGACCACCTTGAGCAGTCCGGCCCCGGCCTTCTCGCGGGCGACCCGGCGCACGTAGGATTCGGCCGGCTCGCCGGGCTGCGGGTGCTCGGGGATGTCCAGGTCGAGCACGCCGAACTCCAGGCCGGGCTGGCTCGACAGGAGCCGGCCCAGCAATTCGTGCCGGCGCGGGGATTTGGAGGCGAGGTAAAGCATCTGCGAAAGCATAACCCGCGCTGACTGCGCGGCAGCGCGCGCAACGTCACTCAACCCCGACCGGGCTCACGAATCGTTCACTGCACCATCCAGACCCTAGCCCCAACCTCAAGGAGTTGTTCATGCATCTGCCGTCTTCCCGCCTGGCCCTTCGCCCGTTCGTGCTGGCCGCCGCCCTCGCCTTTGGAGCATTCCCCGTCGTGAGTCCCGCCCAGACCACCCCGTACGTTGCAACCGACGGCACCCTGCTGTCGGTGTCGGCCCAGGCCGAGTCCCGCCGTGCGCCGGACATCGCCACGCTCTCCACCGGCGTGGTGACCCAGGCCGCCGACGCCAATTCGGCCATGCGCGCCAATGCCGAGCAGATGACCAAGGTGGTGGCGGCGATCAAGGCCGCCGGGATCGCCGAACGCGACATCCAGACCAGCGGCGTCAACCTCAACCCGCAGTACAAGTACGGCGACAACCAGCCGCCGACGATCACCGGTTACCAGGCGCAGAACACGGTCAACATCACGGTCCGCGACATCGGCAAGCTCGGAAAGATCATGGATGCGCTGGCCGCCACCGGTGCCAACCAGATCAACGGCCCGACCTTCGACATCGACGATGCCAGGAAGGGCGAGGCCTACGACGAGGCGCGCCGGGCCGCGGTCGAGAAGGCGCAGACGCGCGCGCAGATGTACGCCAAGACGTTGGGGCTGAAGGTCCGCCGCATTGTCAGCATCAGCGAGGGCGGCAGCTTCGCGCCGCCGCGGCCGATGCCGATGATGGCCATGGCCCGCGGCAAGGAAGCCTTCGACACGCCGATCGCGGCGGGCGAGAACACGCTGTCGGTCAGCCTGGATATCGTCTTCGAACTGGGGAACTGACTGGGACGGGACCCGGGAAAAACGTTCTTCTCCCAAGTGAGGTAGGGCAACGACACTGGGTCCCCGCCTTCGCGGGGATGACGGTCCTCCAGCAACGGTGAGAGCCCCTCTCCCGCGTGCGGGAGAGGGGTTGGGGTGAGGGCCGCCGAAGACCGGGCAATGCCCAAGCAGCAAGAGCACCAGCAAAAGCAGGGTCCCTCACTGCGTTCGGCACGACAAGCAACGTCAACCTTCACGCTCTTCACGCAAAGAAGTACCGAAAAAATGCCCCATCAGGCCCGCCCAGTGCGGGCCTGATGCTTTTTTGCGGGTGCTTCAAACCCCGTTGCCGACATGGATGCGTTTGCCGCAAGTGCAGACCACACCAGGAGGCACGCCATGTCGAATGCAATTGCCCTGCGCCATCAGGCCGGTTCGTTCCAGGTCCCTCGCTTCGATGGCAGCCGCCTCGATGGCGGCCGCATCGCCGCCAGTGCCAGTGCGATCGCCGTCAATGCGGTGGTGTTGATGCTGCTGATGGTGCCGCTGGTGAAGTACTCGCCGCCTTTGCAGGACGACTCCATCCAGGTGGTCGATATCGTCCCGCGCAAGCCGGTCGAGCCACCACCGCCCCGTCCGCAGGACGTCACGATCGAACGCACGCCGCCCAGGACCGTTCCTGTGCCATCGCAACGGCTGGCGCCGGCGGAGACGACCGTCACCGAAGCGGTGGTCGGCGCCCGGCCGGGTGACGAGGCGCTGCCGCCGGTGGAACCGGGTACGCCGGAGGGATCGACGGGAGAGTCGCTCGGCTCCGCCAGTGCTTCGGTGCTGCAGGCCTTGTCGGCACCGGCGCCGTCCTACCCGCGCGATGCAATGCGACAGGGCCTGACCGGCACGGTCGAACTGGAGATCCTGGTCGGCATCGATGGCCGCCCGCTGGATGTGCGCGTGGTGCGCAGCAGCGGTCATCGCGTGCTCGACCAGGCGGCCAGGCGCGCGGTGCTGGCGCAGTGGACGTTCCAGCCGGCCTTCCGCAACGGCCAGGCGGTGCAGGCGCTGGGACGGGTGCCGATCGAGTTCAAGCTGGCGCGGTGAGCGATCTGCCCGGGCTGCGGTTCACGTAGCCCGGGCCGTCGATCAGGCGCGGTGGTAAGGGTGGTTCGCCAGTAACGCTGCAGCCCGGTACAACTGCTCGGCCGCAACCAGCCGCACCAGCATGTGCGGCAGCGTCAGCGGTCCCAGCGACCACGACTCGTCGCCGCGTGCGATGACTTCAGGCGCATGGCCCTCCGGCCCACCGATCAGGAAGGCCAGGTCGCGGCCCTGCCGGCGCCAATGCTCCAGCCGCTGCGCCAGTTGTTCCGACGACCAGGTGCGGCCGCGCCCGTCGAGGGTGACCACGCAGGCATTCTTCGGCAGCGCGGCCAGCACGCGCGCGCCTTCGTCCTGGGTTGCACGCGCGGCGTCGCGGCCCTTGCCTCGCAGGCCTGGCTCGATCTCGACCAGCTCCAGCGGCAGCCAGTGCGAGAGGCGCTTGCGGTATTCGCCGAAGCCTTCGGCCACCCAGCGCGGGGCGTGCTCGCCGACGGCGATCAATTTCGCTTTCATCTGTGTGAATGTTACCGGTAGAGCGTCACGGTCCGGCGCACTGACTCGGCGATGTCATCGTCCGGCCACGCCGGGCACCTAGGTTGCAGGCTCCTCCAGCCCCGCAGGAGCCGCAGATGAATGCGTTGGATCTCTCCCGCCGCCAGGTCCTCAAAGGCGGTGCCGCCGCCATGGCGGTTGGCGCCATGAGCAGCCTTGGTGCGTTGTACTCGCGCCAGGCGCTGGCCGCCGGCGACCCTACCCGACTCGCCCCGATTCCAGGCCGTTACGGCCCGCTCGCCCCGGTCGCCGACCGCGCCACCGGACTGCCGCTGCTGCAGTTGCCGCGCGGCTTCAGCTACCGCTCCTTCGGCTGGAGCGGCGACGTGATGAGCGACGGCCAGCCCTGCCCCGACCGCCACGACGGCATGGCCGTGGTCGGCCTGCGCCGGCCCGGCTCGCGACCGCGCGACCACAAGCACGACAAGCACGACCACGACCATGGTCGCGGCCGCGGTCACGAACTGGTGCTGATCCGCAACCACGAACGCGGCGGCGCCAGCCCGATCAAGGCACCGGGCGTGTACGACAGCGGCGACATCGGCGGCGGCCAGGTCGCCGGCGGTGGCACGACCACGATGACCTGGCGCAATGGCGAATGGCGCAGCATCGAGGCCAGCCTCGGCGGCACCCTGGTCAACTGCGCCGGTGGCCCGACCCCGTGGGGCAGCTGGCTGACCTGCGAAGAGATCAAGACCGATGCAGTGTCGAGCACCGGCAAGAAACACGGCTACGTATTCGAGGTGCACGCCGAAGCCGAACGCACCAACGGCCGGCCGCTGGTCGGGCTGGGCCGTTTCAGCCACGAAGCCGTGGCCATCGATCCGCGCACCGGCGTGGTCTACCTGACCGAGGACGACCGCAACAAGGCCGGCCTGTACCGCTTCATCCCCAACGACCGCGCCGGCCGCTACGGCTCGCTCGAGCACGGCGGTCGCCTGCAGGCCGCGCGCGTGCGCCGCCAGCCCAATGCCGACCTCACCGTCGCCGCAATCGGCGACGAATACGCGCTGGAATGGGTCGACATCCCCGATCCGGACCTGGACAGCATCGTCGCGCCGACCGGCTTCCCCGACATTTCCGCGGGCGAGACCCTGAGCGGCCCGTTCGCGCAGGCGTGGAGCGCGGGCGCACTGCGCATGAGCCGCGGCGAAGGCATCTGGCACAGCTACGGCAAGATGTTCATCGTCGACACCAGCACCGGCGTCGATGCACAAGGTCGCAAGGGATTCGGCAACGGTGCGGTGTGGGTGCTCGACCTGCTCACCCAGCGCCTGCGCGCGCTGTTCGTCAGCGGCAACCAGCTGGCTGCACACAATCCCGACAACATCACCGTGAGCGGCCGCGGCGGCGTGCTGCTGTGCGAGGACGGCGGCGAAAGCCCGGACCAGTACGGCCCCGGCGCGCGGCTGATCGGGCTGACCCGGCAAGGCGAGTCGTTCTACTTCTGCAAGAACAACATCGAACTGACTTCGACCCAGATCAGCAACGCCGGCAAGGTCATCCCCGAAGGCGATTACCGCGAGAGCGAGTTCTGCGGTGCGTGTTGGGATCCTTTCAGCCAGACGCTGTTCGTCAACATCCAGACGCCGGGGATCACGGTGGCGATCACGGGGCCGTGGGAGCGCGGGCACTTGTAACCCACCACAAGAGCCAAGTCACTGGGTCCCCGCCTCCGCGGGGATGACGGTCTTCCAGATGACGTTGGGAGCCCCTCTCCCATTTATGGGAGAGGGGTTGGGGTGAGGGCCGCCGAAGACCGGGAAACGAAGCGCCGAAACGTTGTCCGACGACGATCGCCGCAAAACAAAAACGGCGCCAACAAGGGCGCCGTTTTCGAAGCTCAGAAGAAGTCAGCGACGCCGGCCGTAGCCAACCTCGTATTCCTCGTCCTCTTCCATGCCCGGCGGCTGGTCGCCGACCGTCCACAGACGCTCGAGCGCGTAGAACTCGCGAACGCGCGGCAGCATGACGTGGACGACGACATCGCCCAGGTCGACCAGCACCCATTCGGCTTCGCGCTCGCCTTCCACGCCCAGCGGCTGGACGTCGAGCTTCTTGGCGAACTTGACGACTTCGTTGGCGATGGACTTGACGTGGCGCGTCGAGGTCCCCGAGGCGATCACCATGTAGTCGGTGACGCTGCTTTTGCCGCGCACATCGATCTCGACGACATCCTTGGCCTTCAGTTCCTCGACCGCGGCGTGGACCGTCTTGAGCAGGAGATCTACCGGCGGCGGCGGGTCGGGCAAGCGGGTCTTGATGACTTGTGCTTCGGTACTCAAGGGGCGATGGCTCTCGGCGCGGGGGTTACGAAGATTATAACGGAGCCGGTGTTACGTCCCGGACGGCGTACAGACCGTGACGGCGGATGTACTCGGCCACCGCCGCCGGCACCCAGTCCTGCCAGGGCTCGCCAGCGGCGATCCGGCGACGCAGCTCGGTCGACGATTCAGGACGCTGCAGGGCCAGCTCGAACGCCGCGAAGCCGCCTGCAGGGGCTTGCGAGAGTTCCAGCGCATCCCGCCAGCGCGGCGCGACCTGCGCGTGGACCTGCGGCGACTGCCCGCCGATCGTGGCCGCGTCCAGGTGCGACCCCGGCCGTGCCACGGCCAGGATGTGAGCGAACTCGAACAATTCCTGCCAGCGGTGCCAGGTGTGCAGCTGCAACAGCGAATCGCCGCCCAGCATCCACACGATCGGCGCCTCCGGGCCCAGCTCCTGGCGCAGCTCGCGCAGGGTGTCGACGGTGTAGGACGGCCCTTCTCGGTGCAACTCCCTGCGATCGACCTTGAGGCCGGCCTCCCCGGCCAGCGCCAGGTCGAGCATGCGCGCGCGCGCCGAGGCATCGGCGTGGGTCGCATCCTTGTGCGGCGGGTCGGCCGCGGGGATCAGGTGGACCTGCGCCGCCAGCGCGTCGCGGACGGCGCGAGCCACCGCCAGATGACCGCAATGGACCGGATCGAAGGTGCCGCCGTAGTAGATACGCAGCGTCATGGCCGGGGACTCAGCCGCGCGGGACGGTGAGCAGCTTTGCCGCGCGGGGTTCCGCCACGGCCAGCAGCAGTCGTTCCAGCGCCAGCCAGGCGTCGCTCGGCTCCTCGCCGATGCGCCAGCGGCCCTTGGCGATGCGATCGACGCGACCGGCCTCGGCCACGAACGCATCCCAGCGCGGCGCGGCATGCCGCTGCAGCGCGCGACGGTACATCGGCTGCTTCGAATCCCAGATGCGCTGCGCCTTGAATTCGCCGGCGAGATTGCCGCCTTTCGCCTGCACGCGGGCCAGCGCAGCGGCGCGTTGCAGTTCCATCACCACCATGCCCAGCAGCGCCGGCACGGCCTCGCCCTCGGCACGCAATCCGGCAAGCATGTGCGCGACCTGCGCGCCGTTGCCATTCATCGCCGCGTCGACCAGGCGGAACACGTCGTAGCGCGCGGCGTCGGCAACCAGGGCGGTGATCTTCGCACTGTCGAGCGTGCTGCCATCGGACAACAGGGCGAGCTTGTCGATCTCCTGCGCAGCGGCGAGCAGATTGCCCTCGACGCGATCGGCGAGATTCTGCACGGCGTCGCGATCGGCACGCAGGCCGTGCTGGCGAAGGCGACGCTCGATCCAGTCCGGCAGTTCGTGCGGCTTCACCGCCCAGGCAACGGCGACCAGGCCGATGCGACCGATCGCTTCGCTCCACTTGCCGCCGTGCTGCTTGCTCCACTCGCCGGCGGTGACCATCAGGACCACGTCCATCGGCGGGTCGGCGCAAAAGTCGCTGATGACTTCGGCGCCTTCCTTGCCCGGCTTGCCGCTGGGCAGGCGCACTTCGACCAGGCGCCGGCTGGCGAACAGGCTCGGTGCGCGGAAGCTGGCAGACAAACCATTCCAGTCCGGCTCGCGCTGGTTGCCTTCGGCTTCGAACACCTCGCGTTCTGCGATCCCCTGTCGGCGTGCCGCGGCACGCACCGCGTCGGCGGCCTCGAGCACGCGCAGCGGCTCGGGGCCGGCAATCAGGTAGGCCGGACGCAACGGCGGCGGCGTGGCCTGCTCCAGGCCAAGCTGGGCGACCAGCTGTTCCGGCTTGAGTTCCATTTCAGCGGCGCAGGCTCAGCGCGGCGTGTCGCCGCCGCCCTCTGCCGGCGTGGCAGGTGCGGCGGGCGCCGCCGGCGTTGCCTCGACCTGCGCCGGCGTTGCTGCCGGCACGGCGCTTGTGTGGCGGGCGACGGCATCCAGGCGCCGCAGTACCGACGCCACCATCTCGCGGCGCATTTCGCCCTGCAGGATCTCGCGCTCGCCTTCGGTACCGATCGACTGCACCGGATTGGAGACGTAGTCGCGCGCCAGCTCGATGGTCTGGCGCGGAACCGGCGTGGTGCCATCGGGCTTGCGCACTTCGAAGGTCACCGCGTAACGCAACGAGTACTCCTGCGCGCGGCCCAGTTCGTCGAGTGCGATCGGCCGGTCGCCCCACTGTTCGCCGAGCAGGTCGAGCACGGTGGCTTCGTCGGTGTCCTCGGTGGCAGGCGTGGCACCGGCGCGGGTCAATGCCTGCGCCAGCGATTCGGCCAGCGGGCTGTAGCGGTCGGCGGACACCACGCGCACCGGTCCCATGTCGGGCGGCAGCACGAGGGCGTTGCGCAGATGGAAGCCGCAGGCCGACACGGCCAGGGTGAGGGCCAGCGCTGCGCTGGCGGGGATCATGCGGCGGATCGAGTGACGGATCATGGGTGCAGTCTGGACGAGGGCTCTGTTGCCATCAATAGCGCGCGTCTGCCGGCTGCCACCGATGCCAACTTCATTCAGCGAAACCCCGGCCGTCATCCCGGCGGACGCCGGGATCCAGGACGAAGACCGGGCATCGCAGCGGCCGCGTGCTGACAGGTTGCGGGCCTGGGTCCCGGCGTTCGCCGGGACGACGGCTCGGGGTCGTCAGCCAGCGACGATATTCACTATCTTGCCCGGCACCACGATCACCTTGCGCACCGTCAGGCCTTCCATGTACTTGGCCACGTTCGGCTCGGCCAGGGCCAGGCGCTCGGCCTCTTCCTTGCCGATGTTCACCGGCACGTCGATGGTGCCGCGCAGCTTGCCGTTGACCTGCACCGCCAGCGTCACCGCGTCGCGCACCAGCGCGGCCGGATCGGCGACCGGGAACGGCACGTCCTCCAGCAGCGTCTCGGCGTGGCCCAGTGCCTGCCACAGCGCATGGCACACGTGCGGCGTGACCGGGTTTAGCAGCAGCACCATCACCTGCAGGGCTTCGTGGCGCACGGCACGGCCCTGGTCGCTCATGTCGTCGAACCTGGAGACATGGTTGAGCAGTTCCATCAGCGCCGCGATCGCGGTGTTGAAGCTGTGGCGGCGGCCGTAGTCGTCGCCGACCTTCTGGATGGTCTCGTGCAGCTGGCGGCGCAGCGTCTTCTGCGCAGCGTCGAGCTGCGCCGCGTCCACTTCCGGATGGTCCGGCTGGGCGACGTGCTCGAGCACCTCGCGCCAGAAGCGGCGCAGGAAGCGCGACATGCCTTCCACGCCGGCCTCGTTCCACTCCAGCGACTGTTCCGGCGGCGCGGCGAACATCGAGAACAGGCGCACCGTGTCGGCGCCGTACTTGCCGACCATCAGCTGCGGGTCGACGCCGTTGTTCTTCGACTTCGACATCTTCTCGGTGCCGCCGATCACCACCGGCTTGCCGTCGGCCTTCAGCGTCGCACCGGTGATGCGGCCGCGCTCGTCGCGGATCACCTCGACGTCGGCCGGGTTGATCCAGTCCTTGGAGCCGTCGGCGTTGTCGCGATAGAACGTCTCTGCGATCACCATGCCCTGGGTGAGCAGGTTGATCGCCGGCTCGTCGCTGCCGACCAGGTCCTGGTCGCGCATGAGCTTGTGATAGAAGCGGAAGTACAGCAGGTGCAGGATCGCGTGTTCGATGCCGCCGATGTACTGGTCGACCGGCGTCCAGTACCTGGCGCGCTCGTCGACCTGCTGCTGCGCGCCCGGCGAGGTGTAGCGCGCGTAGTACCAGCTCGACTCCATGAAGGTGTCGAAGGTGTCGGTCTCGCGCTCGGCCGCGCCGCCGCACTGCGGGCAGGTGGTCTGGCGCCAGGTCGGATCGGACTTGATCGGCGAAGCAACGCCACTGAAGGCGACATCCTCCGGCAACACCACCGGCAACTGGTCTTCAGGCACCGGCACGTCGCCGCACTTGCCGCACAGGATCACCGGGATCGGGCAACCCCAGTAGCGCTGGCGGCTCACGCCCCAGTCGCGCAGGCGGAAGTTGACGCGACGCTGACCGCTGCCGTCGGCCTCGAAACGGGCCGCCAGCGCATCGAGCGCCTGCTGGAATTCCATGCCGTCGAATTCGCCGGAATTCACCAGCCAGCCGCGCTCGGTATAAGCCGACTCCTCGGCGATACGACGCTGGAATTCCTCCACTACCTGCACTGCGGCCGTGGTCTCGTAGACATCGACGGCGCCGGCGCCGCCGAGCGCGCTGCGCATCGGGTCGTCGTGGCGGGCCAGGTGCTGGCCGATCTCGGCCAGAGCATCACGCACCTCGGCCGGCACGATCACCATGCGGATCGGCAACACGTAGCGCTGGGCGAACTCCCAGTCGCGCTGGTCGTGCGCGGGCACGGCCATGACCGCGCCGGTGCCGTAGTTCATCAGCACGAAGTTGGCGACGAACACCGGCAGTTCCTCGCCGGTGACCGGATGGATGGCGCGCAGGCCGGTGTCGCGGCCGCGCTTTTCCTGGGTCTCGAGCTCGGCTTCGGTGACGCCGCCCTTCTTCAGATCGGCCAGGAAGTCGGCCAGCTCGGCATCCTTCTGCGCCGCCGCCAGGGCCAGCGGATGCTCGCCGGCGATGGAAACGAAGGTGACGCCCATCAGCGTGTCCGGGCGCGTGGTGAACACGCTCAGCGGTGCGACGGCATTGCCATTTTCATCGCGCACGTCAAAGCGGATCTCCAGGCCTTCGCTGCGGCCGATCCAGTTGCGCTGCATGGTCTTGACCGCATCCGGCCAGCCCGGCAACGCGTCCAGGCCGTCGAGCAGCTCCTGCGCGTAATCGGTGATCTTGAGGAACCATTGGGGTATTTCGCGCTTTTCCACCAGCGCGCCTGTGCGCCAGCCGCGGCCGTCGACGACCTGCTCGTTGGCCAGCACGGTCTGGTCGACCGGATCCCAGTTGACCACCGAGTTCTTGCGGTAGGCCAGGCCCTTCTTCATCAGGCGCACGAACATGCGCTGCTCGTGCACGTAGTACGACGGCTGGCAGGTGGCGAACTCGCGCGACCAGTCGATCGCGTAGCCCATCTGCTTGAGCTGCGCCTTCATGTGGGCGATGTTGGCGTAGGTCCACTTGGCCGGCGCGGTCTTGTTCTTGATCGCGGCGTTCTCGGCCGGCAGGCCGAACGCGTCCCAGCCCATCGGCTGCAGCACGTTGTGGCCGGTCATGCGCTTGTAGCGGCTGATGACGTCGCCGATGGTGTAGTTGCGCACATGGCCCATGTGCAGCGCGCCCGACGGGTACGGCAGCATCGACAGGCAGTAGTACTTGGGCTTGTCCGAACGCTCGTCGACCTCGAAGGCGCGGCTGTCGTCCCAATACCCCTGGGCGGCGGCCTCGATGGCAAGCGGATCGAAGGCCCGGATGTCGGTGGCGTTCGGATCTGCGACGGTTTGAGCGGCTTCGACGTCTGTGGACACGGGGGCAAGGGAAAGCTAGGGGAAGACCGCCAAGCCTACCGCAGTGCACAAAAGGCCGCTATTCCGCGGCCGGTGGCCTGGGCACCCGGGATGCGGGCCAGCGCACCGCGACCGGCATGCGCGGCCGCCGCATCGTGACCGCCGGCACGGCCGCCTGCGACCAATGGCCCAGGAGCCAGGCCTGCCCGCGCGGCTAGAGTAGGCGCTTCGTCTGGGGAGATACCGAATGCGCCTGTCCACGCTCGTCCTGTCCTTGAGCACCGCCCTGGCGGCCGTGCCGGCCTTCGCCGCCGCCGACAGCTATGCGCTGCAATGCGGGCAGTTGTTCGACGCCCGCGCCGGCAAGGTGCTGGGGCCGCACACGATCATCGTGCGCGCCGGCAAGGTCGCCGAAGTGGCGTCCGGCGCGGCCGACAGCGCCGGGCTGGAGCGCATCGACCTGTCGGGCCACACCTGCACGCCCGGCTGGACCGACCTGCACGTGCACCTGGAAAGCCAGTCGAGCCCGCAGAGTTATTCGGAAGGCTTCCGCCTCGACCCGGTCGACTTCGCCTTCCGCTCGGTCGGCTATGCCAACAAGACGCTGATGGCCGGCTTCACCAGCGTGCGCGACCTCGGCGGCGAGGTCAGCCCGCACCTGCGCAACGCGATCAACCAGGGCCTGGTCGACGGGCCGCGGATCTGGGCGGCCGGCAAGTCGATCGCCACCACCGGCGGCCACGCCGACCCCACCAACGGCTACAACGATGCGCTGTCGCACCTGATCGGCCCGCCCGGCCCGACCGATGGCGTGATCAACTCGATCGACGATGCCCGCCAGGCCGTACGCCAGCGCTACAAGGAAGGCAGCGACGTGATCAAGATCACCGCCACCGGCGGCGTGCTGTCGTACGCCAAGTCCGGCGACGCGCCGCAGTTCACCGTCGAAGAGGTCAAGGCGATCGTCGACACCGCCAAGGACTACGGTTACCGCGTCGCCGCCCATGCCCACGGCGAAGAGGGCATCAAGCGCGCAGTGCTTGGCGGCGTGACCTCGATCGAGCACGGCACCTACATGAGCCCGGAGGTGATGTCGCTGATGAAGCAGCACGGCACCTGGTACGTGCCGACGATCTACGCCGGCCGCTTCGTCGCCGACAAGGCCAAGATCGACGGCTACTTCCCGGAGGTGGTGCGGCCCAAGGCGATCCGCATCGGCGCGCTGATCCAGGACACCGCCGGCAAGGCCTACAAGAACGGCGTCAAGATCGCCTTCGGCACCGACATGGGCGTGGGCCCGCACGGCGACAACGCGCGCGAGTTCATCTACATGACGGAAGCCGGCATCCCGGCGGCGGTGGCGCTGCAGGCAGCGACGATCCGCGCCGCCGAAGTGCTCGGCGTCGACGACCAGGGCGTGATTGAAATCGGCAAGCGCGCCGACATCGTCGCGGTGCCCGGCAATCCGGTCGAGGACATCAATGCGGTGATGAAGGTCGACTTCGTGATGAAGGACGGCAAGGTCTATCGCCAGCCCGGGTCGCAACCTGCCGAGGCGTCGGCAGCGCTGTAAGGCCCGTCGTCCCGGCGAACGCCGGGACCCAGGCCCGTACCCGTTCCCACTTGTCACGTCATCCCGGCGAACGCCGGGATCCATTTGCCGTTGCTCGTCGCCAGTCAGAGACAACGTCCCTGGGTCCCCGCCTTCGCGGGGATGACGGTCAGCGAGGAAACGTCAGCGTCGCCGCGATGCACCCCAGACGCACGCCAACCACAGCGCCAGCAGCACGCGCTGCGCGATCGGCCCCGGCACCCATGCGGTCGGCAACGCGTTGAGAGCGATCGCCAGCGCCCCTGCGGCGATGTAGAGCCCCGCCCAGCCGGCCCAGCCCGGAGACTTGCGCACGCCGAACCCCAGCAGTACCGCGCCAGGCGCGAACGACAGCCACCACAGCAGCCACGCGGTCGCATGCCGCTGGCTGCGGGCATTCTCCGGATCGGCAGGGTCGAGAGGCCACAACCCCTGCGCCGCGAATGCCAGCGCCGAGATCGCCAGCATCCACACGCCAATCGCGGCGCTGCGGCCGGCGCCGTCGGGCAAGCGCGCGCGCAGGCGCACCGCCACTATTGCCGCCAGCAGTCCCGGCACGACGAAACACAGCAGGTTGAAGGCAACGGCCCGCGGAACACCGCGTGCACCCAGCAGCGCGATCGGGTGCTGCAGGTGCGAAAACGGCTCGAATGCAGCGGCGAAGGCGAAAATCGCGCCGGCACAACACAGCACCGCCAGGGTGCCGGCGTGGCGATCGAACGACGTGGAGGTCAACGTGGCAATTCGGCTGCGTGCGCTAGGGTTCACGAGGGTCCGGCAATTCGGAGCAACGGCCCTTCATGCTAGCGTGCCGACCGCCCCGGCAATGCTTGCCAAGCATCCCGCCCGCCCCCATTTCCTGCGACTGACCACCGAGCCGAGCACTGCTGATGACGACCGAAACCGCCCCCGCCTACGTCTTCGACGCCACCGCCGACAACTTCGAGGCGCAAGTGCTGCAGAAATCCCTGCAGACGCCGGTGCTGGTCGACTTCTGGGCGGAGTGGTGCGGCCCGTGCAAGACCCTGGGACCGATCCTGGAGAAGCTCGCCGCCGATTACCACGGCGCCTTCGAGCTGGCCAAGGTCGACGTCGACAAGGAGCCGCAACTGGCCGGCGCCTTCCAGGTGCGCTCGATCCCGACCGTCTTCCTGGTCAAGGACGGGCAACTGGTCGACGGCTTCCCCGGCGCCCTGCCGGAGGGCCAGATCCGCGAATTCCTCAAGCACCACGGCGTCGAACCGGGCACCGCTGCCGAGCCGGACGCCGTTGAAGCGCCGGCGCCGGTGCTGGACCCGCACGAGGAAGTGGTGCGCCTGCGCGGCGAAGTCGCCGCCAACGAGGACAACGCCGAGCTGCGCCTGGAACTGGCCCTGGCCCTGCTCAAGACCGGCGCCGCGCAGGAAGCCGAGCAACTGCTCGACGGTCTGCCTGCCAACCTGGCCACCGACGACCGCGCCCAGCGCGCACGTTCGCGCCTGCAGTTCGCCTCGCTGCTCAAGGACGCGCCGCCGGCCGCGGTGCTGGAGGCGTCGATTGCCAGCAACCCGGACGACCTGCGCGCCCGCCACATCCTTGGCGCCCTGCACATCGTCGACGGCAACGCCGAGGCCGGGCTGGAGCAGTTCCTGGAGATGCTGCGTCGCGACCGCACCTATGCCGAAGGCCTGCCGCGCAAGGCCCTGATCGATGCCTTCCGGGTGGTCGAGGATGAGGACCTGGTCGGGCGTTATCGCCGCAGGATGTCTTCGCTGCTGTTCTGACGACTTCCTCAATACGCATCCGTATGGCAGGCTATCCGCCCCACCCGCCTGCCCTGCCGAATGAAATCCAGCCACCTGCGCCTCGGCCTGAACCTCTGGCCGCCGTTCCTGTTCAGCGGCATCCGCGTCACCGCCATCGCTGCCGATTACCGCCATGCCCACGTCGAACTGCGCATGCGCCCTTGGAACCGCAACTACGTCGGCACCCACTTCGGCGGCAGCCTGTTCGCCATGACCGACCCGTTCTGGATGCTGCTGACGATGAACGCCCTGGGCAGCGAGTACTGGGTCTGGGACAAGGCCGCGGAGATCGAATTCGTCAAGCCCGGACGCGGCACGGTCCATGCCGACTTCCGTCTCGACGAGCGCACGCTCGTCGAGCTGCGCCAGGCCACTGCCACCGGTGCCAAGACGCTGCGCTGGTTCAACACCGACATCATCGACAGCGACGGCGATGTCGTCGCGCGTTTGCGCAAACAGCTCTACGTGCGGCAGAAACCAAAGCATCGGGACACGGCGGAAGTGGCTTAAAACAAGCGAATTTTGCCTGCCTTCGACATAAACTGACGCTGTGCGTCATCACATTTGTCTTCACATCCCAGATGTGAGGATGGTGTCGTGAGCTTTGCGAAGCTACGGCGTATGCTCCCGTTTCGCGACAGGGGGACGCGATGTCCGGACCAGCATCCAACATCGACAACGCATCGCCGTTACCGGAGATCACCGGCTTTCACCTGCACAAGGTGATCAACCACGGTGGCATGTCGACCGTGTACCTGGGCAACCAGATCGCGTTGTCGCGCGAAGTCGCGATCAAGGTGATGCTGCCGCTGGCACTGGCCGATGAAGTCAGCCGGCGCCGCTTCGAAAACGAAGTGCGCACGATCGCGCGCCTCGAACACCCCAACATCGTCACCATCCACGAGGTCGGCCGCACCCGCGACGGCCTGCCCTACTACGCGATGCCGTTCCTGCCGCGCGGCCATCTCGGCCAGCGCGACCTGAGCAAGGACGAACCGCGCGCGGTCGAAGTCGCGCTGACGCTGTTGTCGGCGCTGGACTACGCGCATGCACGCGGCGTCGTCCATCGCGACGTCAAGGCCGAGAACGTGCTGTTCGACGACAGCGAGCGCGTGCTGCTCGCCGACTTCGGCATCGCCCTGCGCCGCGGCTTCGGCCCGCGCGTCACCGCCGCCGGCCTGGCCGTGGGCAGCACCGCCTACATGGCGCCGGAACAGGCGCGTGGCGAAGACGTCGACGGTCGCGCCGATCTCTACAGCCTCGGCGTCCTGTTGTGGGAAATGCTCACCGGCCGCCTGCCGTTCGAAGCCGCCGATGCGCTGTCGATGGCGGTGATGCACGCGCAGGACCCGATCCCGAAATTGCCGCAGCACCTGCATCACTGGCAGCGCTTCATGAATCGCGCGCTGACCAAGCAGGCCGCGCATCGCTTCCAGGATGCCGCGCAGATGGCCAACGCCATCCGCACCGTGCAGCAGCGCAAGCCCTGGACCGCAGCGCTGGAGGCGCTTGAACGCCTGCGTCCGTCGCGACGCTGGGCAACGCCGATGTGGGCAGCGCTGGCCGTCGCCGCGGTCGCGCTGGTCGTGCTGGGCTTCAGCATTGGCCGCGACGACGACAGCAGCGCCTCTGCGCCGACTGAGATCGTCAACACCGCGCCCACGGCCACGACCACCGACGACCCGACCGACGCGATGCTGCAACCGCTGCCGGAAGCACCACTGCAGCGCGCGCTCGACGACGCGCGGCAGCAGATCGCGCGCGGCCGCCTGACCGAACCCGATGACGCCAACGCCTTCGACAGCGTGCTGCTGGCCTGGCACACCGACAGCACCCACCCCGACGTGGCCAAGGCCATCGACGACCTCACGTTCGCACTGTCGTCCCAGATCGTGCGCAGCGTTCGCGAAGGCAAGGACCAGCGCGCGCGCGACCTGCTGACGCATGCCAACAACCTCGGCCAGCAGACCGGCACCGCCAGCTCCCCCGCCCAGTCAGACCTGCGCACGCAGGCCAGCAAGGCGCTCGACACCCGCCTGGACCAGGCGGTCCGCCGACGCGACAAGGCCGAAGTGCAGCGCACTACCGCGCTGGCCGGGCAGCTCGACCTGCCGCGCAAGCTCGACCCACGCCTGCTCGCTCAGGCCAAGGCAATACCGACCGGCCTCGCCCGCGGCGCCACCATCGACGTGACCTCGCAGGCCAGCGCCAAGGTCAGCGTGACGATGACGCCGCGACCGGTGTCGCGCCGCGAGTACGCCCGCTTCGCCGCCTCCAACGGCCGCACGCCGACGCTGTGCCGCGAGCGCGCGTCACTGCTGCGCGTGATCGATCCGCGCGACTGGCAGAAGCCCGGCTTCCAGCAGGAAGAGAACGACCCGGTCGTGTGCATCTCGCTCGAGGACGCCCAGGCCTACGCCCAGTGGTACAGCGCCCAGACCGGTCGGCGCTACCGCCTGCCCAGTGCCGAGGAGGCTGCCCACCTGCGCAGCGACACCGGCAACCGTGAGCTGTCGATGTGGCTGCGCGACTGCGGCAGCAACTGCCAGCAGCGCCAGGTGGCCGGCGAATCCTGGCGCAGCCGCCAGGAAGAGCGCACGCTGCTGGCCGAGCGCGGCTATGACGACGTCGGCTTCCGACTGGTGCGCGAACGCTGAGGCAGCAAGGCCGGCCGGCGCAAGCCGCCAGCACGGGTCATCGAGTGGTGCCCTACAATCCGCGCCATGTCCGAAACCATCCCCGGCGGCCGCCCCGCCCCGAACCGCCCCAGCCTGCAGAGGCTCTTCCTCACCGGCCTGCTCACCCTGCTGCCGATCTGGCTGACCTGGGTCGTCGTCAAGTTCGTGTTCGTGCTGTTGTCGGACATCAGCCAGCCGCTGATCACGCCGGTGCTGCAGAACCTTGCCGCCACGTCCCCGAAGACGCTGTCATGGCTGGTCGAGCCGTGGGTGCGGACGGTGCTGGCGATGCTGGCCACGGTCGCGGTGATCCTGTTCTCGGGCGTGATGGCAAGGCGCGTGTTCGGCCAGCGCATGCTGCGCTGGTTCGAGGCACTGATCGATCGCATTCCGCTGGCCAGCACCATCTACGGCAGCGCGCGCAAGCTGCTCGACATCCTGCAGACCAAGCCCGACGGCACCCAGCGCGTGGTGCTGATCGACTTCCCGCACACCGAGATGAAGTCGATCGGTTTCGTCACGCGTGTCCTGCGCGAGCAGGGCACCGGACGCGAACTGGCCGCGGTGTACGTGCCGACCACGCCGAACCCGACCTCCGGTTATCTGGAGATCGTGCCGGTGGAGAAAATCACGCCGACCGACTGGAGCGTCGACCAGGCGATGAGCTTCATCATCTCCGGCGGCGCAGTGTCGCCCGACACCATCCCGTTCTCGCCACCGGCCGCGTCTCGCACATGAGTTGCCGCGCATGAGCCTGCAGGGACGCACGCTGCACGACCGCGCGGTGTGGTTGTTCATCGTGCTGAGCGCGTTCTTCTGCGTAAACGCGGTGCTGGCAGAGTTCATCGGCGTGAAGATCTTCGCGCTCGAGGACACGCTCGGCATCGCCCCGCTGGAATGGAACCTGTTCGGCCAGACCGGTTCGCTGAGTTTCACCGCCGGCACGCTGCTGTGGCCGGTGGTGTTTCTGATGACCGACGTCATCAACGAGTTCTTCGGCCGTCGCGGCGTTCGCATGATCTCGTGGCTGGCAGCGGCACTGATCGTGTACGGCTTCGTGTTCGCATTCGCCGCGATCTCGATCGCACCCGCGGACTGGTGGGTCAAGGCGGCACAGCCGCAGGGCGTGAGCGATTACCAGGCGGCGTTCGCCGCCGTGTTCGGCCAGGGGCTGTGGACCATCGGCGGCTCGCTGGTCGCCTTCATGCTCGGCCAGCTGATCGACGTCGCCGTGTTCCACCGCATCCGCAACATCACCGGCGAGAAGTACGTGTGGTTGCGGGCGACCGGCTCGACCGCGGTGTCGCAATTGGTGGACAGCTTCGTCGTGCTCTACATCGCCTTCGTGCTGGGGCCGCAGAAGTGGCCGACCTCGCTGTTCCTGGCGGTCAGCACGGTCAACTACGCCTACAAGATGCTGGCCGCGATCGCGCTTATTCCGTTGATCTACCTGGTACGTGCGGGGATCACCCGTTATCTGGGCGAGGCGAGGGCGCGGCAGCTGCGTGAGGAAGCGGCGCTGGGGTAGGAGCGAGCTTGCTCGCGACCGGGCTTTCCGGATCGCGGACACGACTATCGCGAGCAAGCTCGCTCCTACCCCACCCCGGAGCGGCTCGGAGTGCGATTCCGTGACTTCCGACCTGAGCGCCCCCCGCCCGCCTCGGCCATGCTTGGCCCTTCGGCCTTGCCCGGGGGACCCTACATGCCGTTGCTGCGTCCGCTTGCCCTTGCACTTGCCCTGACCCTCGCCTCCGTCGCAACCGCGCCGGTCCTCGCCGCCGACACTCCGGCAACCGCATCGCAGACAGCGAAGTCCGCCCGTCTCAACGCGCTCTACGAGCAGTACTGGGAAGAGCTGCTCAAGCTCAATCCGCTGCAGGCAACGTTCCAGGGCGACAACCGCTACAACGACCAGTTGCCCAACACCCTGTCAGCGCAATACCGCCAGCAGATGCACGACTTCAACACGCGCTGGCTGCAGTCGGTAAAGACGGTCGGCAGCGATGGTCTCGCCGGCCAGGACCTGCTGAGCTACCAGATCTTCGTGCGCGACCGCGAAAAGGCGCTGGAAGCCGAGCAGTTCCCGACCTGGCAGCAGCCGGTCAACCAGTTCTACAACTTCGCCGCCACCGTCGCCCAGCTCGGTTCCGGCACCGGTGCACAACCTTTCAAGACGCCGGCCGACTACGACAACTGGCGCAAGCGCGCCGCGCAGGTGCCGGTGTTGTTCGAGCAGGCCATCGCCAACAGTCGCGAGGGCATGAAGAACGGGGTCGTGCAGCCACGCGCGCTGATGGTGAAGGTGATCCCGCAGCTCGATGCGCTGATCAAGGACAAGGCCGAGGACACGCTGTTCTGGAACCCGGTCAAGACCTTCCCGGCCGGCTTCTCCGATCCCGACAAGCAGCGCCTGACCGCCGAGTACACATCGATGATCGAAGGCCAGCTGATGCCGGCCTACCGCCAGCTGCGCGCCTTCATCAACGATGAGTACCTGCCGGCCACGCGCGCCACGTCCGGCCTGGATTCGCTGCCCAACGGCGCGGCCTGGTATGCGTTCAACGCACGCAACTCGACCACGACCAACCTCACGCCCGCGCAGATCCACCAGATCGGCCTGGACGAAGTCGCGCGTATCCATGGTCTGATCGGCAAGGTCATGCAGCAGGTCGGCTTCAAGGGCTCGATGAAGGAGTTCTTCATGTTCATGCAAACCGATCCGCGCTTCAGCTTCAAGGACGAGCCGGCACTGCTCGCGTACTACCGCGGCCTGGAAGCGAAGATCAACGAGAAGATCCCGGAGCAGTTCTCGCTGACGCCGAAGGCGCCGTTCGAGATCCGTCCGGTCGAGGCGTTCCGCGCGCAGTCGGCGGCCGGCGGCTCGTACCAGCGCCCGAGCCAGGACGGTAGCCGTCCGGGCATCTTCTACGTCAACACCTACGATCTTCCGACCCGCAAAACCTGGGACGCGGAGGATCTGTATCTGCACGAAGCGATCCCGGGCCACCACTTCCAGCTCGCACTCCAGCAGGAGCTGACCAACCTGCCCAGGTTCCGCCGCTTCGGCAGCGAGACCGCCTTCAGCGAAGGCTGGGGCCTGTACGCCGAATCGCTCGGCCAGGACCTGGGTGTGTACAGCGATCCGTATTCGTACTTTGGCTATCTGCAGAACGAGCTGTGGCGCGCAATCCGCCTGGTCGTCGACACCGGTTTGCACAGCAAGGGCTGGACCCGCGAGCAGGTGATCGCGTACATGTTGGACAACTCCGCCGAGAGCGAGACCCAGTCCACCGCCGAAGCCGAACGCTACATGGCCATCCCGGCGCAGGCGCTTGCCTACAAGATGGGCGAGCTGAAGATCCAGGAGCTGCGCGACCGCGCCGAGAAGGCCCTCGGGTCGAAGTTCGACGTGCGCAGGTTCCACGCCGAAGTGCTCAAGGACGGTTCAGTGCCGCTTGAGATTCTCGAGGGCAAGATCGACCACTGGATTGCCTCGGAGAAGGCCGGCTGAATCTGCCCTCCCCCGCCTGTAGGAGCGAGCTTGCTCGCGACCAACGGCGCCGTGGCTCACAAGGGGGATCGCGAGCAAGCTCGCTCCTACCCCGCGTACCTACAAAGATCGGACGTTTTCACCAGGAGATCCATCCATGAAGCTTCGCCAACTCCTGCTCGCCATCGCCGTTACCGCTGCGATCGCCGGCTGCAAGCCCTCCACCGAGACGGCCACCCCCGCCGCACCGGCCGCCACCCAGAATTCGCAGGCCAAGGCCGACCAGCTCAACAAGCTGTACGCCGACTACTGGGAGGCCAACCTCAAGCTCAACCCGATCGCCGCGACCTTCCAGGGCGACCCGCGCTACAACGACCAGCTGCCCGACTATTTCTCGGCGCAGTACCGTGAGCAGAGCAAGCAGTTCGTCACCGAGTGGCTCGCCAAGGTCGAAGCCGTCGGCAGCGAAGGCCTCACCGGCCAGGACCTGCTGAGCTACGAGATCTTCGTCGAAGACGCCAAGGACACGCTGGAGTCGTTCAAGTACCCGGACTGGCAGCTGCCGATCAACCAGATGCATTCGCTGCCATCACTGGCCGTGCAGTTGGGCTCGGGCACCGGCGCGCAGCCGTTCAAGACCGTCAAGGATTACGACAACTGGCTGGCGCGCGCCAGCAAGCTGCCGACGCTGTTCGACTCGGCCATCACCAGCATGCAGGAAGGTGTCACCGCCGGTGTGGTGCAGCCCAAGGCGCTGATGATCAAGGTGATCCCGCAGCTCGACGCGCTGATCAAGGCCAAGCCCGAGGACACGCTGTTCTGGGGCCCGATCACGCAGATGCCCAAGGACTTCTCCGACGCCGACAAGCAGCGCCTGACCGACGCCTACCGGGCGATGATCGGCGGCCAGGTGATGCCGGCGTACAAGAAGCTGCGTGCCTACATCAACGACGAGTACCTGCCCAAGACCCGCGACACGGTCGGCTTGGACAAGCTGCCGGGCGGCGCGGCGTGGTATGCGTTCAACGCCAAGCAAAGCACCACCACCGACCTGACCCCGGAGCAGATCCACAAGATCGGCCTGGACGAAGTCGCGCGCATCCACGGCGAGATCCACAAGGTCATGGAGCAGGTCGGCTTCAAGGGTTCGATGCAGGACTTCTTCAAGTTCATGCAGACCGATCCGCGCTTCAGCTTCAAGGACGAGAAGGCGCTGCTGGAGTACTACCGCGCGCTCGAAGCGAAGATCAACCAGAAGATCCCGGAGCAGTTCTCGCTGATTCCCAAGTCGCCGTTCGAGATCCGACCGGTCGAACCGTTCCGCGCGCAGTCCGCGGCCGGTGGCGAGTACATGACGCCGAGCGAGGACGGTACGCGTCCGGGCATCTTCTACGTCAACACCTACGATCTGCCCACGCGCAAGACCTGGGACGCGGAGGATCTGTATCTGCATGAGGCCATTCCGGGCCACCACTTCCAGCTCGCGCTGCAGCAGGAGCTGAAGAACCTGCCGGCGTTCCGCCGCTTCGGTGGCGAGACTGCGTTTGCCGAAGGCTGGGGCCTGTATGCGGAGTCGCTGGGCAAGGACCTGGGCGTCTACACCGATCCGTACAATTACTTCGGTTACCTGCAGAACGAACTGTGGCGCGCGATCCGCCTGGTCACCGACACCGGTTTGCACAGCAAGGGCTGGACGCGCGAGCAGGTGATCAAGTACATGCTCGACAACTCCGCCGAGAGTGAAACCCAGGCCACCGCCGAAGCCGAGCGTTACATCGGCTGGCCGGGGCAGGCGCTGGCGTACAAGATCGGCGAGCTGAAGATCAAGGAACTGCGCGCGAAGGCCGAGAAGGAACTGGGCCCGAAGTTCGACATCCGCGAGTTCCATGCCGAAGCACTGAAGGACGGTGCGGTGCCGTTGAGCGTGCTCGAAGGCAAGATCGACCGCTGGATCGCTGCCAAGAAGGGCTGATCCGGTTTTAGCCCCTCTCCCGCGTGCGGGAGAGGGGTTGGGGTGAGGGCAAGCGGGCCGCAATGCGGCCCGTTCTCGTAGGAGGGGCTTCAGTCCCGACGGGCGCCAGATCGGGGCTGAAGCCCTCCCACATCACCGGACTTGTTGCTGAACAGGCGCCCGGCGGACCGGGCCGCGCTTGTATTTGCACTTTCAGCCACGAAATATTGTGGTTCAGCAATGCCTTACGATAATTACCGGATGCTCAAGCCCCGCACCCTCCTCCTGGCCGCCGCTGCCCTGCTGCCGGCCACGCCCGGCCTTGCCACTCGCAAGCCGGGCGAGCCTGTCGTTGTGAAGTTTCCGCCGCCGGTGGAGGCCGCAACGCTGCCTGCTTCACCGCTGGCGCGCCTGGCTCCCGGAGCCGACCCGAAGGTGCTCGATCTCGCCCAAGCGGCGATGCAATGCGCACAAGCCAGCGGTGTCGGCGCGAGCGCGCGGCGGCTGGCCGTCATCGACTACAGCCGACCTTCGCTGCTGCCACGTCTATGGGTCTTCGACCTCTCCGCCGGCAAGCTGCTCTACGAAGAAGTCGTGGCCCATGGCCAGGGCTCGGGCGACAACCTGGCGACGCGTTTTTCCAATCGCGATGGCAGCCACCAGTCGAGCCTGGGACTGTTCGTCACCGCCGACACCTACACCGGCCGCAACGGCTACTCGCTGCGCATGCAGGGGCTGGAGCCCGGCGTGAATGACGCGGCGATGGCGCGCGCGATCGTCATGCACGGCGCGCCGTACGTCGATCCCGCACAGGGCAAGCGCATCGGGCGCCTCGGTCGCAGTTGGGGCTGTCCGGCCGTGCGCAGCGCCGTGGCAAAACCAATGATCGACCTGCTCAAGGGTGGCCAGTTCGTGTTCTCGTACTATCCCGACCAGGCCTGGCTGGCGCGCTCGGCACTGCTCAATTGCCCGGCCGCGCGACGCCGGCACGACGCCGTCGTCCACCACGACAGCGCCGCTCGCCCAGCATCGGGTTGACGTTCGGCAGGCGCCGCCTTGCTGGCGCCTACACATGCGTGCGTTAGGCTTGTGTCACATCAAAGTACGGATTGCCTGATGCCTCGCTTCAGCCCGCGCCTGCTCGCCGCCAGTTTGTCCCTGCTCCTGTGCGTGGCTGCCAATGCCGCCGTGCCTTCCTGGGGCGCGCGCGAATCCAGTCCCGCCAACACGCCGCCGGCGCAGCTCAAACCCGGACAGTGGATCTGGGGTGGCGACAACCGGGCCGGGCCGCTGGCGGTGGTGGTGAGCCTCACCGAGCAGCGCGCCTACGTGTACCGCAACGGCATCCCGATCGGTGTGAGCACGGTCAGCACCGGCAGGAAGGGCTACGAAACGCCGACGGGTGTGTTCACGATCCTGCAGAAGGACAAGGATCACCGTTCCAGCAAGTACAACGCTGCACCGATGCCGTACATGCAGCGGCTGACCTGGGACGGCGTCGCCCTGCATGCCGGTGGCCTGCCCGGCTATCCCGAGTCGCACGGCTGCGTGCACCTTCCGTCCGAGTTCGCGCGCCTGCTGTTCGGCTCGTCGAACATGGGCATGACCGTGGTGGTGTCGCAGGAAGGCAAATCGCCGGAGGACATCGTGCATCCGGGTGCGCTGAGTCCGATCGATCCGCACACCGGTGCGGAGGCGGCGATTCCACCGCTCGAGGATGGACAGAAGTACCGCTGGCGACCGGAAGTCTCGACCGAGGGCCCGGTGTCGATCCTGCTCAGCGGCGCCGACGAGCGCGTGATCGTCTACCGCAACGGCATCGAGATCGGGCGCTCGCGCGTACTGATCCGCAATCCCGAGAAACCGCTGGGCACGCATGCCTACATCGTCAAGGAAGGCTACCTGCCTGGCGACAACCCGCTGCTGCCGGGCACGCAGATGCCGAACTGGAGCGCGATCGGCATCCCGGGCGGCACCGATCCGTCGGGGATGTTGCTTGGCCCGGAAACGATCAATCGCGTGGTGATTCCGCACGACTTCGTTGCCGCGGTGTTGCCGCTGCTCAGTCCGGGCGTGGTGATGCTGGTGACCGATGCGAGGATGACGGAAGACAGCACCGGCGGCGGCGCTCCGGTGCAGGTGCTCGACTCGGACCCGCCGGAAGGCTGATCGGGGCGCACGGCGGGAAGTGTGGAACTGCCGTCATCCCCGCGTAGGCGGGGACCCAGCGTCGTCGCCGTTCGAAGTCACTGGGTTCCCGCCTTCGCGGGAATGACGGGCTAAACCAACAACGCTTCGCGGGAATGACTGTCAAGAAAAAGCCCCGGTCTTGCGACCGGGGCTTTTCGTTTCACTCGCTGGCCGCTGCGATCAGCCGCTGAAGCCGCTGCGCGAGCCGCGGCCGGCGCCCTGGCCGCCGCTGCGATGCTGCTTCGGACCGGCGTGGGCGTGACGCGCCGCCGGCTTGCTGTGCGGGCGATGCGACGGCTTGCGCGGCTGGCTGGCGCCGCGCGGGTTCGGGATCGGAGCGTTCATCTGGATCGGACGGCTCGCCTCAAAGCCCGGCACCGAGACCAGCTCGATGTCGGCCTTGAGCATGCGCTGGATCTGGCGCAGCAGGCCGCCCTCTTCCGGTGCGACCAGCGACAGCGCTTCACCGCTGGCACCGTTGCGACCGGTGCGGCCGATGCGGTGCACGTAGTCCTCGGCGACCATCGGCAGGTCGTAGTTGATCACCAGCGGCAGGTCCGGAATATCCAGGCCGCGCGCGGCGACGTCGGTGGCGACCAGCACGCGGGCCTTGCCCGACTTGAAGTCGCGCAGGGCCTTCTGGCGCTGTGCCTGGCTCTTGTTGCCGTGGATGGCGACGGAAGCCAAGCCCGACTCTTCGAGCTGCTCGGCAAGGCGGTTGCAGCCGTGCTTGGTGCGGCCGAACACGATCGCGCGATCGGTATGGCGACCGGCAAGGATCGACACCAGCAGGTCACGCTTCTTGGCGACATCGACCGGGTGGGCGCGATGCACGATGGTCTCGGCGATGGTGTTCTGCGCGGCGACCTGCACCTGCTTGGGGTGATGCATGAACTCGAGCGCGAGCTGCTTGAGCTGCGACTCGAACGTGGCCGAGAACAGCATCGTCTGACGCTCGCGCGGCAGCTTGGCGAGGATGCGCTTCATGGCCGGCAGGAAGCCCATGTCGAGCATGCGGTCGGCTTCGTCGAGCACGAGCACTTCGATCGCATCGAGCTTGACGGTGCCGCGCTCCATGTGGTCGATCAGGCGACCCGGGGTGGCGACCAGCACGTCGACGCCGCGGCGGAACAGCTCCACCTGCGGGCCCATGCCGGCGCCACCGAAGATGGCGGCGATGTTCAGGCGCACGTGGCGGGAATAGCCACGTAGGCTCTCGGTGACCTGCACCGCCAGCTCACGCGTCGGCACCAGGATCAGTGCGCGCGGACGGCGGAAGCCGTTCGACGGGGTCTGCTTGGACATGCGCTGCAGCAGCGGCAGGCCGAAAGCAGCGGTCTTGCCGGTGCCGGTCTGGGCGCCGCCGAGCAGGTCGTGACCGGCCATGGCCAGCGGGATCGCTTCGGCCTGGATCGGCGTGGGGGTGGTGTAGTTCTGGTCGGCGAGCGCGCGCAGCAACGCGGGCGAAAGCCCGAGGGATTCGAACGTCATGTGGTGAAACTCCTTTGGCTCGCGACGCCCGTCACGCCCACGCAAAAACGCGGACGCGCGATCGATTGTCGCGTGATGACTCCAGCGTTCCCTAAAACCGCGCTGTGAGCGATCGAATTGGACGGCTGCCGGATGCTCCGGGCCGTGTCTGCGCGACGAAAGACGTGCGGGATAAAAGCCGTGATGACTGGCCCAATGTCTGGACCTACGGCGGGCATACCTGGGAAACGTACCCTTGCGGGGAGGCAGCCGTGCGCTGAACGGGGCGGACTGTACGCGAAAGGCGGGGCCGGTGCCAGTCCGGGGGCCGGGGCGGTTAAGGCTGGGGTGGCTGCTTGCCCTCACCCCAACCCCTCTCCCGCGGGCGGGAGAGGGGCTCAAGCAGCGGCGAGGGCCTCACGGGGCGGTGGCGGCGCCCACAGGCGGTTTGTGCGACGCTTCGCGCAATTGGCATCGGGACGGGATTCATGGAGCGAAATGCCGGATGGTTGGCGGGGCGGGTGCTGGTGGCCAGCGTGTTCATCGCCATGGGCAGTTACCGCCTGCTCGCCTGGGCGGGGGGGGAAGCCATCGGCAGCGCCGCCGCCATCGCCAGCACCGCCGAACTGCTGCTGGGCCTGGCGATCGCCGCCGGTTGGCAGCTGCGGTGGACGGCCACCCTGGCCGCCGTGGCGATGCTGGTCGACGCCCTGGTGTCGCACCCGTTCTGGTCGCTGGAAGGTGCGCAGCGCGGCGCGCAACTGCTGCACTTCATGAAGAACGTATCGATCATCGGCGGCCTGTTGCTGCTGGCGTTCGCCAATCGCCACCGTCGCCACTGACCCCGCGAACACCATGAGTACTTCCCTGCTGCGCCAGCGCGGCCACCAGGACAGCAGCCGCGTTTCCATGGTCGAACTGTTCTTCGACCTGGTGTTCGTATTCGCGGTCACCCAGCTGTCGCATGCCCTGCTCGCCGATCTGGGCGTGAAGGGCGCACTGCAGACGCTGCTGCTGTTCCTGGCGGTGTGGTGGCTGTGGATCTTCACCTCGTGGGTCACCAACTGGCTCGACCCGGAGCGCGCGCCGGTGCGGGTGATGCTGTTCGCGTTGATGCTGGGCGGCCTGCTGTTGTCCTCGTCGATCCCCCAGGCCTTCGGCGAGCGCGGGCTGGTGTTCGGCGTGGTGTTCGCAACGATGCAGGTCGGACGGACGGTATTCGTCGCCTGCGTCATGCGCGGCCATAACCAGGTGCATTACCGCACGTTCGTCCGCATCGCGCTGTGGATGTCGCTGTCCGGAATGTTCTGGGTCCTCGGCGGTCTCGCCGACGGACCTGCGCGCGCCAGCTACTGGATCGCCGCCGTGGCGATCGAGTACATCTCGCCCGCCCTGTATTTCTGGGTACCGGGACTGGGGCGTTCGACCACCGCGGACTGGGATGTCGACGGCCATCATCTCGCCGAACGCTGCGGGCTCTTCGTGATCATCGCCCTGGGCGAATCGATCCTGGTCACCGGTGCGACGTTCGCCGGCCTGACCTGGACGACCTCGACGGTTACGGCCTTCCTCAGCGCATTCCTCGGCAGCGTGGCGATGTGGTGGATCTATTTCGATTCCGGTGCCGAACATGCCAGCCATCGCATTTCGCAATCCGCCGACCCTGGTCGCCTGGCGCGACTGGTCTATACCTATCTGCAACTGCTGATCGTCGGTGGCGTGATCGTCTGCGCGGTAGCCGACGAGCTGGTGCTCGCCCACCCCGAGCACGCCAGCGACGCCGGCCTGGCCGCGATCCTCGGCGGACCGGCGCTGTACCTGGTCGGCAATGCGCTGTTCAAGTGGGCCAGCTACGAGCGCCGTTCGCCGCCACTGTCGCATTGCGCCGGACTGGTGCTGCTGGCGGCGCTCACGCCAATAGCCGTGTCGCTGCATTGGTCGGCGCTGGCAGTGGGCGTGGCGACGACAGCGGTGCTGGTGATGGTGGCCATCTGGGAAACGATTGCGCTGCGGCAGACACATTGATCAACGATGCGCTGATCAACCATGAGTTGATCAGACCTCCAGCACCATCCCCGGCCGGGCAAGCACCGCCTGCACGCCAAAACGCTCGCCGATTTCCCCGGCCAGCGCCTCGCGTGCCTTGTCTTCGCCGTGCACCAGCGCAAGCGGCGGATGTCCATCGATCGCGCCGTACCACTCCATCAGGCCGCGCTGGTCGGTGTGCGCCGACAAACCGCCGACCGTGTGGCGTTGCGCATTCACGCGCACATCGGAGCCGTGGATGCGCGCCCACGAGGCGCCGTCGACCAGCCTGCGCCCCAGCGTGCCTTCGGCCTGGTACCCGACAAACACCACGTGCGTCTGCCGCCGATCGAGCCGGTGGCGGAAGTGGTGCAGGATGCGCCCGGCATTGGCCATGCCGGAACCGGCGATCACTATCGCGCCGCGTTCGATGCGGTTGATCGCCATCGACTCCTCGCGTGAAGCGGTGATGTGCAGGTTCGGCAGGCGGAACGGATTGGGCTTGTCCTGCCAGACGCGACGCGCGTCCTCGTCGAACAGTTCGGCGTGGCGATCGTAGATGTCGACCACCTTCGCCGCCATCGGGCTGTCGAGGAAGATCTGCCAGCGCGCCAGCTGCCACTCGTCCCAGTGCCGCGCGAACCAGTACAGCAACTCCTGGCTGCGCCCGACCGCGAAGGCGGGGATGAGGACGTTGCCGCCCTCGTGCCAGGCCTTGTCGAGGATGCCGCCCAGTTCGCGGATGGTCTCGGCGCGATCGCGATGCAGGCGATCGCCATAGGTCGATTCCATCAACACCAGGTCGGCACGGTCGATGGTCGCGGGGTCGCGCAGGATCGGCGTGCCCTTGGGACCGATGTCGCCGGAGAACACCAGCTTGCGGCCATCGGCCCACACTTCCACGCTCGATGAACCCAGGATGTGGCCGGCCTCGCGGAATGCGATGTCGATGCCCGGCAGCACTTCGCTGCGCTGGTCGTACGGCAGCGTGCGTACCTGTGCCATCGCCACCTGCACGTCCTCGCGCGTGTACAGCGGCAGCACCTCCGGCTCGCCATGGCGGCGATGGCGGTTGGCGCGCTCGGCATCGCCTTCCTGGATGGAGGCGGCATCGAGCAGCATCACCGGCATCAGCTCGGCAGTGGCTTGCTGCGCGTAGATCGGGCCCTTGAAGCCGCGCCGTACCAGCAATGGCACGCGACCGATGTGGTCGATGTGGGCATGGCTGATGACCAGCGCATCGAGCGCGACCGGATCGAACGGAAACGTCTCGTGATTGCGTCGTTCAGCCTCCGGGCTGCCCTGGATCAGGCCGCAGTCGAGCAGCAGCCTCCGGCCCGCCGCCTCGACCTCGTGCAGCGATCCGGTGACCTCGCCCGCCGCTCCATGGAAATGCACGCGCATCGCCGCATCCTTTGCCGATAGTGGTGACAGGCGAAACCTAGCATGGGCGCTGGCAGGCATCGTGATCGCCGCCCGCCCGCGCGGCGGCGAACCCGGCCACACTACAGCCTGTCCGCTTTGCCGCCCTGCCCGAGAACGTCCCCCGATGAGCAAGCCCCTGCTGTCCGCCGCCCTCGCCCTGGTCCTGGCCAGCGGCACGATGCACGCCGCCGAAAGCGTCGACCTGCTTGTGCGCGATGCGACCGTGATCGACGTCGTCGACGGCAAGCGCCGCCCGCATCAGGCGGTCGCGGTACGCGGAGCACGCATCGTGGCGATCGTCGACGAGGCCCGCGCCGGCCGCTTCGATGCCGCGCAGACGGTCGATGCCAGCGGCAAGTTCGCGATCCCGGGCCTGTGGGACATGCACGTGCATTTCGGCGGCGGCGATACCCTGATCGAAGAGAATCGCAACCTGCTGCCGCTGTACGTCGCCCACGGCATCACAGCGGTCCGCGATGCCGCCGGCGATCTCAGCCCAAGCGTGTTCGAATGGCGCGCCGCCACCGCCGCCGGCACGCTGCTGGGGCCACGTATCTTCACGTCCGGCCCGAAGATCGAAGGCTACAAGTCCATCTGGCCTGGCGACCTGGAGATCGGTTCGATCGCCGAGCTGAACCAGGCGCTCGACCAGTTGCAGGGCTGGAAGGTCGACTTCGTCAAGATCACCGACAACACGCTGTCGCCGGAGCTGTTCATGGCCGCGGTGAAGGAAGCCGGGCGTCGTGGCCTGAAGACCTCCGCGCACGTGCCCTACCCGATCACCATCGATGAAGTCAGTGCCGCCGGACTGAGCTCGGTCGAACATATCGACTACGCCTTCAAGGCCGGCTCGCCCAAGGAGAAAGAACTCGGCGAAGCGATCGCCCGCGGCGAGATGACCAGCCGCGATGCCTGGAACCAGTGGAACGCCACCTTCGACGTGAACCTGGCCAAGGCCACCTACGCGCGCATGGCGCAGCGCGGAACGGCGGTGACGCCGACGCTCAACGGCAGCCAGGTCGTGGCCTGGCTCGACCAGGACGACCACCGCGGCGACGACTACCTCAAGTACATCGGCCCAGGCCTGCAGGCGACCTATACCTGGCGCGTCGAGCGCGCGGCCAAGGACGACGCGGCCGCCGTCGCCGCGCGCCACCTGCGCTTCGAACGCAACGCCTCGGTGCTGCCGCTGCTGCAGCAGGCCGGAGTGACGATCCTGGCCGGCACCGATGCCGGCTTCCTCAACTCGTACAACTACCCCGGTATCGGCCTGCACGACGAACTGGCGCTGCTGGTGAAGTACGGCCTGACCCCGCTGCAGGCGCTGCAGGCAGCGACCATCAATGGCGCCCGCTTCCTCGGTCATGACGACAGCAATGGCACGCTGGCCGCGGGCAAGGCCGCCGACATCGTGCTGCTCGATGCCGACCCGCTGCTGGATATCACCGCTACCCGCCGCATCGCTGCGGTGGTGATGAATGGGCATGCCTACGATCGCAGCCACCTGGACGCGATGCTGGCGGATGTGGAGGCAAGGGTGGCGGCGCAGCAGGCCAAGGCGAAGCCCTGATCTAGCCCTTCTCCCGCGTGCGGGAGAAGGGTTGGGATGAGGGCGCTCCTGCCCTCACCCCGGCCCTCTCCCGCAAGCGGGAGAGGGAGCAAAGCGGGGGGCGGTGAAGGCATACTTGGCCGATGAACCGCCCCGACCTGCTCGACGCCGCCGCCCTCGCCGCCCAGCCGGCGGACCGTGCCACTTCCCTCGCCGCGCGCTACTACGCCGACCCGGCAATAGTGGCGCTGGACCGCGAACGGATCTTCGACCGAGGCTGGCAGATCCTGGCCCATGTCTGCCAGTTGCAGAACGCCGGCGATCACGTCGTCGGCGACTTCAATGGCCTGCCGGTGATCGCCGTGCGCGGCGCCGACGGCGAGATCCGCGTCTTCCACAACGTCTGCCGCCATCGCGCCGGCCCGCTCGCCGCCTGCGACGGCCTGGCGGCCAAGTCGCTGCGCTGCCGCTACCACGGCTGGACCTACACCCTCGACGGCACGCTGCGTTCGGCGCCGGAAATGGGCACCGCGCCGGACTTCAACGTCGCCGACATCAAGCTGCCGCAGCTGGCGGTGCGGGTGTGGCAGGGACTGGTGTTCGCCGCGGTCGATGCCGAACACGCCATCGACTTCGACGCCCTGGTCGCCGGCATCGACGAGCGCGTCGGCGCCGATCGCCACCTCGAACGCTACGGCCACCACCGCCGCGTCGGTTACGACATCAACTGCAACTGGAAGATCTACATCGACAACTACCTGGAGGGTTACCACGTGCCGCACGTGCACCCCGGGTTGAACCGCTTGCTGGACTACCGCAGCTACACGACGCAGACGCACGAGTGGTATTCGCTGCAATTCAGCCCACTCGAGAGCGGCGACGAGCTCTATGGCAGCGGCGATGCGCTGTACTACTGGATCTGGCCGAACACGATGCTCAACATCGTCCCCGGCCGCCTGCAGACCAACCGCGTGATCGCCAAGGGCGTGGACAAGTGCCGCGTCGAGTTCGACTTCTACTACGCGATGGACGAGTCCGAGGAGGCCGCCGCGCGACGCCTGGCCGACCTCAACTTCAGCGACGAAGTACAGTTCGAGGACCTCACCATCTGCGAGGACGTGCAGCGCGGCATGGCATCGGGCTCGTACCAGCCGGGCCGGCTGAATCCGCTGCGCGAGAACGCGGTGCACCACTTCCATGAGCTGCTGCGACGCGTGTATCGCGAGGCGTAGCAGTCATCCCTGCGCACCTGTAACCCGTCATTCCCGCGAAGGCTGGAACCCAGCGACTTTCGCCGGGCACGATGCAAAGCAACGGCGCTGGGTCCCCGCCTTCGCGGGGATGACGGTGTTTGGTGCCTCAGAGGGTTTCTTCCGGCACCGTCGCGCTCGGCTCGGCCGAGCACTCCATCCGCACCACCGTCGCCTCCCAGCGCCAGAACCCCCACGCCACCAGCAGGAACGCGCTGGCCACGGCCACCATCCACAGCATGTGGTCGCTGATCCACGGCGACAGCACACCGGCAATCAGCGCGTTGAGCACCAGGCTGGTGAAGGCCTGCATCGATGAGGCCGAACCGCGCTGGCGCGGGTACATGTCGAGGATGGCCAGGGTCACGATCGGGAACACCAGGGCGATGCCGAATGCATTGAGCATCATCGGCAACACCGCCCACGGCACCTGCGGCGTGTCGGTCCACAGGTTGTAGCCCAGGTTGAGCACCATCGCCACGGCCGAACAGGCGAAACCGATCGACACCAGCTTCTCGCCGCTGACCTTGCCGGCCGCACGCCCGGACACGAATGCACCCAGCACCATGCCGCTGATCATCGGCACGAAGAACCAGCCGAACTGGCGCTCGTCGAGCGCGAGCACGTCGAGCACGAACGCCGGCGCGGATGCGATGTACAGCCACAACGCCGCGAAGTTGAACGCACTGGCCGCAGCCAGACGCTGGAAGCGCGGATTGATGACGATGGCGATGTAGTCGCGCAGCAACCTTCGCGGCACCATCGGCAGGCGCGCTTGCGGCGGATGCGTCTCCGGCAGCGTCCGCCAGGTGAACACCAGCAGCACCAGCGAGAAAGCGACCAGGAACCAGAAGATCGCCGGCCAGTGGCTCCAGCCCAGGATCCAGCCACCGATCACCGGCGCCACCGCCGGCGCCACACCGAAGATCATCGACACCTGGCTCATCAACCGCTGCGCATCATGGCCGTGCAGCACGTCGCGGATGACCGCGCGGCCGACGATCAGGCCCACGCCCGACGACAGCCCCTGCAACGCGCGGAAGACCAGCAGCGTGGTCAGGTCGGTGGCCAGCGCGCAACCGACCGAGGCTGCGGTGAACACCGCAAGCCCACCGAGGATGACGCGGCGACGACCGATCGCATCCGACAGCGGCCCGTGCACGATGCTCATCAGCGCATAGGCGACCAGGTAGACGCTGATGGTCTGCTGCATCGCCAGCTTGTCGGCGCCGAACTGGGCGCCGATCGCCGGGAAGGCCGGGAAGATCGTGTCGATCGAGAACGGCCCGAACATCGCAAGGCCGCCCAGCAGCAGGGCCAGCACGCGGATGGAAATGGACAACGAAGGTGCAGGTGCAGCGGTGGGCATCAACGAATCTCGGGTTGTCGTCGCGGGCGCGGCGAGGGATCTGCTTTCAGGGCGCGTGGCAACGACAGGAAAGGTGGGCAGCGCACTCAGGTACTGGCGTTCGACGCCGCCGTATCGATCGGCACTTCGTCCGGCGGCCCCTTGAGCTCGACCAGATTGCCCTCCGGATCGAACAGGTACTGCGACGGACCTTCACCTTCGGCACCGTAGCGTCTTCCGAACTCGCCGACCTGCACGCCGTGCGACTGCAGGTAGGCCACGATGGCATCACGATCAAATGGATCGGCGCGCAGGCACAGGTGGTCCATGTTGCGGCCTTCCACTCCCGGCGCCGCGCCGCCCATGCGCCCGATCTTGCCGACCGCGTCGACCAGATCGATCAGCGAGTTGCCCGCGCGCAGCTGGACCAGGCCCATCGCATCGACCCGACGCTCGACCTGGCAGCCGAGCACGTCGCAGTAGAACGCCGTCATCGCCGCCGGGTCGCGCACGCGCAGCACGACGTGGTCGAGCTGTAGCAGTCGGAACGGAGCGGCATCCATGGCGTGATTCCCGCAGGCAGGTTGCAAAGGATACCCCGTGCTGTTCGTGCCGACCGCTTTCGCTTGTCTGCGTGCGCGGTCATGAGAGCAGCGTCGCTGGGTCCCCGCCTTCGCGGGGATGACGGTCTTCTTTAGCCCCTCTCCCGCTTGCGGGAGAGGGGTTGGGGTGAG